>JAPPIT010000157.1 GCA_028820505.1 Defluviicoccus sp.
ACCGCCCTGCCCGTTCCTCCTCCGTCATGCCCGGACTCGTTCCGGGCATGACGGAGGAACGGAAGAAACGCCGCGGGTCTCGCGCCCACCATGCGGAGGAGACGAACATGCATGCGACCGCCATCGCCACCGACGCGGCGCTCCCGATGACGGAGGGGTTCCGCGACATGCCGACCCGCGGATCGGATATGCCGACTCCCCGGTGCCGCGCGCGCACGGTCGGCATTTGCCGACGGCAATGTCGACAGGCGAGTCGAGTCGGCAAATGTCGACATTCCCGCCCGGCATTTGCGGGGCGCGAATGCCGACCCGGCAGCGATTTGCCTACCCGATGCCTGTGTCGACGGCGCGGGCCCGGGGTCTCAAAATTCGAGCACCCGCACCGGCTCGCCGTCCAGCCACGCCCGGATGTCCTCGACCATGGCGGGGTAGTAGCACCGATAGTTCTCGACCGAGACATAGCCCAGATGCGGCGTGACCACCGTGTTCTCCAGCCGCCGGAACGGGTGGTCCGCCGGCAGCGGCTCGACGTCGAACACGTCCAGCCCGGCGCCCGCGATCGCTCGCCTCTGGAGCGCGTCGATCAGCGCCGCCTCGTCGACGATGGGGCCGCGGGAGGTGTTGACCAGGAAGGCCTCGGGCTTGAGGAGGGCGAGGTCGGATGCGCCGATCAGCCCGCGCGTGCGCCCGCTCAGCAGCAGGTGGATCGTCACCACGTCGGAGGTCCGCAGCAGGGTTTCCTTGTCGGCGAGAGCGGCGCCGACCTCGCGGCAGCGTTCCTCGGTCAGGTTCCGGCTCCAGGCGACGACCTCCATCCCGAACGCCTTGCCGATCCTCGCCACCCGGCTCCCCAACCGCCCCAGCCCGATCACGCCGAGCGTCCTGCCCTCCAGGCCGACGCCCAGCGTCTCCTGCCAGCCCCCGGCGCGGATCGTCCGGTCCTCGGCCGGGATCGAGCGCGCCAGCGCGAGGATCAGCCCCCAGGCGAGCTCCGCCGTGGGCGTGCCCACCGCGGGCGTGCCGCACACTGTCACCCCGTGGTCCCGCGCCGCCGCGCCGTCGATCGAGAGGTTGCGCATCCCGCTGGTCAGCAGGAGCTCCAGCCGGGGCAGCTTCTCGAACATGGATCGCGGAAACGGCGTCCGTTCGCGCATCGCGCAGACGATCTCGAACCCGCCGAGGCGTCGGGCGAGCGCATCCTCGTCGGCAAGATGGTCGCGGAAGGTCTCGACCTCGACGTCGGGCGCGAGCGCGTCCCAGTCCGCCATGTCGAGCGCGCAGCCCTGATAGTCGTCGATGATCGCGCAGCGCTTCATTGGCCCTCTCCCCAGCCTCGGGCGCAGGTTATCAGACAGGACCGTTGCAGGCCGGTCGGGGCGATTGTATTTCTGCTCCGGAAGGCCGATGGAACAGTCCGAAGCGGCATGCAATCCAAGATCGTCGTTCGCGGCGCCCGGGAACACAATCTCAAGAACGTCGACGTGGAGATTCCGCGCAACGCGCTCGTCGTTCTGACCGGGCTGTCCGGCTCGGGGAAATCCACCCTCGCCTTCGACACGATCTATGCCGAGGGTCAGCGGCGCTATGTCGAGAGCCTGTCGGCCTATGCGCGCCAGTTCCTCGAATTGATGCAGAAGCCCGACGTCGATTCGATCGACGGGCTGTCGCCGGCGATTTCCATCGAACAGAAGACGACGTCCCGCAACCCGCGCTCGACGGTGGGCACGGTGACGGAAATCTACGACTACATGCGGCTCCTGTTCGCGCGCGTGGGCGTCCCCTACTCGCCGGCCACCGGCCTTCCGATCGAGAGCCAGACGGTCTCCCAGATGGTCGACCGCATGCAGGCGATGGACGAAGGCACGCGGATCTACCTGCTGGCGCCCATCGTGCGCGGGCGCAAGGGCGAGTACCGCAAGGAGTTCCGCGAGCTCCAGAAGCAGGGTTTCGCCCGGGTCAAGGTGGACGGGACGCTGCACGACATCGACGCCGTGCCGGCGCTCGACAAGAACCTCAAGCACGACATCGAGGTGGTCGTGGACCGGCTGGTGATCCGGCCCGATCCCGGCAACCGGGTCGCCGATTCGCTGGAGACCGCGCTCGCGCTGACCGAAGGAATCGCGGTGGCGGAGAATGCCGACGACGGCGAACGGACGATCTTCTCGGCCAAGTTCGCCTGCCCGGTTTCCGGCTTCACCATCGACGAGATCGAGCCCCGGCTGTTCTCCTTCAACAACCCGTTCGGCGCCTGCCCGGCCTGCGACGGGCTGGGGACGAGCATGTTCTTCGATCCCGATCTCGTCGTCCCCGATCCCGGCAAGTCGCTGCGCGCGGGGGCGGTCGCGCCGTGGGCGAACTCCTCGTCGAGCTATTACGAGCAGACCCTCGAGTCGCTGGCCCGCCATTTCGGCGTCTCCGCCGCGACCCCGTTCGCGGAGCTCGACCGCACGGTCCGCGACGGGATTCTCTACGGCACCGGCGAAACGCCGGTCGAGATGTCCTACAACGACGGCAAGCGCAGCTACACCATCGACCGCCCGTTCGAAGGCGTGCTGCCCAACATGGAGCGCCGCTTCCGCGAAACCGATTCGTCGTGGGTACGCGAGGAGCTCGGGCGTTACCAGAACGTGGACGATTGCGATACCTGCGCCGGCATGCGCCTCAAGCCGGAGGCGCTGGCGGTCAAGCTGGCCGGGCTTCACATCAGCCAGGTCGCGGAAATGTCGATCGCCGAGGCCGCCGAATGGTTCCGGGCGCTCTCGCCCACGCTGCCGCCCACGAGCCAGGAGATCGCGCGCTCGATCCTGAAGGAGATCAACGAGCGGCTGGGCTTCCTCGCCAATGTCGGGCTCGAATATCTGACGCTCTCGCGCAGCTCGGCGACGCTGTCCGGGGGCGAGAGCCAGCGTATCCGGCTCGCCTCGCAGATCGGCTCCGGCCTGACGGGCGTGCTCTACGTCCTCGACGAGCCCTCGATCGGGCTGCATCAGCGCGACAACGTGCGGCTGCTCAAGACGCTGAAACGCCTCCGCGACCTCGGCAACACGGTGATCGTCGTCGAACACGACGAGGAGGCGATCAGGAGCGCCGACCACCTGATCGACCTCGGCCCCGGCGCCGGCGTCCACGGCGGCGAGGTCGTCGCCGCCGGGAAGCCCCAGGCGGTGATACGCTCGCGGAAAAGCCTCACGGCCAAATATCTCCGAGGCGACCGCGCCATCGAAGTGCCGGAAGAACGCCGTCCCGTAGAGCCCGGCCGCCGCATCCGCATCGAGGGGGCGAGCGCCAACAACCTCGACTCGATTTCGGCGGACATCCCGCTCGGCGCGTTCGTCTGCGTGACCGGTGTTTCGGGCAGCGGCAAGTCGACGCTGATCATCGAAACCCTCTACAAGGCGATCGCGCGCCGGATCCACGGCGCCCGCGCCCATCCCGGCGCGCACGAGGGAATCGAAGGGCTGGAGCTGATCGACAAGATCGTCGACATCGATCAGTCGCCCATCGGACGGACGCCGCGCTCCAACCCTGCGACCTATACCGGCGCCTTCACCCCGATCCGGGACTGGTTCGCCAACCTCCCGGAGTCGCGGGCGCGCGGCTACAAGCCAGGCCGGTTCTCCTTCAACGTCAAGGGCGGGCGCTGCGAGGCGTGCCAGGGCGACGGCGAGATCAAGATCGAGATGCACTTCCTGCCCGACGTCTACGTCCAGTGCGACGTCTGCAAGGGC
>JAPPIT010000210.1 GCA_028820505.1 Defluviicoccus sp.
CCCCATCACGTCATGCCCGGACTTGTTCCGGGCATCCACGTCTTGCGGCATCGCGATGCGAGCCGGGCGCGGGCGAGGCGGCGGAGGGACGTGGATGCCCGGAACAAGTCCGGGCATGACGACAGAGGGGGAGAGGGGTGCCGGAGGATGCCCGCCCGTACCGACGCCTTGCGCCGGGTCCAACCCATCTTGACCGGACGGGAGAGGCGACCGGGCTGGGGAGACCGCACAGCCAACCTGAAATCATGTGAACTTCTCGATCGGGACATTAGTTGGAACCGCTTCTTCCGTTCTCTTCCGTCATGGTCGGCGGAGGCCGACCATGACGGTGAGGGGTCGAGGTAAAGGCGCTTCTATCCGAAACGGACAGGCTCTAGTGTCGCCGGACCTCGATCGGCAGGGGATCCGGATGGCGGAGGAGCGGCGGCGCTGGCTGGTGATCGCGTTCATCGCGCTGTCGCAATTCGCGAGCGCCTTCATGCATTCCATCGTCGGCGTTCCGCTGCCCACCATGGCGCGCGAGTTCGGCGCGAGCGGGCTCGAGCTCAGCCTCCTCGACACGGTGTTCCTCGGCGCCGCGGCGGCGCTGCTGATGCCGATCGGCCGGTTCGCCGACGCGACCGACAAGAACTCGCTGTTCAAGTGGGGGCTGATCGGGCTCGGCATCGCCACCTTCGCGATCGGGCTGCAACCGACCATGCCGCTGGTCATCGTCATGCGCTTCCTGCAGGCGGTGGCGGCGGCGTTCCTGATCGCCACCTCGATGGCCATCGTCGCCGACATCGCGCCGCGGGGCCAGATCGGACGCTTCGTCGGGTTCGCCATCGCCGCGACCTATATCGGTCTCGCCTCCGGCCCCTATTATGCCGGGCTGGTGACCACCCACCTCGGTTGGCGCTGGGTGTTCTTCCTCGCCGCCATCCCGCCCTTCGCCGCCTATTTGCTGTCCCGGTTTACCCTGCCCAGCCGCTGGAAAATGCCGACCGCGCCGGTCAACGCGGTCAACAGCGTGCTGCTGGTGGGGGCGATCGCCACGCTTATCGCCGCGTCGGCGACCCTCGGACAGGGACCGGCGGGCTATGTCCTGCTCGCGGCGGCGGCCGCGATCGGCGCGGTCTACATCGCGGCGGAGCGGCGATCCGCCAACCCGCTGCTCGATTTCGGCGCGATCTTCGCCAACCGGCGCCTGACGCAGGCGCTGCTGGTCCAGTTCCTGATCTATTGCGGCACCGTGGGGACGACCTTCCTGCTCTCGATCTACCTCCAGGTCATTCAGGGTCACACGCCGGTGGGGGCGGGGCAGATCCTTATCGTCGGCCCGGTGGTGATGGCGGTCTTCGCCCCGCTCGGCGGGCGGCTCGCCGACCGTTTCCCGCCGCATCTCATCACCTTCATCGGCGGGACGTTCATCCTCTGCCAGACCGTGCTGGCGGCGTTTCTCGATGCCGGGTCGGGGCTGGCCCTCGTCCTCGCCGTGATGGTCTTCCAGGGGCTCGGCTTCGCCTTCTTCTCGGCTCCCAACATCTCCAACATCATGACCAGCGTGGGCCCCGCCGAGCGCGGCATGGCCTCGGCGCTCTCGGCCGAGATGCGTTCGCTCGGCATGATGGTGTCGATGGGGATCGTCACGGTCCTGATCTCGGTCCGGCTGGGCACGGCGGCGGTCTCCTCGGCGCCGGATCGTTTCCTGTCCGTGATGACGCTGGTGTTCGTCGCGTTTTCGGTGCTGACCGCGCTCGGCGTGATCGCCTCGCTCAGGAACCCGCCGCCAGCGCCCGCATGAACCGCGCGGCGTCTTCGAGCGCCTGACCGAAGGGACGCCCGCGCAGGTCGGGCGGGAAAATCTCGAACTCGTAGAGCCCGGTATAGAAGTCGGCCTCGAACCCCGCGATCAACCCGGCAATGTCGACCAGCCCCTCGGACAGGAATTCCCGCCTCGGACGCGAGGGTTCGGGCTCGACCACGTTGCAGATTTGCAGGAGCGCGACCCGGTCCCGGTGGCGTCGGCAAACGCGGGGAAGCGCCGGGTCCCACCAGGAATGGTTGACGTCGAGGATCATGCCGACGCCGTCGATATCCTCGATCAGAGCGAGCGTGTCGGCGATAGAGTTGACGCACCCCTTGGTCATCAGGTCGACCGGATGGATCGGCTCGACCCCGAGCCGGACCCCGGCTGCCCGCGCGATTTCCGCGAGCGCGTGGAGCCCGTCGCGGACCCGGGACTGCGCCGCTTCGAGGGAGCGCGCTGGGCCGCGACCGCCCGAGATCACGCAGAGGGCGCCCGCATCGAGAACCGCCGCCGCCTCGACCATCCGGCGGTCGTGACCGTCGACGAGCGCGCCGTCCTTCGCGGCGAAATACCCCGCGCTGTTGAGCGACGAGACCGCGAGGCCGCGCGCATCCAGCATCGCCTTGAGCGGCCCCGCCCCGACCTCGGCGATCGCCCGCGCGGTCACGCCGACTGCGCCCGCGCCAACCGCGACGGTCGCGTCGAGGAATTCGGACAGGGTCACGTCGTCGGGGCAGATGTAATGGTTGATCGACAGCCTGTTCATGGCATTCCCGTTCCGCCAGACTCCTTCGAACATAAGGAAGGGACGGGACGATGGGCAGGCTCGACGGCAAGGTCGCGGTGGTCACGGCCGCGGCGGGCGGCATCGCGGGCGCCTCGGCGCGGCGTTTCGGGGCGGAAGGCGCTTCGGTGCTGGTCTGCGATATCGACGCGGAGGGCGCAGAGAAGACGGCGGCCGACATCGTCGCGGAAGGCGGCACGGCCCGGGCCCGGCATTGCGACGTCGCCGACCCGGAATCCGCTAAAGCCGCGGTCGAAGCCGCGGCGGAAGCGTTCGGCGCCATCCACGTCCTGATGAACGGGGCGGCGATCCGCGATCCGGTGGCCAACGTCGTCGAGCTCGACCTCGCCGACTGGGAACGCACGATGCGGGTCAACCTGACCGGCATCTTCCTGATGTGCAAATACGCGATTCCGAAGATCGCCGCGGCCGGCGGCGGCAGCGTGATCAACGTCGCCTCGCAGCTCGGCAGCGTCGTGGTGCCGAACCGGCCCGCCTATGTCACCAGCAAGGCGGCGACGATCCAGCTCTCGAAGTCGATGGCGCTCGACTTCGCGAAGGACAATGTCCGCGTGAACTCGCTCTCGCCGGGGGCCACCGAGACCGGGAGGCTGCTCGCGCACTACCAGACGATCGAGGCGGTGCGCCGGGCTCTGGTGCCGCTCCACCCGATCGGCCGGCTGGGCCAGCCGGAGGACCTGGCCGACGCGGCGCTTTTCCTCGCGAGCGACGAATCGGCCTTCGTCACCGGCCACGACCTGATCGTCGACGGGGGCTACACGGCGGTCTGACCGCCCGCCTCCAGCTCGTCGAGGATACGCCAGATGCGCTCGATGTGCCGCTCCTTCTCGGTGCGCTCGTAGAGGAAGCCCGCGGCGCGCACGAGATCGCCCGCGAAATAGCGCTCGTAAAGCTGCTGGCGGCCGGAGAAGCTCGACATCGCGGCGTCGTAGGCGAGGCGAAACAGCTTGATCCGCGCCCGCGAATCGGCGCCGGCGGCCTGGTAGTAGGTCTCGATGTCGGCGCCCACCGGCCCGTCGAGCTCGGCGAAGGAGGGCACCATCACCAGCCCGCCCGCGCCCATCGTCTGGACGATCTCGCAGCTCCGGCGGAACATCTGGGGATAGAGGAAGCGGACGGCATCGAGCGGCCCCATCGCGGGCAGCAGGGTCCCGTCCGGCCCGTCGCGGGGTTCGGCCTCGCTCGCCATCAGGCAGGAGCGCACGACCTCGACGTAGTTGATCAGCTCGGCCAGCATCCCCTGGATGTGCTGGTGCACGTCGATCCGCGTGGTGCGCACCAGGGTGAAGGCGAGCGCCATCATGAACTCGGCCTTGGCGAGGTTCTTGGTGACGAACTGGTGCGCCATGCCGGCGCCCGCCCCGGTGCGGGGGTAGATCGAATTGAAGGCGTCGACGTCGCGGTAGAGGAAGACCCGTTCCCACGGCACCTCGACATCGTCGAACACCACCATGCAGTCGGTCTCGTCCAGCCGGCTGGAGAGCGGGAAGTCGAGCGCCGAGCCGGCCTCGCGGTGGACCACGGCGGGACGGCAGATCAGCCGCATGCCGGGCGTCGCCACCGGCACCGCGAAGCCGATGGCGTAGGGCTTCGCCTGCCCGGTGTCGGGCAGCGGGTAGGACGGGGCCGGCATGACCACCAGCTCGTCGGAAAAGGCGCCGAGCGTCGCCAGCATCCGCGCGCCCCGGATCACGATGCCCGAATCGGTCTCGCGCACCGCCTTCGCGGCAAGGTCCATCGGCCCTTTCTGCTCGGACACGTCCTTCGAGCGGTCGACCTGGGGATTGGTGAGCGAGTGGGTGGTGACGAGGTCGTTCTCCCGCACCAGCTCGTAGTACCGCCGGACATTCTCGCCGAACTCGCCGAACGCCCCGGGGCAGGCGCCGAAACCGGAGAGCATCGCGTTCATGAAATCGGGCGCGCGGCCGTACATGCCGAAAGTGTGGTCGTGCCAGCGCTTGACCATGACCCGGCGCCGCACGAGGTCTTCCCGGCTGCGGGGCTGGATGAAAGAGAGCCCGACGCGATCGCCGGAGCTCGGCGAGACATAGGTCATCTCGTCCACAAGCCCGTCCGCGTGCTGCATGTCGTAGAGCTCGGCGAGGGTCCGGAGCCCGCCGGCGAAGCGGGGATCGCCCGCGAGGTCGCCGACCCGCTCGCCGTCGATATAGAGCTCGCGCCCGTCGTCGAGCCCGGCGATCAACTCCGCGCCCGTTCGAATGCCCACGCGGCGACCTCCCCCAATCCAGCGCCGGGCGCGATGATAGTCGGGGGCCCGCATCGCGTCGAACCGCCGGGCGCTTGTCACCCTCGGGCCGCGCGGCCCATTATGGGGGCCCAGCGGGACGGAGTGAGATGGCAAAGAAGGCGTTTCGGGACTTCCTGCACGACCTCGACGGCGCGGGCGAAATCCAGCGCGTGGCGAAGCCGGTCGATCCGCGCGACCTGTCGGGGCTCGCCGCGCAGACCGACAAGGCGGTCCTGTTCGACGAGATAGAGGGCTATCCGGGATGGCGGGTGGCGACGGCGCTGCTGTCGTCGCGGCGCCGGCTCGCGATCGTGCTCGGCTGCGCCGAGGACCGCATCGCGCAGGAATTCGAGGCCCGCTCGGCGCGCGCCATCGCGCCCGAGCCGGTCGGCAACGCGCCCTGCCAGGAAGTCGTGATGGAGGGCGACGACGTCGACCTCACGGCGCTGCCCTTCCCGCTGATGCATGTCTATGACGGCGGGCCCTACATCTCGGGCACCTTCGTGGTCTCGCGCGACGCCGAATACGGGCGCAACGCCGGGTCGTACCGGCTGATGTACCGCAACAGGCGCGAGACCGGCATCGACCTGGTCTCGCCGTCCGACATGCGGTTCTACTACCAGCGCATGCTGGACCGGGGCGAGCCGCTGCCGATCGCGGTCGCGGTGGGCGTGCATCCGTTCGAGATGCTGGCCGCCTCCTACAAGGCGCCGATCGCCAACGACGAGCTGGAGCTCGCCGGCGGGCTGCACGGAACGGCGGTGCCGATGGTCAAATGCCGCACGGTCGACCTCGAGGTTCCGGCGGATTCGGAGATCGTGCTGGAGGGCGAGATTCTCCCCATCGGCTGGACCGCCGACGAGGGGCCGTTCGGCGAGTTCTCGCAGATCTCGGGCGACGTGAAGTGGAACCCGGTGTTCCGGGTCAACTGCATCACCCACCGGCGCGACCCGATCTTCTACCTGCTGCAGATGCCGTGGGAGAACGACTGGCTGTCGGCGCCGGTAACGGAGGCCGCGGGGCTGCAGGCGCTCCGCGTCGCCAGCGTCGAGCCGGTGGCGATCCGCGCGCCGGTCGGAAGCTGCGGCTACTGGACGCTGATCGCCTCGATCCGCAAGCGCCCGGGCGAGGGCAAGAACGCGCTGCTCGCCCTGCTCTCGGTCGCGGAGGTGAAGCTCGCCATCGTCACCGACGACGATATCGACATCAACAACCCGGACGACATCGACTGGGCGCTGACCTTCCGGGTGCAGGCCGACCAGGACCTGATCACGCTGGCCGGCGCGCGCGGCAAGCATGTCGATCCCAGCATCCGCGCCTGGGAGATGGGCCAGGGCGGGCTGCCGCTGACCGCCAAGCTCGGCATCGACGCGACGATCCCGGAAGGCATCCCGAAATGGCTCTACAAGCGGATCGAGGCCTACGGCAAGGACCGGGTGAGGCTGGAGGACTATCTGTGAGCGGGCTCGCGGACACTATCGAGGCGACGCTGGTGCGGGAGCCGCTGCAATTCGCCGAGCTCGTCGACCGCCACCGCGCCGTGGCGTGGCGCGACTTCCTCCACGCCTGGGGCGAGGTGCGCGAGAAGGACATCCTCAAGCGCGACGACATCGGCCGCTACTACATCCCCGGCGGCGCGGCCGAGGCCGTCGCGGCGGAGACCAGGGCGATATAGAGAACGGGGGCGGTGCTGGCCGAGTTCAAGCAGATCGCCAAGTATCTCTGAGCGGGGAGCCGGTCCGATGGACCTCATCTCCCTGATCCAGGACGGTTCGACGTCGTTTCCGTATCTGGCCGCCGTCGGCCTGGTGCTGGGATCGCTCCACGGGCTCGAGCCGGGCCACTCGAAGACCATGATGGCGGCGTTCATCGTCGCGGTCCGAGGAACGCCGTTCCAGGCGGTCCTGCTCGGCGTCTCCGCCGCGCTCTCGCACAGCATCGTCGTCTGGGCGATGGCGGTGCTGGCGCTGACCTGGGGCGACGAGATGATCGGCGAGAAGCTGGAGCCCTGGTTCATCGCGGGCTCCGGCGCGATCGTCATGGCGGTCGGCCTGTTCATGCTGTGGCGGGCCTTGGGCCGCGTCCGCGCGCGCCGCGACCGCCGTCACCCTCACGATGACGACGCGCATGTCCGGGCGCACGCCCGCGACATCGAGACCCGGTTCGCCGGAGGCAGGGCAACGGCGCCGCAGACCATCGGATTCGGGC
Source organism: Defluviicoccus sp. (assembly GCA_028820505.1). Classification (GTDB taxonomy): domain Bacteria; phylum Pseudomonadota; class Alphaproteobacteria; order MPNO01; family MPNO01; genus MPNO01. The sequence continues at coordinate 7,051 of JAPPIT010000210.1, forward strand.
TGGTGGGCGGCTTGATTCCCTGCCCGGCCGCGATCACCGTGCTGCTGCTCTGCCTCGGGATCGGGCAGTTCTGGCTCGGCGTCGGCATGGTGGCGTCGTTCTCGGTCGGCCTCGCGGCCACCCTGGTCGCCGTGGGAATGGCCGCGGTCCTCGGGCTCCGCTACGCCTCGAAGCGCTTTTCCGGAGCGGACCGGTTGCTCGCTTCGGCGCCCTGGGTGTCCGGCGCGCTGATCCTGCTGGTCGGGACCTACATGGCCTATTCCGGCTGGTCTCACCTTGCGCCGGCGGCCGGTGCTTAGCTCGGACCGAGCACGTCCACGATGATCTGCCGGTACTCGTCCCGGGTCGGCACCGCCCGTGCCGCGAGGTTGAAGTGGCTGGCCGCGGCGTCGGCGCTCATGTCGTCGAGATCCGACTTGTCGTAGCCCGTCTCCCGGAGGGAACCGGGAAGGCCCAGACGGGCGTTCAGCTCCTCGATGCCCCGGGCGACATCGCGCTTGCCGCGCTGTCCCATGGCGGCGGCGATGTCCGCCAGTTCCGAATCCAGCCGGCCCTCGTAGAAGCGGACGACGGCGGGCGCGCTCACCGTGACCAGCATGCCGTGGTGAAGATCGGCGTCGCCGAACGTGTTCGCAAGCGCGTGCACCGGCCCGAGCCCGCGGTAGATCGCCATGCCGCCCTGCAGCGCCGCCATCTGCATGTGCCATCTGGCCTCGCGGTCCGTGCCGTCCGCATAAGCCCGTTCGACATGGCGCACGACCCGTCGGATGCCGTCGAGCGCGATGGCCGCACCCGGCGGATCGTCCTTTTTCGCGAGATAGGCTTCGAGGCAATGGCCGAACGCATCCATCCCAGTCGCCGCGGTGAGCGAAGGCGGCAGGGTGAGGGCGAGTTCCGGATCGCAGATCGCAAGGTCCGGCTTGATATGGGCCGAGCGCAAGCCGAGCGCTCGGGTCGTGGCATCGGGATGGATGCCGCCGCCCATGGTCAGCTCCGCCCCGGTCCCCGCCGTGGTCGGAACGGTGACGAGCGGCGCCACGTCGGCCGTTATCCGCCCCGGATCGTGCAGATATTCGAGGATCGGCCCTTCGTGGGTCACGGCGACACGTACCGCCTTGCCCGAATCCATCACCGATCCGCCGCCGACCGCGAGCACCCCGTCGCAACCGTGCTCGCGATACGCTTCCGCCGCCGCCTCGACCCCGGCGACGGTCGGGTTGGGCGGAATGCCGTCGAACGCGGTCGCCTCGATGCCGGCGGGGAGCGCATCGAGGACCCGTTTCACCACGCCGCACTCGACCAGGCCGGCGTCGCTCAGCAGCAACGGACGCCGGACGCAGAGCCCGGCAAGCTCGCCGCCGATGGAGCGAACGGCGCCGAAATCGAACAGCACCCGCGGGTAAGCGAGGAGTTCGGGCATGTCGATTCGCCCCCTTTCGCTCGTCCGTGACCGCCCTTCGATACGCCGCTTCGCGGCTACTCAGGGTGAGGGAGTCTGCAAGAAATAAGCCCTCATCCCGAGTAGGCGCGAAGCGCCGTATCGAGGGACGCGGCTGTTCAGGCCCGTGTCACGTTCCAGACTTCCTCGATCACGGTGCCCGCCTCGCGGATCACCTTGGAGACCGGGCAGTACATCGGCAGCTCGGTCTTCACCTTGTCCATGTCGGCGTCGGAGGCGCCGGTACGGACGTCGATCCTCAGCACGATCTTCGGGAACGGCACGCTGATCTCCTCCTCCAACATGGCGCCGCGCCGGTCGAAGGTGGCCTCGGCCTCGATGGTCATGTCGTCGAATTCGATGCCGTGCTTGTGCGCGATCTTGTGGCTGATCACGTTGGTGCAGCCGATCAGCGAGGCAACCAGCGTCTCGGTCGGGGTGAAGCCGAGATTGGTGCCGTCGCGCTCCCGGGGCTCGTCGATCACCGATTCGAGATCGCGCACCTGCAGATCGGTTCGGGAATGGGTCGGGCAGGTCGCGGCGATGTGCTGCTGAACGGTGGTCTTGGGCTTGACTGTGACCAACTTTCCTCTCCCTTTGCTATGGCGCGGGCTGCTTACAGCATCGCGGCGGCGGGGGAAACCGGCCCCGCCTCCGCCTTGATCGCCGTCGCCGGTTGGTGGATCATCGGACGCTTCTCGGCGGAGGACACGAATGGGACCGGGCACCTACGAGGCGGAGCGCGTCGGCGGCGACTTCGTGGAGCGATTCAAGGCGATCTGCCGCATGTGCCACGGCGGCTGCGGCACCGTCGTCGAGAAGGTGAACGGCACCGTCCGCCGGGTGCTCGGCGATTTCTCGAACCCGGTCAACGAGGGGCTGTTGTGCTCGAAGGCGGGAACGCCCTCGATCGAGCAGCTCTACCACCCCGACCGGCTGGACCGCCCGCTGATCCGCACCGGCGAGCGCGGCGCCGGAGAGTGGCGCGAGGCGAGCTGGGACGAAGCGCTCACCCTGATCGCCGAAAAGATGCAGGAGACGAAGGCGCGCTACGGCGCCGAAGCCGTCGCCTTCGGCCGCGGCACCGGCGTCAACAACACCCATATCGTCTCGCGGCTCGCCAACCTGTTCGGCACGCCTAACGTCATCTCCATCGGCTATTTCTGCTACGGCCCGAGGGTCGCGGTGTGCAAGGTCACGGCCGCCGGCAAGTACACCGGCAAGTCGTGGGACACCGTTGCGGTCCCGGACTTCTACTCGGATCCGCAATGCATCGTCGAATGGGGCTCGCAGAAGCGCACCAGCAACGACCACGGGCTGATCGGCCACAAGCCGATGACCAACGCGCTCAAGAAGGAGCACGTCAACATCGTGGTCGACCCGCGCAAGCCGGCCTCGGCCGGGCGCGGCGACATCTGGCTGCCGCTCCGCCCCGGCACCGACGCGGCGATGGCGCTGGGCTGGATGCGGGTGATGGTCGACGAGGGGCTCTACGACAAGGAATTCGTCGAGACCTACTGCCACGGCTTCGAGGAGCTGTGCGAGCGGCTGGAGCAATACCCGCTCGACCGGGTCGCCGAGATCACCTGGTGCGACGCCGAGGAGATCGCGAGAGCCGCCAGGATCTACGCCACGACGAAGCCCGGCTGCATCGTCTGGGGCAACGGCACCGACCAGCTCGGCAACAACACCTTCCAGGCGACGCGCTCGCTGCTGATCCTGATGGCGCTCAGCGGCAATCTCGACGTGCCGGGCGGCAACGTGTTCTGGCCGGCGCCGAAGCTCGATTACCCCGAGCTGTGGGACAAGCTGCCGCCGGAGCAGGACGCGAAGCGCCTCGGCGGCGACCGGTTCAAGGCGCTCAACCTGACGCCCTACGCCTACGCGCACCCGCCGAGCCTGTTCCGCACCATGCTGACTGACGAGCCCTACCCGGTGAAGACGTTCATCGTGGTCGGCAACAACACGGTCACCTGCTTCCCCAACTCAGGCATGATCATCGAGGCGCTCAAGAGGCTCGATTTCTTCGTCGTCCAGGACCTGTTCATGACGCCGACCGCGGCGCTTGCCGACGTGGTGCTGCCTGCGGCGGGCAACCTCGAGCGCGACGAGCCCAGGCTCCACCTCCACATCAAGGGTCCGGGCGGCACCTTCATGGATTCGGTGTCGCAGAAGGTCGTCGACATCGGCGAGCGCAAGTCGGACTGGGAGTTCGTCATCGAGCTCGGCCGCAAGCTCGGGCTGGAGGAATATTTCCCGAGCCTCGACGTATTCGCGGAGAATGCGCTCAAGCCCATGGGGATCACCTGGGACGAGCTCAAGTCGCAGGACTACGTCAAGGTCCCGATCGAGTTCCGCAAGTACGAGCGCATGGGGTTCGGCACGCCGACCGGCAAGTTCGAGATCTATTCGACGATCATGGAGGAGTGGGGCTACGACCCGCTGCCCGACCATGTCGAGCCGCCGGAAAGCCCGGTCTCCACGCCCGAGCGCTACGAGGAATACCCGCTGATCCTGAATACCGGCGCCAAGCAGCCGATGTACTGGCACAGCCAGGGCCGCCAACTCCGCTCGCTCCGGCGCCTGAGCCCCGAGCCGCTGGTCGAGATCAACGACGAGACGGCCAGGGAACTCGGCATCGAGCGCGGCGACTATTGCTGGATCGAGACTGTGCGCGGGCGGCTCCGCATGAAGGCCAATCCGCACAAGCGAACCCACCCCAGGGTGGTCTCGGTGCCGCACGGCTGGTGGCTGCCCGAGGCGCCGGCGCCCGAATACGGCGTGTTCGAGGTGTGCTCCAACGTGCTGACCGACGACGATCCGGACAATTGCGACGTGGCGCTGGGCTCGAGCCCGCTCAAGGGACTCCTGTGCAGGGTCTACAAGGCCGACCCGCCCGAGATGAAGCGCGCCAACCTGCCGGACGAGGTGCCGGAGGCGGTGGCCGCGAAGGAGCCGGCATGACGGAACCGACCGCCACCATCGACGATCCGGTGATCCGGAACGACTGGTACGTCGTCGCGCGTTCGAGCGACCTCGAGGAGGGCGCCGTGATGGAGGCGAGCCTCCTCGGCGAGACGCTGGTGCTGTGGCGGACCGGCGGCGAGGTGCTGGCCTGGAAGGACCTCTGCATCCACCGCGGCTCGAAATTGTCGCTCGGCTGGGTCAAGGACGGGCAGATCGTCTGCCCCTATCACGGCTGGCACTACGACCGGACCGGCGCCTGCACGCTGATGCCGGCCCATCCCGAAATCCGTCCGCCGGCCAAGGCGCGGACCTTCGCCTACCGGGCGTGCGAGGCCTACGGCATGATCTGGGCCTCGCTGGGCGAGCCGGAGCACGATCTTCCGCCGTTCCCGGAATGGAACGACGACGGTTTCCGCAAGGTGCTGGCGGGACCCTATTTCTTCCACGCCAACCCGTTCCGCACGGTCGAGAACTTCCTCGACGTCTCGCACTTCCCCTATGTCCACGCCAATCTCAACGGCGATCCCGACCGGCCTGACCCGATCGAGGATTTCGACGTTTTCGTCGGCGAGGATGGCATCCGCACCAGCGAGATCATGGTCTTCCAGCCCTATGGCGACCATCGCGGCATCCCGGTGAACGCCGGCTACACGTTCCACTGCCCGCGCCCGCTGACCGCCTATTTCTCCAAGAACACCGGCGAGGGGAACCGCTTCTGCACCTTCCTCACCGTGACCCCGCTGGCGCCGGACGACTGCGTCGTCTGGCTCCAGGTCGCGATCAATTTCGGCGAGGAGCTGACCGAGGCTCAGATTCTCTCGCGCCAGGATCGGGTGTTCGCCCAGGACAAGCGCATCGTCGAGACCCAGCGGCCCTACGAGATTCCGCTCGATCTCCGGGAAGAGCTGCACGTGCGCTCCGATAAGTACTGCGTCGCCTACCGCAAGTGGCTCAAGGATCTCGGCGTCGCCTGGGGAGCCAGCGCGTAGGGATCACCTCCTCGACACGATCCGGATCTTCTCCTCGCGCTCGTCGAGATCGGCTTGGGTGTCGAGCGCGTTGAAGCTCGGCACGACGCCCTTGACCATGTGGCGCAGGTTCTCGTGCCCGTCGGGGTCCTCGGAGAGCATGGCGCGCTTGTAGCAGAGCTCGGGGAAATCGTGGATCGCGAGCTGGAGCGCCGGCGTGTCCGACGTGCAGACATGGGCGTGATTCGACCAGGCCGGGGAGGTTGTCACGTCGCCGGCCTTCCAGTACTGGCGGTGCTCCTCCCGGTCGATCCCGTCATCGTCGATCACCGTATAGCCCTCGCCTTCGATCCAGTAATAGATCGCGATGTAGTTGTGGCGGTGAAAGTCGAGGGTCTCGCCCGGCAGGATGGGCTGGAAGGAAAGGCTGATACCGGGCGAGGCGCCGGCACTTCCCGCGATGTCGTTGTTGACCAGCGTCACCCCGCGGCGTTGATCCGTATGGCGGCGATTTTCCTCATTGAAGTATCCCATTGCCCGTCGGATATCGTCGCCGGACCACTTGGCCGGCCGCGTATCCGGTTGGAGCAGGCGGCCGACAAAGGTGTCGATATCGACGATCTCGCACCAGTCGAAACCATTTTCGTTGGTCCATTCCATAACCCCGGTCCTCCGGTTGAAAGTGCCGATACCGACCTTCGCGGCCCGGCCGTGGTGCTTGCATTTGAAGCCGACCAGCCGGAGGACGCAAGACCGCCCTGCACGCGGAGCCGGCCGGGACTTACGCCGGGGCGCCGGCCATGCGCCTTGTCGGCGTGTCGTCCATGAACATCTGGGCGATCCCCGCCGCGATGCCGATCGCGACGCCGATCTGCCAGGCGAGATCGTAATTGCCGAGCGCATCGAACAGCAGCCCGCCGCCCCAGGCGCCGAAGAACGACCCCGCCTGGTGGCTGACGAAGGCGATCCCCGACAGCGTGGCGACGAAGGAAAGGCCGAACATCTGCACCACCAGCCCGTTGACCAGCGGCGCGACCCCGAGCCAGAGCACCCCCATCAGCGCGGCGAAGACCAGCGTGGTCGTGGCCGAGGCGGGCAGCGAGAAATAGACCACGATCAGGAGCGAGCGCAGGATGTAGACGGTGCCGAGCAGGATGTGCTTGGGGAACTTGTCGCCGAGCCAGCCGAGCAGGTAGCAGCCCGCCGCGTTGAACCCGCCGATCACCGCCAGCGACATCGCGCCGAGCTCGGGCGGCTGGCCGCAGGTCGCGAGATAGGCCGGCAGATGGGTCGCGATGAACATCAGTTGCAACCCGCAGACGAAGAACGCGACCGCCATGATGACGTAGCCGCGATGCCGCCCCGCCTCGCCGAGCGCCTGGGTGAAGGTGAGCCCGGCGCTCCGGTCCGGCACGAATGGCACCTCGGTATCCTTCGGCCGGTCGCCCGCGCCGACGAACGCCGCGGCCGGCAGCATCAACCCGCACAGCCCGATGAAACCGACGATCGCGAGCTCCCACCCGCCGAGGCCGATCAGCCCCTGGGCGATGGGCGCCGCGATAAAGGCGCCGATCGAGCCGGCGGCCGCCACGGTGCCGAGGATCATCGAGCGCTTGAACGGCGAGATCACCTTGGCGGTCGCCGCGAGGCCGAGATTGAGCGCGGTGCAAGCGAGCGCGACGCCCACCATCAGGCCGAGCCCGACGATCAGCGTCGCCGGACCCGTCGCCGCGAGCGTGAGCGCGAGCCCGCCGGCGAACAGGAAGGTGCCCAGCACGGTCACGATGCGGCAGCCGAACCGGTCGGCGAGCGCGCCGATCATCGGCTGGCTCAGACCCCAGACCAGGTTCTGGATCGCCAGCGCCAGCGTGAAGTCGGCGACCGAGACGTCGATTCCCTCCGTCACCGGGACGACGAACAGGCCGAAGCTCTGCCGCATCCCCATCGAGAGGGTCAGCATGATGCTGGAGGCGGTCAGCACCGTCAGGGTCTGGGACCGGGTGTAGCCGGCCCGGTTGATCGCCATCCGCGAACCTGCGCTCGATCCGTGCACCGCGCCGCGATCAGGCGAATGACGGGGGACCGCCCGGCGGCTCGATCCGGAACACGTTGAGGGTGAAAGAGACCAGGCAGTAATACCCCATCAGCCCGACCAGATCGACCAGCCCCTCCTCGCCCAGGAGGTCGAGCGCGGCCCTGTAGGTATCGTCGCCCGCCTTCCGGGTCGTCAGGACCTCCTTGCAGAAGGCGTGCACGACGGCTTCGGCATCGTCGGAGAATTGGGGCGCGTCACCGGCGCGGATCGCTTCGATCGTGCCGGAAGCAAGCCCCTCCGATTCGGCGATGGGCGCGTGGGCGTTCCACTCGTACCCCGCTTCCCAGTAGCGCGCGACGGTCAGGATCGCGAGCTCGCGCAGCTTGCCCGGCAGCGCGCTCTCGTAACGCAGATAGCCGCCCGCCTTCTGCACGTGGTCGGCGAGGCCGGGACTCCGGACCAGCACCGGGAAGGGGCCGCGCACGCTGCCCCTGGGGCCGTTCGCGATTTCGTCGTGGACCCGGCGCTGTTCCGGGTTCATCTCGTGCGTTTCGAGCGGGGGCAGTCTGCTCATGTCGGTCTTTCCTGTATCGGTCCTGCGTGGCAGTTTGACCCTATCACGAAGGACAGAGGGCGTCGTTCGATGCAGGGCGCGGTGCGCGAGCTCAACGGTGTCGCCGGACGGGTCGACGGGGACCGTCTGTGGCACCGGCTGATGCAGATGGCGGAGATCGGCGCCATTCCGGGCAACGGCGTCAACCGGCAGGCGCTGTCGGAGGAAGACATCGCGGCGCGCGAGCTGCTGATCGACTGGGCGCGGAAGCGCGGCTACCGGGTCGCGGTCGACGATGCCGCCAACCTCTTCGTCCGCCGCCCCGGCAGCGAGCCGGGTCTGGCGCCCGTGCTGACCGGGAGCCACATGGACAGCCAGCCGCGCGGCGGGAGGTTCGACGGCATCTACGGCGTGATGGCGGGGCTGGAAGCGCTGGATGCGCTGGAAGATTCGGGCACCGCCACGCGGCGCCCCGTCGAGCTTGTCGCCTGGACGAACGAGGAGGGCAGCCGTTTCGATCCCGGCTGCATGGGCTCGATGGTGTTCTCGGGCGCGGCCCCGCTGGAACGGTTCGAGGACGCGGTCGACGGCGACGGAATTTCCTTCGGCCGGGCGCTGTCGAGGACGCTCGGCGCCACGCCCGATCTGCCGCGGCGCCGCGAACCGGTCCCGCCGGCGGCCTATATCGAGGCCCATATCGAGCAGGGGCCGGTGCTGGAGGCGGCAGAGGTGCCCATCGGCGCGGTGACCGGCGTGCAGGGATCGCAGCGTTTCGTGGTCGAGGTCGCGGGAGCCACGGCGCACGCGGGAACGACCCCGGTCAATAACCGCCGGGACGCGCTCCAGGCGGCCATGCGCGCGGTGGCGCGGCTCAACGAAACGATGGCCGACCCCAACGACGTGCTCCGCTTCACCGTGGGCCGTTTCGAGGTCGAGCCCAACTCGCCCAACACGGTGCCGTCGAGGGTGACGTTCTCGATCGACCTCAGGCACCCGGACGGCTGGGAACTCGACCGGCGGGCGCGCCGGATCGCCCGGGTCTGCGAAAATGCCGCCCGGCCCTGCTCGGTCCGGATCAGCAGGACCTTCGACCAGAGGCCCGTGTCGTTCGAGCCGGGCATCGTCGAGCTGATCGAAAGAAGCGCGGCGACGGTCGAGCTGCCTTCGCTCAGGATTCCGTCGGGCGCGAACCACGACGCGGCGTTCGTCGCCAGGGTCAGCCCGACCGCGATGATCTTCATCCCGTGCTTCCGGGGCGTGAGCCATCACGAAAGCGAATACGCCTCGCCGGAGGATTGCGCCGCCGGCGCGCGGGTGCTCGCCGAGACCTTGTGCGCGCTCGCCGACAGCTGAGGAGCCGAGATGGACGACCCCTACCCCCGCGACCTCGTCGGCTACGGCCGCACGCCGCCCGATCCGGAATGGCCGGGCGGCGCGAGGCTCGCGGTCCAGTTCGTCGTCAACTACGAGGAGGGCGGCGAGAACACGGTGCTGAATGGCGATCCGCACTCCGAGACCTTCCTCAGCGAGACGCCGGGCGGCGCGCCGGTGGTGGGCGCGCGCAACATCAACGCCGAGACCATGTACGAATACGGCAGCCGCGCCGGGTTCTGGCGCCTGATGCGGCTGTTCGGGCAGCGCGGCATCCGTTTCACCTGCTACGCCGTCGGGCTCGCCATCGAGAAGCATCCGGACGCCGCGATCGCCATGCACGAGGCCGGGCACGAGCTCGCCACCCACGGGTGGCGCTGGATCGACTACCAGCATGTCGACGAAGCCACGGAACGCGAGCACATGCGGCTTGCCATCGCCGCGCATGAGAGGATCGTGGGCGAACGCCCGCTCGGCTGGTACGGCGGGCGGGTGAGCCCGATCACAAGGCGGCTGGTGGTCGAGGACGGCGGGTTCCTCTACGACGCCGACGCCTATAACGACGACCTGCCCTACTGGGTGAGGATCGACGGCAAGCACCAGCTCATCGTCCCCTACACGCTCGATCAGAACGACATGAAGTTCGCCGTCCCGCCCGGCTTCACCTCGGGCGACGGGTTCTTCGGCTATCTGAAGGATGCGTTCGACATGCTCTACGAAGAGGGCGGGACCGCGCCCAAGATGATGAGCATCGGCCTCCATTGCCGCCTCGCCGGGCGGCCGGGGCGCGCGGCGGCGCTGGCGCGGTTCATGGACTACGTTCTCGACCATGACCGGGTGTGGGTTTGCCGCCGGGTCGACATCGCGCGCCACTGGCACGAACGCCACCCTCCCGCCGACAGCTGATAACGGTTTCTCATGCCCGGACCCCTCGAAGGCTTCCGCATCGTCGACCTCACCTCGGTGATCTCGGGCCCGCTGGCGACGATGATCCTCGCCGACCAGGGCGCCGACGTGATCAAGGTCGAGACGCCCCGCGGCGGCGATTTCACCCGCGCCTCGGCGAACCGGCGCGGTGGGTTCTCGGCGTCCTTCGTGAACAACAACCGCAACAAGCGCTCGATCGCGCTCGACCTCAAGAATCCGAGCGGGCTCGAAGCGCTGATGGCGATCGTCGCGGGCGCCGACGTGTTCATCCAGAACTTCCGCCCCGGCGTGGCCGAGCGCATCGGCGTCGGCGAGGAGGCGGTTCGCGCGGCGCGGCGCGATATCGTCTATGTCTCGATCTCGGGCTTCGGCCATCGCGGGCCGTTGGCGAACAGGCCGGTCTACGACCCGCTGATCCAGGCGATCTCGGGGCTCACCACGGTGCAGGCGGGCTCGGACGAGGTGCGGCCCAGGCTGGTGCGCACCATCCTGCCGGACAAGCTCACCGGGGTTACGGCGGCCCAGGCGGTTACCGCCGCGCTGCTCGCCCGCGAGCGCACCGGAAGCGGCCAGCATGTCTGGGTCTCGATGCTCGACAGCGTGATCGCCTTCCTGTGGTCCTCGGACATGGGGAGCCAGACCTTCGTCGGCGACGAGCTGCCGCAGCAGGCCGCGCAGAGCTTCATCGACCTGATCTACGAGACTGCGGACGGCTATATCAGCGTCGCCGTCCAGACCGACAGGCAGTGGCGCGGGCTGACCGAGGCGCTGGAGCGGCCGGAATGGCTCGACGATCCCCGCTTCCGGACCCAGGAGCTGCGCCAGGTGAATATCGACGACCGGCTGGGGCTCACCCAGGAGGTGCTGAAGACGAACGGCTCGGCCCACTGGCTCGCCAGGCTGGAGGCCGCCGACATCCCCTGCGTGCCGGTGCTGACGCGGAACCAGATGATCTCGAACGCCCAGATCGCGGCCAACGAGGTCGTCATCGAGACCGAGCACCCCGATGCCGGACGGCTGCGCCAGGCGCGCCCGGCGGCGGTGTTCTCGGAAACCCCGACGGCGCCGCCGCGCCCCGCGCCCCGTCTGGGAGCGGACACGGAAGAGGTGCTGGGCGAGGCCGGGTTCGATTCGACGGCGATCGCCGCGCTCCGCGAAGCCGGCGCGTTCGGAGGCGAGGCGGCATGAAATTCGGCCTCTTCGGCGGCGCGATCGCCCGGCGCGGCGACGAGACCCCGGACAGCCAGGGCTACGGCAGGCTGATCGACCTGGTGCAGGAGGCGGAGGGGCTCGGCTATCACAGCATCTTTCTGGTCGAGCACCACTTCACCGGCGCCGGCCAGGTCTCGGCCACGCTCAACCTTCTGACCTACCTCGCGGCCAAGACCGAGCGCATCCGCCTCGGCACCGCGGTCACCGTGCTGCCGTGGCACAACCCGGTGCTGCTCGCCGAGCAGGCCGCGACCCTCGACCTCCTGTCCCGCGGGCGCCTCGATTTCGGCATCGGCAAGGGGTACCGCGACGTCGAGTTCGAGAGCTTCCGCATCCCGAAGGAGGAGGCGCAGGAACGGTTCGACGAATCGCTGGAGCTGATCCTCAGATCGTGGACGTCGGACGAGCGTTTCAGCCACGACGGCAAGTACTGGCAGTACAGCGACATTGTGGTCGAGCCGCCGGTGCTCCAGAAGCCGCACCCGCCGCTGTGGACCGGCGCCGGCACCGACGAGTCCATCGCCCGCGTCGCCGGCGCCGGGCTCAACGTCCTGTTCGACCAGTTCGCCGGCTTCCCCCGCACCGAGGAACGCCTCCGGGTCTGGCGCGCGGCCTGCGCCCGGACGGGACGGCCCTTCGATCCCATGCAGGTAGGCCTCGCCCGCGCCGTCGTCATTACGGAGGACATGCGCGAATACGAGGCCGCGGTACGCGCGCGCGAACAACGCGTCGCGCGCATGGTGGGCGCATACGGCGCCCTCCCTGGCGTCGCCGGAACCCAGCCCGAGACCTATGCCGAGCGGGGCCGTGCGTCGGATGCGCTGATCGGCGACCCAGACGCCGTCCTCGCCCGGCTCCGGCAACTGCAGGAGATGGGGTTCGAATACATCCTGGTCCTGCTGCCCGACGACGTAGACACGCTCCGCCGGTTCGCCCGCGAGATCATGCCGGAGCTGCGGGGCGAAAAGGTGCCCGCGGAGTGACGGGAGTCCTTCGCGAACCCCTCCGCCCCTACATCAGCGAGCCCCGGTTGCAGTAACCGCCGTCGACCGTTACCGCCGTACCGGAGGTGTAGGAGGAGCGCGGCGAGACGAGGAACGCGGCTGTGTCCGCGATCTCGTCGACCGTCGCCGCGCGGCCGTCCGGCAGCAGCGCCCAGAGCTCGCGCCAGCGCGCCGCGTCGCCGAGCTTCTCGGCCGCCGAGCCCTTTGTCAGCCGGACCAGGTGTTCGGTCTCCGTCGGGCCGGGATTCAGGGCCACCACACGGACCCCGTCGTTCATGCTGTCGCCACCGAGCGCCTGGGTGAACGCCATCAGCGCCGCATTGGCGACCGCCCCGCATATATAGTTCGCCTTGGGCCGCTCGCCGCTCGCGCCGCAAATATTGACGATGGCTCCGCCACCGGCGCCCGCCATTCCGGGATAGACCGCGCGGATCAGGTTGATGTAGCCGAACAGCTTGAGCTCCCACACCGCGCGCCACTCCGCGTCGTCGATTTCTTCCAGCCGGCCCGGCGGGATCGCGCCCGCGTTGTTGATCAGGATGTCGACCGGCCCGGCCTCGTCCGCCAGCCGGGCGGGAGCGCCCTCTTCGGTCAGGTCCAGGGCGATGTCGCGCGCCTCCGTCCCGTGCGCCGCCGCGAGCTCGTCCCGCAGCGCCGCCAGCGCGTCCGCCGAGCGCGCGGCGACCGTCAGCCGGCAGCCCTCTTCCGCGAGGCGGCGGGCGACTGCCTTCCCGATTCCCCGCGATGCGCCGGTGATCAGCGCGTGCTTTCCCGAAAGTCCCAGATCCATGTTGTCATCCGTCCGTCGGAATGGTCAGATCGAATCCTACAGCCGCGAGGGAAGGGGCGAAAATGGCCGAGGATGAACGGGCGCAGGTGGCGAGGCTGATCGAGGAGCGTGCGCCGCACCGCGCCGTGCATGTCGACGACCTCGAATGGAAGCGCATCCGCTGGCCGGGAGAATGGGGCAAGATCGCCTTCCACCCGAGCGAGGCGGACCCGACCGAACCGCTGTTCGGCGTCACCCGGTTCGAGCCCGGCGGCCACTTCCCGGACCACGCCCACGACTTCGCACAGGTCTGGTACATCACGGAGGGCGAATGCACGGTGAACGGGGAGACGCTCAAGGCCGGAACCTTCGTCTTCCACCCCGACCCGCATGTCGAGCGCGAGCTCCACACCGAGAACGGGGTCACTATCGTGTTCTGCCAGTACCCCGGCCCCAACACCGGCGGTCGCCCGATCTACAGCGACCGCTTCGACATCGACGAGCGCCGCGAAATGGCGGAAGAGCCGACGACGTTTTGAGGGACCCTCCCCCCTCAACTCCCCCGATACGTCGTGTAGCCGAACGGGGAGACCAGCAGGGGGACGTGGTAGTGCTCGCCGGCGTTCGCGATGCCGAACCGGATCACGACCACGTCGAGGAAGGGGGGCGACGGCCCGTCGTGCCCGGCGTCGCGGAAATAGTCGCCGGCGTGGAAGACCAGCTCGTAGACCCCGGCCGCGAAGTCCTCGCCCTCGAGGATCGGCCCGTCGCAGCGCCCGTCGGCGTTGGTGGTCGCCGCGGCGACCGCGCGGCTCTGGTCCTCCGCGCGGTAGAGCGCGATCCTCACCCCCGCCGCCGGGCGGCCGTTCGCGGTATCGAGCACATGCGTCGTCAGCCTACCCATCGCCTCGCCTTTCTCGCGTGAACGCAGCGGCCAGGAAACGGCCGACGTCGCGGTTCGACCGCGCCCTCACCTTGTCGTCGCGGCCGATCAGGTAGCCCTCTCCGGCGACGCAGAGCCCGAGGATGATCCGCCGCAGCCAGGGGTCGGTCATCGGGAGCCAGGTGATCCGGTCGCGCGCGACGCCGGCGCGGCTGACCCGGAACCGGCAGCCGGCGAGGCTGCGGCCGATCTCGAACGGGCCCTCCCAGGCGCCGTCCCACTGGTGATAGGCGCCTTTGTAGGCGACCGTCCTGACCCGCGCGCCGCCCCGCCTCAGGTCGGCGGCGATCTCCGCGCAGCGGTCGGGGTCGATCAGCGCATCCGCGCTGCCCCACACCATGAGAACCGGCGCGCCGGTCGCCCTGCGGTCCTCGAGGCGGGCGATGCAGGGGCCGTAGAACGCCACGTGAGCGGCGAAGCGAAGCCCGTCGGGCGCCATTGTCTCGGCGACCTGGGAATAGGCGGCGAGCACCGATGCCATGCCGCCATAGGAAAAGCCCATCAGCGCCACCTTCTGGGGGTCCACCGCCGCGTGGCCGCTGAGGAAGCGGAGCCCGGAATAGGCGTCGGCGATCATCATCGTCTCGGTGATCTCCAGCAGCCGTTCGATGAAGCCGCTGGCGCGGTCGCGGCGGGCGCCGAACACGTCGATCACCAGCGCGGCGACGCCCATCGCCGCGAACTGGCGGGCATAGGTCAGCTCGCGCTGGTAGAGCACGCCCGCGGCGCCGTGCAGCAGCACCACGGCCGGCACCCTGCCTCCGGTCTTCCGGTCCGCCGGCAGGAACAGCGTCGCGGGCACCTGCGTGGGCCGCTTCGCCGACGGGCGGACGTCGGAAAGCCCGAACGGGCTCGTGCTTTCGAGCGTGACCGCGACCCCGAGATCGTCCGCATAGCCCTCTACGGCGGGCCAGTTGCCTTCGGCCAGGGCGGGCGTCTGGGCGCGGGATTGCGCCGGGACCGACGCCGCGAGGAGAAGCAGCGCGGCTGCGAAGGCGCGCTGCGGCCGTCTACTCAATCTCCGCGCCCTCGGCGATCCAGCGCCCGAGGATGCGGCGCTCCTCGTCGGTCATCTCGGTCTCGTTGCCGACCGGCATGGTCCTGGTCAGCACCGCGACGGCGCGGATCTTGGGCGCCTGGTCGCGGATCTGCTCGGCGGTGTCGAAGGCGACGTCCTTGGGCGGCTTGTCGAGATTTTCGTCGGACGGCTTCGCGGCATGGCAGGAAACGCAGTGCCGGGCGACGATGTCGTAGGCCTCGGCGAAGGTGACGGGGTCGGCGTCCTCGTCCTCCGCGGTCATCGTCCCGCCGGGAAGGCTCGCATAGACCACCGCGAGGATGAGGACCACCGACGCCGGGATCGGCCAGATCCTGCTCTGGCCCGCGTTGCGGAGGTTGAACCAGTGGCGCACGAGCGCGCCCGCGATGAACACCACGACGAGCACCGCCCAGGCATGTTCGTGGCCGAACGTGCTCGGGTAGTGGGCGGAGATCATGATGAAGATGACCGGCAGGGTCATGTAGTTGTTGTGGACCGAGCGCTGCTTGGCGTTGAAGGCGAGGCGCGCGTCGAGCGCGGTGCCGGCCTTGGTCGCGTCGACCAGCTTCTGCTGCGCGGGGATGATGATCATCCACACGTTGGCGACCATGATGGTGCCCAGCATCGCGCCGACATGCATGTAGGCGCCGCGCGCGCTGAAGACGTGGGTAAGCCCGTATGTCACGAGGATCAGCAGCCCGAAGCCGATGCACTCGACCACGGCGCCCCGGTGCCGCAGCGGCGACTTGTAGAGCGCGTCGTAGACGAACCAGGACGCCGCCAGCAGCGCGACGCCGATGGCGATCGCCTCGGGCCTGGAGAGGTCGGCGACCGCGCGGTCGATCAGGTAGATCTCCGCCCCGTAATAGTACATCAGGCAGAGCAGCAGGAAGCCGGTGATCCAGGTCCACGCAGCCTCCCACTTGAACCAGTGCAGGGTCCGCGGCACCTCCTCGGGCGCGAGGTCCATCTTCTCGACGACGTAGAACCCGCCGCTGTGGGTCATCCAGAGCTCGCCCTCGACCCCCTTGCGCGGCGGCTCGGGCTTCTCCAGGTGGCTGTCGAGCCACATGAACAGGAAGGACGAGCCGATCCAGGCGATGCCGGTGATGATGTGGGCCCATCGGAGGACCAGATTGACCCACTCGCTGAGGATCGTTTCCATCGCCGCGTCTCAGTCCTGCAACAGGTCGAACAGCCGGAACCGGCCGATCAGTCCGATGTTGCGCAGCGCCTCTTCCATCTCCGCCGCTTCGTCGTTGGCGAGGCGCCGCTCGAACGCCTCCAGAATACTGTCCTTCGTATGCAATCGGACTGCAACGATAAAGGGAAAACCGAAGCGTTCGCGGTAGGCCGCGTTGAGCCGGTGGAAGCGCTCGAACTCCTCGTCGCTCAGCCGGTCGAGCCCGACGCCCTGCTGCTCGCGCGTCGAGTGCTCGGTGAGCGCGCCGGCCCGCGCGGCCTTGCCGGCGAGGTCGGGATGGGCGCGGATCAGGGCGAGCTTCATGTCATCCTCGGCCGCGGCGATCGCCGCCGTCATCGCCTCGAACACCTCCTCGACCGAGGCGAAGGGCCGCGCCGCCCACGCCTCGCTCGCGATCCACGGCGAATGCTCGAAGACAGGGCCGAGCGCGGCGGCGAACGCCTCGCGCGACGCCTCGTTGAGCCCGGCGAGGTTCATGGCGCCCGGACCTCCTCGACCGCCGCCAGCACCCGTTCCGGCGTCGCCGGCGGGTCGAGGCGCACGAAGCGGCGGTGCCCGGCGAGCGAAGAGACCGCGTCGCGGATGGCGAGCCAGACCGAGAGCGCCAGCATCAAAGGCGGCTCGCCCACCGCCTTGGAGCGGAAGATCGTCGGGTGCGGATTGGGCGAGTCCTCGAGGATGTGGACGTTGAAGACCGGCGGGACGTCGCGGCTGCCGGGGATCTTGTAGGTCGACGGGCCGTGCGTCCGGAGACGCCCCTCGCCGTCCCACCACAGCTCCTCCATCGTCACCCAGCCCATGCCCTGCACGAACCCGCCCTCGATCTGGCCGAGATCGATCGCCGGGTTCAGCGAGGTTCCGCAATCCTCCAGGATGTCGGCCCGCAGCACCCGGTTCTCCCCGGTCAGCGCGTCGATGGCGACCTCGGCGATGCAGGCGCCGTAGGCGTAGTAGAAGAACGGGCGGCCCTGCATCGTCACCGGGTCCCAGTGGATGTCGGGCGTGCGGTAGAAGCCGGTGGCCGACAGCGAGACGCGCTCCGCCCAGCTCATCTTCGCGACCTCCTCGAAGGCGAGGCTCCGGTTGCCGGCATAGACGCGGTTGTCGGCGAAGCGGATCTCCGCCGGCTCGACCCCGAAATGGTCCGCCGCGACGCCGGTCATGCGCTCCTTGATCCGGTTGGCCGCGTCCAGCGCCGCCATGCCGTTGAGGTCCGAGCCCGACGAGGCGGCGGTGGCGGAGGTGTTGGGCACCTTGCCGGTGGAGGCGGCGGACACCTTGATCCGGTCGAGGTCGATCTGGAACGCTTCCGACACCACCTGCGCCACCTTGACGTAGAGCCCCTGCCCCATCTCGGTCCCGCCGTGGTTCAGATGAACGCTGCCGTCGGTATAGACGTGGACCAGCGCGCCGGCCTGGTTGAGGCTCTTCACGTTGAACGAGATGCCGAACTTGATCGGCACCATGGCGATGCCCTTCCTGACGACGGGGCTGGTCTCGTTGAACGCCGCGACCTCGCGCCTGCGCGCCTCGTACTCCGCCCGTTCGGATAGCCGGTCCACCACCTGCTCGACGATGTTGTCGTCGACGACCTGACCGTAGGGCGTGACGTTTCGAGGCGCCTCGCCGTAATAGTTGGCCCGGCGCACCGCCTCGACGCCGATCCCGAGGGTGCGCGCGATATGCTCGATCGCGAGCTCGATAACGACCATCCCCTGCGGCCCGCCGAAGCCCCGGAAGGCGGTGTTGGACACCGTGTTGGTCTTGCAGCAATAGCCGCGGAAATGCGCGTTCGGGATGTCGTAGCAATTGTCGGCATGGCACAGCGCGCGCCCCATCACCGAGGTCGAAAGGTCGGCGACGTTCCCGGCCCGCGCGGCGAACAGGATGTCGAGCCCGGCGATCCGGCCGGTGTCGTCGAACCCGGCCTCGTAGCGGAACAGGAAGTCGTGCCGCTTGCCGGTCACGATCATGTCGTCGTCGCGCGCGAGACGCAGCTTCGCCGGCCGGCCGGAGGCCCGCGCGAGCACCGCGGCGATGGCGGCGACGATGGTGGCCTGGCTCTCCTTGCCGCCGAACGCGCCGCCCATCCGCCTGACCTCGACGGTGACCGCGTTGGCGGGCACGCCGAGCGTGTGCGCGACGCCGTGCTGGACCTCGGTGGGGTGCTGGGTCGAGGAATAGACCAGCATGTCGGAATCTTCCTGCGGCACGGCGAGCGCGACCTGGCCTTCGAGGTAGAAATGGTCCTGCCCGCCGCACCCCGCCTCGCCGGATATCCGGTGCGGCGCGGCGGCGATGGCGGCCGTCGCGTCGCCCCGCTTCATGACCTGCGGTTTAGCGACGTAGCTCTCGCGCTCCAGCGCCTCCTCGATGGAAAGGACGGGATCCAGCTCCTCGTAGTCGACCGCGACCAGCGCCGCCGCCCGCCGCGCGGTGTCGCGGTCCGAGGCGGCGACGGCGGCGACGGGGTGGCCGGCATATTCGGCGACGCCGTCGGCCAGGATCGGCTCGCCGGAGAAGATCGGCGCGATGTCGTTGACGCCCGGGATGTCGGCGGCGGTGACGACGGCGCTCACCCCGGGAAGCGCCCGCGCCGCCGCGCAGTCGATCGAAAGGATGCGGGCGTACGGATGCGGGCTGGTGGCGAGCCAGATCTCCTGCGTGCCCGGGACCGGCGGCATGTCGTCGATATAGACCGCGCGCCCGGTGACGTGCTTCTCGGCGCTGTCGTGGCGCCATCCGCGGTGGACCCCGCCTTTGAGCGCCGAGCCGGTCACAGCGCGAACACCCCGGTCGGCGCATCCGCGCCGCCCGTCGTCTCGAGATAGAGGCGATCCAGCAGGTTCGCGGCGACGGCGGCGCGGTAGCGGGCGCCGGCGCGGAAATCGTCGATGGGTTCGAAATCGTCCGCGATGGCGCGCCTGGCCGCCGCGACCGCGGCTTCGGACCACACCGCGCCGGTCAGCACCCTCTCGGCTCGACGCGCGCGCTTCGGCGTCGCCGCCATGCCGCCATAGGCGATCCTGGCATCGCTCACGAGACCGTCCGCGACGGTCAGCCGGTAGGCCCCGATCACCGCCGAGATGTCCTGGTCGTAGCGTTTGGAGACCTTGTAGGTGCGGAAGACCTCATCGGGGGCGAGGCGCGGGATCCGCACCGCCTCGATCACCTCGTCCGGGTGCAGGTCGGTCCTGCGGTAGTCGAGGAAGAAGTCCTCGACGGGCATCAGCCGCGCGCCGTCCGGTCCGCGCAGCATCAGCGTCGCGTCGAGCGCGATCAGGCAGGGCAGCGTGTCGCCGATGGGCGACGCGTTGCCGATATTGCCGCCGATCGTGCCGAGATTCCTGATCTGGCGCGATCCGATGCGCCGGATCAGCTCGCCCATCCCCGGATATTCGGCGTCGAGCACGGGGAGCGCCCGCGTGTAGGTGACCGCCGCACCGATCTCGATCTCGTCGTCGCCGACCTCCAGCCGGCAAAGCTCCTCCACCCGCGCGACCGAGACGATGGCATCGAAAGCGCGGCGCTCCTTGGAGAACAGGAGCCCGAGATCGGTGCCGCCGGCGAGTATCGGAGCGTCCGGGCGTTCGACTCGCAGCGCGATCAGCGCGTCGAGCGTGCGGGGCGCGAAGAAGGTCTGCGCCCCGGCCTCGTAATCCGGTCCGGCCTCGGGAACCGGCGCGGCGGACGCGGCGGCGGGCGCGCGCTCCGCCCTTCGCGCCGCGTCGACGATGGGCCGGTAGCCGGTGCAGCGGCACAGATTGCCGGCGAGCGCGTCGTGGATCGTCTCGTCCTCGGGCTCCTCGCCGCCTTCCAGGAAGGCGTAGAGCGCCATCGCGATCCCCGGCGTGCAGAACCCGCACTGGCTCGCATCGGCCTCGACCATCGCCCGCTGGACCGGATGCAGCCGCCCGTTCGCGGCCAGCCCCTCGACGGTGACGAGCGCCCTGCCCGCGAGCTGCGGTACCGCCATCAGGCAGCTGTTGACCGCCTCGTGGCGCAGCCCGCCGCCGTCCGGGATGCCGAGGACCACCGTGCAGGCGCCGCAATCGCCCTCGGCGCAGCCCTCCTTGGTGCCGGTGAGGCGCTTCTCCGTCCTCAGCCAGTCGAGCACCGTCGTCGCGGGCGGCACGTCCCGGATCTCGCAGGGCTCGCCGTTGAGCAGGATTCGGATTGATCGACCGGCCACGCCTCGCCCGGCCTCCGTTGGCCTCGGAAGCCGGCGATTATAGGAGCGGCGACAAGGGCGCGGAAGGTGGGGCGCCGGCCGCGAGGTCCCTCCTCATCCCGGCGGCGTCGCCTGGACGATGGGCTGGACGAACTGGAGCTCCATGTCCCAGGGGAAGTAGATCCAGGTGTCCTGGCTGACCTCGGTGATGAAGGTGTCGACCATCGGGCGCCCGGCGGGCTTGGCGTAGACGGTGGCGAAATGCGCCTTGGGCAGCATGTCGCGGACCAGCGAGGCGGTCTGCCCGGTATCGACCAAATCGTCGACGATCAGGAGTCCCTCGCCGTCGCCCTCGATCCCCTTGAGGATCTCGATCCCGCCCTGGTCCTTCCAGTCGTAGGAGGTGACGCAGATCGTGTCGATCATGCGGAGCTCGAGCTCGCGGGCGACGATCGCGGTCGGCACCAGCCCGCCGCGGGTGACCGCGATGACGCCGTTCCACGGCCCCATCCCGGCAAGCCGCCAGGCGAGCGCGCGGGCGTCCCGGTGAAGCTGCTCCCAGGACACCGGGAAGCCCTTGGTGTATCGCTCCTCCATCCCGCTCCCCCTACCGCGTCAGCCCGCCGCTTCCCGCTCGCGCGCTTCCTTCTCGCGCTCCCACTCGGCGAATTCCTCCGCCGTCAGCCCCCAGCTCGGCGGCGCCTTGAGGTACTCCGCCTCCTCGGACGTGTTCTCGCGCCCCAGCACTTGGTTTCGGTGCGGGAAGCGGCCGAAGCGGCGGATCGCGTCGCGGTGGCCGATCGCGGCTTCGAACGCCCGCTCCTCGCCGAGCCCCCTGTAGAGCGTCACCGCGCGCTCCTGGTCGGCCAGGTGCTCGCTGTGCTCGAAGGGAAGGTAGAAGAACACCTTGAACGACGAGCCGATGCCCTCGTCATAGCCCCGCTCCAGCGCGGCGCGGGCGACCTCGCGCGCCTTGGCGTCGGAGGCGAAGGCGCGCGGCGTGCCGCGGTAGATGTTGCGCGGGAACTGGTCGAGGCAGATCGCGAGGGCGAGACATTCCTCGCGGGTCCCGACGAAGCCGTCGAACGCCCCGCCGGCCGCCCGCTCGTGGATATCGGTGTAGCGCTCGGCGATTTCGGCGTCGAACTCGGGCGTCGAACGGAACCAGACCTGCCGCCGCTCGATGTCGGCGGAGAGGTCTGTGGTCTCGAACCAGAATGTCAGAATGTCTTCCGCGACCGGATGCATGAGGGGGAACCGCCAGGATGCTCGGAGGGCGGGGAATTTAGCACGGCGGCGGGGCGGGCGGTACAGGGGGCGCGCCGTAATTCCCTCCCGTCATGGTCGGCCTCCGCGGACCATGACGGTCAGGAGACAGGGGTAAGGGCGCTTCAATTTAGAACGGACACGCTCTACGTAGGCGTCGGGCGAAACCTTATATCCGCCGCCCGACTGTGGACCTATAGTTTGTCCGTTCTTTCGAGTAACAGCGATGACCGAGACCGTAACCGTCCCGAGAGCCGAGTACGACCGCCTGCGCGCCATGGAGGAGGACATCGAAGCGCGGGTCGCCGCGGGAGAGGAAGAGCTCGTCCCGTCGGAAATCGCCGACCGCCTCATCGACGGGGCGTCGCCGCTCAGGGTCTGGCGCGAATATCGCGGCCTTTCCCAGTCGAGGCTTGTACGGGTCTCCGGCGTCAACCGGGTGCAGATCGTCGAGATCGAGGGCGACCGCAACGCGGGCTCGGTGAGGACCCTTCGCAAGCTCGCCGATGCGCTCGGCGTGGCGCCGGACGACATTGTTACGGGGTGACGGATGCCGGAGTTCATCGCCGCGAGCGAGCCCGCGATCAGGCTCGGTTTCTTCCTCGGCATCTTCGCCGCGGTGGCGCTCGGCGAGCTGGCCGCGCCGCGGCGGGCGCTGAGCCAGCCGCGCTGGCTGCGCTGGTACGCCAATATCGGCATCGTCGCGCTGAACACCGTGGCGGTGCGGCTGCTCATCCCCATGGTCCCGGTCGCGCTGGCGGTGGTGGCGGAGGAACGCGGCTGGGGCGTCTTGAACCTGGTCGCGCTGCCGTTCTGGCTCGAGGTCCTGATCGCGGTCGTCGTCCTCGACCTCGTCATCTACCTCCAGCACGTCATGGTCCACGCGGTGCCGGCGCTGTGGCGGCTGCACCGCATGCACCACGCGGACCTCGATTTCGACGTCACCACCGGCGCCCGCTTCCACCCGTTCGAGATCCTGCTCTCGGTGGCCCTGAAGCTCGCGGCCGTGATTGTGATTGGCCCGGCGGCGCTCGCGGTGGTGATCTTCGAGGTGCTGCTGAACGGGACCTCGATGTTCAACCACGGCAACCTGCGCCTGCCCGCCGGGCTCGACCGGGTGCTGCGCCTCGTCGTCGTCACCCCCGACATGCACCGCGTCCACCATTCCGACATCGCCGCTGAGACCAACAGCAATTTCGGCTTCAACTTCCCCTGGTGGGACCGCCTCTTCGGCACCTACCGCGCTCAGCCGGCGCTGGGCCACGAGGCGATGACGATCGGCCTCGACAGCTTCCGCGACCCGGCCGAGCTCCACCTCCACAACCTGCTCATCCAGCCCTTCCGGGGCGGACAGGGCGACTATTCGATCAACCGGCGGTCGCGGTGAAGGGGTCAGCTCGCTTCGCCCTTGGCGCGAATCGGCATCGATATATATGATAGGTACCGGCTCTTGCTACCAGATATGGGGTCCTGGGGTGGCAACGCGTCGACACGACACGCTGAAGGAGCACGGGCAGGGCGACCTGTTCGGCGCCGCGCCGGCCGAGACCTACCGGCCCGACCCGGAGCGGGTACGCCGCCGGATCGACAGCATCCTGGCGGAACTGCGCGGCGAAATATCGGCCCGGCACTGGGAATACGGGCGGGCGTCGTTCGTCAGGATGGCGTTCCCCAACCTGACCTGCTGGCTGCCCGACGACGAGGCGGCGCGGCTGGAGGCGGAGTTCGAGGCCGAGATGGCGCGTCTCCGGGCCGCCTGAGGGCGGATTGACACCGCCGGCCCGCCGCCTAAATTCCCCCCGTACCCGGATACACCGAGAGAGGATCCCGGCCATGTCCCCGGCACCCGAATTCGCGCACCCCGACCAGGTGAGCGGCTCGTACAAGGACCTTCTGATCCGGCTGATGACGCGCCAGATCTATGCCGAGACGGCGACCGCGGAGGTGTTCGGGAAGGCGATCTCGGTCGCGCCCAACTGGAAGGAAAAGGCGCTCGCCGCCGAGTTCGCGGCCGAGGAGGCGCGCCACAGCCAGGGGCTCTACGACCTGCTGCTCGACCTCGGCGAGGACCCCGAGGCGATCATCGCGGGCCGCCCCGACGCCGCCGATTTCTGGCAGCTCGACCTCGACAACTGGCTCCACATCGCGGTGTTCAACTTCACCGTCGACCGCGCCGGCAGCCACCAGATCATGGAGT
>JAPPIT010000082.1 GCA_028820505.1 Defluviicoccus sp.
GACAGACTCACCCGATCGCACGAATCCCGGAAGACGGCCTAGCCCGGAGGCTTACGTTGAACGGGTCGTCGCGACGGGTATTCCGTACCATGTGGGCAGGCGATCAATGCCGAATCTGAAGCCTCGTTTTTCATGCGGGGCCGTTGCGGTCCGACTGTTGGGCGCGGATAAACGGCTAACGGGACGGAAGGCCCTCTGTGGCGAGTTCCAATTTCATGCAGATAGCGCTTCCGCCTACTCCAACTTGATGTGACTTGCCGCGCAGGTGCCACCATCCGTCCGCTTTCCTGACGACTTCCACAAACTCTCCGCCACCTTCAAACTTGCCGGTAACACGCGTCAAGAAGCAGAAGTCGACCTGATCGGAATGAGCGATCCGTTTGTCTACCTTTTCGAGACCTTTCCGAAGCTGGTTCCATGTGATGGATTCGACTACCTTGGCGTTTATTCTGGTGGGTTCTTCCACACATTTATTCGGCGGGAAGAAGTTGGTGTCACAATTTAATGGCTTGCCCAGAAGAAACACCTGTGCGACGCCTGCGAGTATTGCAATGATAGCTGCGAGACCCAACAGCGCCAGTCCAACGCTTTGCAGATCTCGCATATTCTTGATTAAGCCCAGCATGGTTTCCTAATCTCTGTCCCGTGGCCGTCACTTGGAGGATGACCAAAAGAAATTTCTCACGATGCGTCAATCATGCAGTTTGCGGCGCTTCAAGGTCAAACAGCGGGATATCCATCGCGCGGGCCACGTCGTTCATCCGTCTGTCGTAGCTCGCCAGCCTGACCTCCTGCCCGCGTTCGGCCAGATAGGCGCACGACGCCAGATGCAGGGCGTCGAGGGTGCGCAGCGCGCCAGGGCCGGGAAAGGCGTCCAGCGCCCGCGCCAGCACCGACGGGGAAAGCTCCAGCATCGCGACGCGGCCGGTCAGCCAGCGCGCCGCCTCGCCGTAGGATTCCGCCAGCCCGCGCGCATGCAGCGGGGTCCATATCTCGTATTCCAGCAGCCGGCTGGAAAACAGCGTCTCGTCCCAGAGCGAAACGGGCGGCTGCCGGTTCTCGGCCAGAAGATGTGCGAGCGCGACCGACGAATCGAGATAGATCACCGGTCGCGCCGGCTCTCGTCCAGATCGGCCAGGACTTCTTCCAGCGTGGCGACGGGCTTGGGCTTGGGTGGCGGTCCCGAGACGGTCAGCCTCGGCGGCGTCAGCACGCCGGACCGCACCGCTTCCGCAAGGAAGGCGTCGGCGAGGATCGGGCTGCGGGTCTCCCGGAGCGGGCCGAGTTCGGCCACCACCTGATCTCGGTCGGTCACCAGGATCGTCTCGCCGGAGGACGCAAGTCGGACGTATTCGCTCAGCTTGCTGTTCAGAACCTTGATGCCAACCGATCTCATGCGACAAAGGTAGCGACCAATAGCTACGTCGTCAATTTCTAATCGGGACAAGCGAAGATTGCTTCTAGGTCCCTCCTTCTTCCACAACTGGTGCGATATCTGCCATCCCACTCAACGCAGTCTGCTGAGTTGTCGGTCCTTTCTGTCCGTCACTTCCTGCGGACCCCGGCGGCTGACCCGTACCAGGTAACCCCGCTCCTCGTCTTCGACCACCATCTCCGCCTTTACCACCTGAGCCAGGCTGCCCGGATTCTCCACCATCAGCGAGATGTTTGAACCGATCCGCCACTTGGTTGGCGTCTAGGCTGATGACCCTACCATCCTCCGTCTTCGCTGATGCAACTGTATAGCGCACAAAGAAATTGCCTCCTGCGCCCCCAACTGCTGCCCCTCCTCCGTTGCCACCTTTGCCGCCATTGCCGCCCCCGCAGGTTTCCGACCTGTCGGCCCGTCCCCCGTTGCCGCCATCACCTCCAGCGCCGCCGTTTCCTCCTCTTCCGCCCCGGGTGTCCACTCTCACGGGTTGCGTAGGAAGTTGAAGCGTCCGTGCCCGGATTTCCACGATTTTGCTCGGCGAACCGTTCGTCCCAGCCTCCCCTGTTGACCCATCTGTGCCGCTGGCGCAATTCGCTCCGTCTCTTCCTCGCCGTCCGTTCTTTCCATCAGCACCCGAGATTCCCCGTGCAACAACCTCGACGCTATCTCCTATTTCCAGGGAAAGCGTGTTCAATATCCAAGTACCTGCTCCAGCGATCTCGACCACGGCGTTTTGGTCAATGGTCACCGCCCTGTATCTTTCTACCCCGGTGGTTGTCCGGTAGGTGGTACCGGTGCGCACATGCAGGTAACTGGAGGGGGCTTGCGGGCTAAGTGTCTCTAGTTTGCGAAACTCTTCCACCCAAGGATTTGGCTGCTGCGGATTCGGGTGCTTCTCCTCTTGAAACATTACGACCATCAGCATGAGAACTGCGGCCAGCGCTCCAACGCCCATCCACCACTTTTTTTCAAGCCATTTCATCAGTTTGCCCTGTTAGTTGGTTTCGAATTCAGGCTTGACCATGCCTACTATTGGAGTGCCGCATCGCGAACGCCTCAGGCGTGGCGCGAGCAAGGGTGCGGAATTTCACGAAAGTAGCCACTGAGTTTCACGCAAAGTAGCCACCGAATATCACTCAAAGTAGCCACCCGGTGTCACCAAAGTAGCCACCCCCTTGGGGCGGCGGATTTTGGAGCGACTCAGGGTGCCGTCCTACCGCTCGGGCTTCCGCGATTTGTCCGAGAGGGGAGCGATGGCACGGGGAAGGCTGCCGATGAGGAAAGCGAAGAGGGTACTTGCGTTTCATTTCGACGAGGGCCGCAGCGCGCGGGGGATCGCGATCCATTGCGGTCTTGCCCGGCGCTCGGTGGCGCTGGTTCTGGAGCGCTTCGCGGCGTCGGGTCTGAGCTGGCCGGAGGCCCGCGATCTCGACGACGATGCGCTGGAGGCGGCGCTCTATCCGGTTCCGCGGGAAGCGCCGGCGGAGGACGTGGACTGGGCGAAGGTCGAGAAGGACCTGTCCAAGCGCGGCATGACGCTGAAGCTGTTGTGGGAGGAATGGCGCGAGACCCATCCCGACGGGATGAGCTATGTGACCTGGTGCCGCCGGTTCCGGGACTGGCGGCCGCGCCGCGATGTGACGATGCGTCAGAACCGCCGCCCCGGCGAGCGGCTGTTCGTCGACTATGCCGGCATGACGGTGCCGATCCTGATCGATCGGGTCGAGCGCGAGGCGCAGCTGTTCGTGGCCTCGATGGGCGTCTCGGGGCGGCTCTACGCCGAGGCGACGCTGAGCCAGAAGATCGACGACTGGTGCGCCTCGCACGTGCGCTGCTTCGAGGACATGGGCGGGGCGCCGCGGGTGGTGGTGCCCGACAACGTCAAGGCGGCGGTGAAGCGGCCCTCGCGCTACGAGCCGGTGCTGAACGAGACCTACGCCGATCTGCTCGAACACTATGGCGCGGAGGGCTTCCCGGCGCGGGTGAGGAAGCCGCGCGACAAGGCCCTGGTGGAAAACGGGGTGTTGCACGGCGAACGCTGGATCCTGGCGCCGCTGCGCAACCACGTCTTCCATGATCTGGCGTCGCTGAACCGGGCGATCGCCGCCCAGGTCGAGAAGATCAACGCCCGGCCCTATGCCGACGGCACCGGCGAGACCCGCAACGGGCGCTTCGAGAGCGTCGATCTCCCGCACATGAAGAGACTGCCGGCGCGGCGCTGGCAGCGCACGCTGTGGCGCCAGAACACGGTCCATCCGGATTATCA
>JAPPIT010000125.1 GCA_028820505.1 Defluviicoccus sp.
AGGTCGATCTCGCCCGCCCGGTAGGCGTCCAGCAGTTCCGGGGCGGCGTTGCCGAGGCGCAGGCGCTGCTCGACGATGCGCTCGGACGCGCCGAAACGCGCCGCGATTGCCGAAACCGACTGGCCGGCCCTCGCGAGTTCGGAGAAAGCCACCACCTGGTCGGCAGGGTGCATGGGGACGCGCATGACGTTCTCGGCGAGCGAGACCTCGCCGGGCTGGGCGTCGCCGGTCCTGACCTGGCAGGGCACCGGATGGTCGGCGTCGAACGCCTCGTCCTCGACCAGCGCCTGCATGGCCTTCAGGCGGCGCCCGCCGGCGACGACGGCGTAGCGTTCGGTGCCGTCCTCGTCGGGCTCGTCGGCGCGGACCACCAGATTCTCCAGCAGGCCGAGGGCGGCGATCGAGGCCTTCAGTTCGGTGTCGGCCCGGCCGTCGGGCGGGGTCTTGCGGACATTCTCGGGCGCGAGCGCGAGCCGGGAGAGCGGGATCTCCCGGATCGTCGGCTCGGCCCTGGGGGCGATGAAGTTCATGGCGAACCTCCCTCGGTGATGTGTGGGAAAAGACGGAAGCGGCGTCGGGACCGGCTCCCGCCGGCCCCGTTCGCGCCGCCCGAACCGCCGCTTCGCTCCGCCTCCTGGCGGCGTTGCGGGCAGGGACGGGGCGCGGCGGCAAGGCTCACCGGCCGGCAGCGCGGCCGCCTTCCTTGCTGTCGCCGACTTCGGCCCGGTCGGCTGCCCGGTCCAGAAGATCGGCGGCCTTGCGCAGCGCGCTCGCGGCGTCACGCATGCAGCGCACGCTCACATGCGGTTCGGGCGCGAGGTCGGGATCGGCGGTCCAGGCGATCCAGAAGGAGAGTTCGGACAGCGCCTTCAGCGCCTGCCTGAGGGCCTCGGCGGGCGCGCCGTGGATCGCGCGGGTCATGGCCGGGCTCCCGGGCCGGGGGGGATGTCGATGCGCTCGCCCCAGGGCTCGCGGTTCCAGTCGGCCGGAGGGGTCGAATAGTTCACCCAGACCGTGGGAAAGGAAGGCTCCGTCTCGGGGTAGCGGGAGCACTCCATGTCCGTGAAATACAGGCACACCGCCGGCCGGATGCCCTGCTCGTCGAGCCATGCGAATCCCGGCCTGAAGTCGGTGCCGCCCCTTCCCTTGACGGCGATCTCGTCGGGCAGGTCGTCGGGGGCGTATTCCGCCGCGTCCTGCACGGCGGCGTCGACCTGGAGCAGGACGACGCTCCCGGGCCGGATCTCGGCGGCGACCTCGCGCAGCTCGGCCCAGAACGCGGCGAGCGTTGCCGCCGGCAGCGAGCCCGACGTGTCGATGATGACGGCGATGGCCTCCATGCCCTCGGAACGGATCGACGGCAGGTAGAGGCCGGAGTCGATGAAGCGCCGGTTGGGCACGCTCCAGCTGTAGTCGCTCCTCGCCGCGTCGGTCATGTAGCGCCGCAGCAGCGAGCGCCAGTCGAGCGTGCCCGCATGGGCGCCGCGGACGGTCTCCTCGATCCGGCCCGGCGCTTTACCCTCGGCTTTCGCGAGATTGAGGGCTTGGTGCATGGCCTCGTCCCAGGCCTGTTCTTCCTGCGCGATGTCGGCGGGAGACGGGGCGGATTCGCCATTGCTGTCCCCGGCATCCGAGGGCGCGTCCATGACCTCGCCGGTGCCGGCGGGATCGGAGCTTGCGGGGGCGCCGTCGCTGCCGTGGCCGGCGCCGCCGTCACCGTTCGACGGGTCCGTGGAAGCATCGGCCTCCCCGCCGTAGCCGGATTGGTCGCCGTCATCGTCCTGGTCGGATGGGTCGCGCCCGTCGGCCGTTGGAGCGTCGGCTGCATCGGCGCCGGAACCTCCCCCGGTGAGCGGCGGATGGCCACCGCCGGAGTCGCCTTCGTCCGGCTCCGGCAGCCGGTCGTAAGCCTGCTCGACGCTGATCCCGTCCCAGGCCTCGGCGTCGGGCGGCAGGGTGAAGCCGGCGTCCCGCAGCAGGCCGTGGGTGACCAACTGGGAAGCGCGCTGCCAGCGTTCCGGGTCGCGCTCGCCGCGCCGGGTGTGGTGCTTGAGCGCGCAGGCCAGCACGACCCGGGCGATCGCGGTCTCGATGACGTGGGCGTCGGTCTCGGCGATCCATTGCGGCGAATAGCGGATCTCGCACCCGTCGCTCGCCAGCGTTTCGCGGGCCGCGTCGGGGCGGACCGGCAGCCGGAGCGCAAGGCTGCCGAAGAAGGGCTGCTCCCTCAGCAAGGCAGTGACGCAGCCGCTGACCCGCTGGGCCGATTCCGAGCGCATGCGGGCGGCCATCACGCGGCCTCCGCCAGGTTCCCGGCCGCGGGCGCGAAATACCCCGCGAACCGCTCCTTCAGCGCATCCGCCTCGCGCTTGACGCTCGCGCGCGCCACCGGGTCGAAGCTCTTGGACGGGCGCAGCGCATCCGGCTCGACGCCGGCGATCTTCTCCTTCACCTGGCCGCAGAGCTGGGCCAGAGTCTCGTCTCCGAAGATGTTGAGACGCGGCACGATGTCGACCAGCTCGCGGATGTTGCCGATCATCGAATCCCGGAAGACCAGCGGCTTGCCCTCGTCGTCTTCCCGGAGACGTTCGGAGACCCGCTCCACGGCCTCGCCGAGCCGGCGGTAGAGGTCGCCCACCGCGTTGTGCAGCCGCTCCTCGATCTGGCTTTCGATGTCGCGCTTCACCCGGTCGGTGTCGTCGGAGGCGAGCTTCGCCATGAAATGGTCGGCGTCCGGCACCGGGATAATGCGGTAGCGCATGCCGAACTTGCCGTGCAGGTCTTCCTTCGAGGGATAGTCCTCGATGCGGAACAGCTGGCCCAATTCGAGCCGGGCCCGGTCGATATTGTCGTCGTAGTCCTCGATGAAGCGGGCGCGCTCGCGCACCATGCGCTCCCTGAGCCCGTCCATGAGCTCGGCGTAGCGCTCGTAGTTGGCGACGGTGAGCAGCCGGCTGCCCTGGTCGTCCCAGGGCAGGGTCTGGGCGTAGTGGGTGCTGCGCGCCGCGCTCATGGTGGCGGTGAGCGCGGCGAAGGCGGCCCTGGGCAGCAGGCACTTGTTGTAGCGGCCGGCGCTGACGCTTGCCTCGTGGTGGACGGCGACGTGGGTGCTGGCCTTGCGGTCGTACTGCCGGCCCGACCAGGCGGTGATCCTGAGTCCGACCAGCATGGCGTCGTGGCTGAGATTCATGGGGCTGTTCTCCCGATGGGGTTGCTATTGGGCGCTGCTACTGGGTGCGGGCGGCGGCCCAGCGGATGAAGGCGGGCGAGCGCTGCAGGTCGGGATTGCGCCGGATGCAGGAGCCGACCAGGAACTCGCCGACCTCGCGGCGCAGGCGCTGGGCGTAGGTGACGATCGAGGCCAGAGTGATGTCGTCGGCCATGCGGTAGAGCGAGCCGCAGAGCGCGATCAGGGCACTGGCGTTGTCCGGCACGATCGCGTTCTCGGGATCGTCGAGGACGGCCTTGGGATGGGGCAGTTCGCGCCACACCTTGAGGAAGGCGGAAAACTCGACTGCCGCGGCCTCGCCCACGGTGCCCCGGAACAGAGCCCGCTCCACCGTCGGATCGAGATTGCCTCTCTGGTTGACGATGCCGGAGACCATCTCCCAGGTCCGGGGACAGCAGAACGCCTTCTCCTTCGCCTGCGGATCGAAGG
>JAPPIT010000049.1 GCA_028820505.1 Defluviicoccus sp.
CCGCACCGCGATGCCGCAAGACGTGGATGCCCGGAACAAGTCCGGGCATGACGACGTTGGGGGCGTGGGACGGGATAAGAACTTCGGAAACACGACACTAGCTATATCGACGATATTCCGGCCATCGAGGGCTGATCCCCGTCCGGCCAGCCGGCCGTTTCGAAATCGTCGGAGGTGTCCGCATCGAACTCGGCGAAGTCCGGGTCCTCCGGGAGCGGCGTTCCCAGCTCTTCGCCAAAACCGGCTTCGCCTTCGTCCGGCAATATCGCCTCGGCGTCCGCTTGAACGTAAGCGGCGTCCGACGCCGGGCCGGGTGCGGGGCGGAACTCGATCCAGACACCGCCCAGCGCGCCGGCAAGAACCACGTTGAGCAGGACCGACAACATCAACGCGTTCGACCGCATGACGGTCAACAATCCCCGCCGGTCCGTTGCCGCGGCAGAAACGCCGATGCGGTGGGTTTCTGTCGTGCCGCCGGATTCCCGGTCGCGTGCGGTCACCCGCTCGACAAGCGCGTCGGACGGGGCAGGCGGGCTGCCGAACCGCGACAGCAGGTAGTCGAGCCCATGGGCGTCGGCGAGCAGGGACCGCGCCTCCTCGGATCGGCCCGCGAGCGAGATCGCGGCGAAGCGTTCCGCTTCGGGCCAACGTTCGAAATCGCCGCCATAGGCCTCCGCAAGCGCGGCGAACCGTTCCAGCGACATGCCGGGCATCGAAATCGAACCTCTTCTATCCCGGTTTTTCATTTCTATAACCCCACTTCGAGCAAGTTCTTCATATGAGGCGAGAGCACCTTGCGCAGCCGTCTTCGGGCGCGGGAAAGGAGCGATTCGACCGCTTCCGCGCTTACTCCCAGGGCGCTAGCGGCTTCCTGTCCGCTGAACCCGTGGAAGTGAACGAGCACCAGTGCCGCCCGCTGGCGATCGGGCAGGCCCGCGACCGCGCTCCGAACCGCGTGGCGGATCGCAAGGTCGTCGTCCAGCGGCGCTTTTTCGCGGTCTTCCAATCGCTCGATATCGTCGGACATCGGAGAGATACGGGCGCGGACCCGACGACGGTCGATACACAGATTGGTCGCGACCCGCAGAAGCCACGATCTGAGAGCGGGACCGTCCGGACGCCACTCGGGCGCTTTCCGAAGCAAAC
Organism: Defluviicoccus sp.; assembly: GCA_028820505.1. Lineage (GTDB taxonomy): Bacteria > Pseudomonadota > Alphaproteobacteria > MPNO01 > MPNO01 > MPNO01. Next base: position 1,147 of record JAPPIT010000049.1, read on the forward strand.
GGACAAAAGTCTCCTGAGCGACGTCCTCGGCCTCCGCACGATCCCCGAGGATGCGCCAGGCGCAGGCCAGGACCGATGGAAGGTGGCGATCGGACAGCGTCGCCATCGCGCCGCCGCAGCCGTCGGCGAGGCGGAGGACGAGACCGTCATCCGTCTCCTCGGCCGCCGGCTGCGGACGCGCGCCGTTCATCCGCCGGGCAGTCCGCTACCGACGCGGACCGCGCCGCCAGCGCCGCTGCGGCAATTCGTCTGTCGCGACCGCACCGTCGCCGTTGGCGTCGTAGCGCTTGAACCAGCGCGCGGAGGGCGCCTCGATTTCCGCCTGGGAGACCTTTCGGTCGCCGTCGGTATCGAGCATGTCGAACAGGCTGGTCGCGCCGAGACTGCGGATCAGGCGGCCGCGGCGCCGGAACTCGTCGACCGAGAGCACGCCGTCCCCGTTCACGTCGGCCGCGCCGGCGATCCGTTTCTGTTCGGCCTGGATTTCGGCGAGCGAAACGCTGCCGTTGCCGTCGGTATCGAAAATGCGCAGGAAACGGGCGCCGCGCCAGCCTTTTCCGGGACGCGCTTCCTTTCCGGCGGCGCTTGTCTCCTGACCGCTATTCGCGGGCGGCGATTGCGCGAGGGCGGGCCCCGCTCCGAAGGCGATCAGGGCGGCGACGGAGGCAACGCCCAGAGTTTTCGTCAAACCGGCCATTTCAGGCTCCTTCCCGTTGGGTTTCCGTTACCGATTGACACGGCGGAAGCCGCGAAAATCCGTCGCGCCGATTTTGCCCGCCGCCGGCGTTCATGCTAGACGACGCCGCGCGCCGCAAACGGGAGATTTTCGGTGAAGGCCGCCAACAGCGTCCTTTCGGGCTACGGAACGACGATTTTCGAGGTCATGTCGCGCCTGGCCCAGGAGCACGAATCGGTCAATCTAGGACAGGGATTTCCGGACGGCAACGGCCCGCCCGACGTGGTCGCCGCGGCGACCGACTATCTGGAGAACGGCGTCAACCAATACCCTTCCATGATGGGGATTCCCCCGCTTCGCGAGGCCGTTGCCCAGCACGCCAAGCGGTTCTACGACCTCGACGTGGACTGGCCGCGGGAGGTGCTGGTCACGTCCGGCGGAACCGAAGCGCTGGGCGCGGCGCTGTTCGGGCTGATCGAACCCGGCGACGAGGCCGTGCTGATCGAGCCGCTCTACGATTCCTACCTTCCCATCGTGCGCCGGGCGGGGGCGACTCCGAAGACGGTCCGTCTCGAACCGCCCGACTGGGCGCTGCCGGTCGACGAGCTGCGGGCGGCGTTTTCGGAAAAGACCAAGCTGATCCTGTTCAACACGCCGATGAATCCCTGCGCCAAGGTGTTCACGCGCGAGGAGCTCGATCTGATCGCCGCGCTCTGCATCGAACACGACGCCTATGCGGTGTGCGACGAGGTTTACGAGCATCTGGCCTTCGACGGCAAACCCCATATCCCGACGATCACGCTGCCCGGCATGCGCGAGCGCGCGGTCAGGATCGCCTCGGCGGGCAAGATTTTCTCCCTCACCGGCTGGAAGGTCGGTATGGTCACGGCGGCGCCCGACCTCCTGACCCCGATCGCCAAGGCGCACCAGTTCCTGACATTCACCACGCCCCCCAACTTGCAGAGCGCGGTGGCCTACGGGCTGCGCAAGGACGATTCCTATTTCGAAGGGCTCAACGCCGACATGCAGGCGCGGCGCGATTTCCTGGCCGCGGGCCTCGGCGATATCGGCTTCGGGATCGTGCCCTGCGCCGGGACCTATTTCCTGACCACCGATTTCCGCCCGCTCGGTTTCAACGGCGACGATGTCGATTTCTGCCGCCACATCACCACCGAGGCGCGGGTGACCGCCGTCCCGGTCAGCGCGTTCTACCAGAGCGGCGAAGTCCGCCATTTCGCCCGCTTCGCCTTCTGCAAGGAGGAAGCCGCGCTGGAAGAGGCAATCGCGCGCCTGCGTGCGCATTTCGGCGGGTCTTGACGCGCGCGCGAGACGGACGCTAGAGAGGCGCTCCCCTGCGGTGGCTGTAGCTCAGTCGGTTAGAGCGCCTGGTTGTGGTCCAGGAGGTCGGGGGTTCGAATCCCCTCAGCCACCCCAGCAGCTTGCGCTGCGGTCTCGACATTCGACCCGGGATGGCGCAAGAATTCGGCGTAGTCGCGCATTCGAGGCGCCGATGCACAACGAAACCGAAGATCGCCGCAAGGGCAACGGGCGCGACGTCGACGAGGACGAACGCAAGGAGCAGCCGTGGCCGGACGACAGCGTGCCGCGCCCGCCCGGCCAGCCCCCGATCGACCGGCCTCCGGCGGAACGACCCGAGACCGGCGAACCCGTCTGAGCGATCCGGTTATCGAGCCTTGCGATCCACCCGCCGGGCGAATAGACAGTCCGCGCCCCACCTTCCGTCATGCCCGGACTTGTTCCGGGCATCCACGCGGTTCCGCAGCTTCGCCGATCCCCGCTCGTGTCGCCACACCGCAAGACGTGGATGCCCGGAACAAGTCCGGGCATGACGACTGAGGGGAAAGGAGTACCGGAAGATGCCTGTTCCGCCCGACATTCTTCCCGCCCATCGGCGCACAACCCGTCCCGAAGTCAAACCGGACAGCAATGGAACAAGTCCGGGCATGACGGTAGAAATGCCGCGGACCTCCCGGTCAAGTTACCTATAATTGCGCCTTCGACGAAAGGAGCCGTCGTTGCCCACGCTGATCCTGGTGCGTCACGGTCAAAGCGACTGGAACCTCCAGAACCGGTTCACCGGATGGGTCGATGTCGATCTTTCTCCCGCCGGCGTCGAGGAGGCGCGGGCGGCGGGACAAGCGCTGGCGGGGGAGGGGATCCGCGTCGACCGCGCTTTCACGTCCGTGCTGAAGCGCGCGATCCGCACGCTCTGGATCGTTCTCGACGAGATGGACCAGATGTGGGTGCCGGTCGAACGCTCATGGCGTCTCAACGAGCGCCATTACGGCGCGCTCCAGGGTCTCGACAAGGCGGAGACCGCCGCCGTGCACGGAGCGGAGCAGGTCAGGATCTGGCGCCGCAGCTACGCTACCCCACCGCCGGCGCTCGACGCCGACGATCCTACCCATCCCCGATTCGAACGGCGTTACGGGCATATTTCGCAAGGCGATCTGCCGTCGTCTGAAAGCCTGAAATCGACCCTCGAGCGCGTATTGCCATACTGGCACGACACCGTGGCACCCGCTTTGGCGCGGGGCGAAACGGCGATGATCGCCGCCCACGGCAACAGCCTCAGGGCGCTCGTCAAATACCTCGACGGGATATCGGAAGAGGACATCCTCGAACTCAACATCCCGACGGGACTGCCGCTGATCTACGATCTGGAAGCGGACCTGACCGTAAAATCCAGCCGGTACCTCGCCGACGAGCAGACGGTGAAGGCCGCCGCCGCCGCCGTCGCCAACCAGGCGGCACGGTAGAGCGGATCTGTTTTAGTTGGAACCGCTCCCTCCGTTCTCTTCCGTCATGGTCGGCGAAGGCCGACCATCCACGTTTTGTTTTTGATTCCAGAGACTTAAAAACTCATGGATGGTCGGCCTTCGCCGACCATGACGGTGAGGAGACAGGGGTAAAGGCGCTTCTGTTCGAAACGGACAGGCTCTAGGGCTCACGCCGCCGGTCTTCGCTGGATCATTCGAAAGAGCGGCAGCGTCACCAGGGTTATCAGCACGATCCGGGTGATGTGATAGGCGGTCACGAGCGGCACGCCGAGCCCGAGAATCTCGGCCGTGATGCTCATTTCGGCGAGACCGCCGGGGCAGGTCGCCGCGACCATGGTGGTCAGCGGAATCCCCGATACCGCGCCGATCGCCGCCGCCAGGACGATGCCCGCGATAAGCAGCATGATCGTCGACAGCACGGCGCCCACGATCACGCGCGGGGCCCGGCGCATGGGCTCGCGATCGAATCGCTCACCGAGCGCCGCGCCGATGAGAAGCTGGCCGAGGATCAGGAACGTATCCGGCAGGCCGGAGAGCTCGATCTCGGTCGCCGTCAGCAAGCCCGCGAACCCGACGGCCCCCAGCATCCACGCGTTGATGACGCCGAGCCGGTTGAGAAGAAAGGCGGAACCCGTACAGCCGGCAACCAGGATCGGGAGCAGGGACCAGTCCACCGGGATCGAACGAAGGCTGAAAAGGTCGCCGCCCGTCGTTCCCAGCCAGGTCAGTCCGACGGGCACGGTCACGACGACGATACCGACGCGAACCGTCTGCGACAGGGCCACGGCCACGGGTTCCGCCCTGAACCGGTCGCCCAGGGTCAGCATCTCCGCCATTCCGCCGGGGACGTTGCCGAAATACGCGGTCGCCGGGTCGAGGCGCGCGATCCTGATCTGGATCAGGGCGCCGATCCCGCCCAGCACCACGGCGACCGCCGCGGCGACGGCCATCCAGTGCAGCTGGCCGAGCACGATCGTCGCAACGTCGGGCGTGAAACGGAGGCCGATCGCGGTGCCGATGACGATCTGTCCGACCTGTCGCGTGCCGTTCGGACAGCCGATGCGGAATCCCGCGAGGTTGATCCCGGCAACGAAGGCGAGGGGGCCGAGCAGCCAGGGTATCGGCGTGTCGAGTGCCGAGAAAACGAACCCGCCGGCGACGGCTGCCCCGAGAGAAAGGCCGTTGGTATAGATCGAGCGGATGGCGGTCGAGACCATGCGGCGGCTTCGGGCCCGGTCTTGTGGGGTCGTGGCGGCGCACGGAAAATAGCCCTATCCGAACGGCGGCGCGACCGACCGCAAATCACGGACGATGAGGGAATGAACCGGACTTTGGAGGAAAAGGTCGTCCTGATCACCGGATCGGGCAGCGGCATGGGGCGCAGCCATGCCGTGCTGATGGCGGAACGGGGCGCCAGGGTGGTCGTTCACGACATCCACCCCGACCGTGTTGCCGAGACCGCGGACCTGGTGCGCGCCGCCGGTTCTCCGCCTTACGAGATCTGCGTCGACATGCGGGATACCTGTGCGCTCGCGGACGCCATCGCGAAGACGGAGCGGGATTACGGGCCGATCGACGTGCTGGTGAACAATGCCGGGATAGGCGGGCAGGGACTCGCTCTCGGCGACATCGATGTCGAGACCTTCGACGCGATGTTCGAGGTGCATGTCCGGGGTACCTTCTTCGCCACGCAGGCCGCGATCTCGGGCATGAAGGCGCGGCGCACCGGCAAGATCGTCAACATCAGCTCGAACTTCGCGATGGGCGGGTGCCATTTCGCGTCGCATTACGCTGCGGCGAAGTCGGCGATCTCCGGCCTGACCAAGTGCTGGGCGCGGGAGTTCGCGCCCTTCGACATCACCGTGAACGCGGTCGCCCCGGGGCTGCTCGAAACCAACCTCACCCTGGGCTCGATCGGACGCGGGCGGATCGAGGCGATGGCCGCCGAAGTGCCGCTCGGCCGCATCGCCGATCCGGTCGAGGTCTCCTACGCGGTCGCCTGGCTTGCCTCGGCGGAGACCGACTTCATGACCGGACAGGTGATCTCGCCCAACGGCGGTGTCTCGATCGTGGGAATATAAGAACAGGAACGGGTTATGACGAAAAGCTCACTCGAAGGTAGAATTGCTTTGGTGACCGGAGCCGGCGGCGGAATGGGGCGCAGCCATGCGCTTCTCCTCGCCGAGCGCGGCGCGGACGTGATCGTCCACGACATCGTCGACGGGATCGAGGAAACGGCGGCGATGGTGCGCGAACGAGGCCGCCGGGCTCACCCGCTGAAGGTCGATATTCGCGACGTCGCCGCCCTGCAATCCGGCATCGGGGACGCCGCCGATGCGTTCGGGCCGGTCGATATCCTGGTCAACAATGCCGGGGTCGGAGGCAGGCGCCTCCTTATCGACGAAATAACCGTCGAGGATTTCGACCGGATGTTCGAGGTCCATGTCCGGGGCACGTTCTTCGCGACCCAGGCCGTGGTGCCCGGTATGAGGGAGCGCGGATACGGCCGCATCGTGAACATCTCGTCTATCTATGCCATGGGAGGAAGCCCGAGGGCGTCGCACTATTCGGCGGCCAAGGCGGCCATTTCCGGCTTCACCAAGTGCTGGGCGCGCGAACTCGCGCCGCACCGGATCACGGTGAACGCGGTCGCGCCGGGCTTCGTCGTGACCGGCATGACCCGCGGCTCCAACACCGACGAGCAGATCGCCGAGCGCGAGAAGGGAATGCCTCTCGGACGCTTTACCCGGCCCGAGGACATCTCCTACGCCGTCGCCTGGCTTGCCTCGGACGAGACGGAAATGATCACGGGACAGGTGGTGAGCCCGAACGCGGGCGAGACCATCGTCGGGATTTGAGCGCCGCGGTCAGCCGATATGGCTCTCGTGGTTCTCGAGATACCACTCGGCGATCTCTTCCCGCTTGGCGAACCAGACGCCCTCGAAACCCTTGGCGTAGTCGAGGAAATCGCGTAGCGCCCGGACACGGAACGGCTGACCCCAGACATGCGGGTGAATGCCGACATTCATCAACCGCCCGCTCTCCCCGCCCTCCCGGTAGAGCTCGTCGAACTGGTCCTTGAGCACCTCGAACGCCTGGTCGTTGGACATGCCGCGGCGGAAATAGATCGTGAAGTCGTTGACCTCGTTGGAGTAGGGGACGGAAACGATCGGGCCGCTCCCGGTGTGGATCAGATAGGGCTGGTCGTCGTTCATGAAATCGTTGGTGTAGATCAGACCCTGCTCCGCGATCGTCTCGACCGTGCTCGCATTGCAGCGGAGAGAGGAGGAAAGCCAGCCCCTGGCCGGGCGCCCGACGGTCTCCTCGTAGACGCGCAGCGTTTCCAGGATGATTTCCCGTTCCTTTTCCGGATCGTCGAAATAGTTGGTGAGGAGGTCGGTCTGGACGTAGTTGTGCGCGACCAGCTCCCAGCCGCGCTCGTTCGCCGCGTCGATCACGGCCTGGCGCTCCAGCCCCATCTTGGCGTTCATGGTGCAGCTCGCCGGCACGCCGGCGCGGTCGAAGATGTCCATCAGCCGCCAGATACCCACCCGCTGGCCGTATTCGCGCCAGGTGTAGTTGGGAAAGTCCGGCACGTTGCCGGGAAGGGGGTCGGGAAGGATCGCCGGCCCGCCCGCGTAGTACGCCCCGCCCGTGTCCTTGGTGAGATCCCAGTATTCGAGGTTGAAGGTGAGGATCAGCGCAAGCCGCGACCCGTTCGGCCAGCGCAGAGGTTTGCGTTGGGACAGCGGGACGTAGTCGTAATGCATCTCTGGTTCCCTTCCTGGCTGGAGCCGCGGCAATATCGCATCAGCCGTTCTCGCGCCAGTGGCGCCAGTCTTCCGGCGTGTCGATGTCGAGCGCGAGGCGGGGGTTTTCGATCACGTCGGGCGTTACGCCGAGCCGCTCGGCTTCGGCGAGGTGCGCGGCGAAACTTCCGGCGCCGAACCTGAACGCAAGATCGAGCCCGGCGGCGACGGACAGCCCGTTGGTGCCCTGCCGCCGCCGGTCGGGCGCGATGGCGACCGCGCTGGCGGCCCCGGCCAGAGCCTGCACGTCCTCGCGCCGCGCCGCCGGCAGATCGCTGGGCAGGACGACGATCCGTTCGGCGCCCTCGCGCCGCGCGCGTTCCCTTCCGGCCTCGATGGCCGCGTTCAGGCCCAGGCCCGGGTCGACGACGCGAACGGCGTTCCCGGCCGCGGGGTGCGCGGCGACTGCCGGGTCCGGGCTGACCAGTATCGTCGGGCCCGGCAGCGCGGCGGCGAGACCGAGCGTGTGGACCAGGAACCGCTCGTTGAGCGCGGCGCGTTGCGCGTCCTCCATGACGCCGGCGAGGCGGCGCTTGCCGTCCGCCAGCGAACGGACCGGAACGATGGCGCAGATCGTCATCGCAGCCGAGCGGCGAAAGTCAGCGTTTCCCGAGCCAGCACTCGGGAATCTTCCTCGCTCCTCATGACCGTCGGAACGACATGGACCGCGGTGTCCAGGGCCGCGATATCGGGTGCCAGCGCGGCATCGACCTCGTCGATCACGAGGCCGTCGATGCGCCCGCCGTAATGTCTGGCGATGCCGAGCGCGCTGGTCTCCGCGCCGAGTTCCGCCATCATCTTCGCCGCCGGTCCCTTGATCGCCTGCCCGCCGACGATCGGGGAAACGGCGACGACCGGGACTTCGCGGGCGTCGATGAATTCGGCGACGGCCGGTATGCCCACGATCGGCGCCACGCTTACATAGGGGTTGGACGGGCAGATCACCGCCGCTTCCAGGTCCGGATCCGCAAGCGCGGCGGACAGGCCGGGCGAAGGCGTGGCCGTTTCGATCCCCTCGAAGCGGAACGTCGAGACCCGAGGCTCGCAACGTCGGCGAACGAAATAGTCCTGAAAGGGCAGGGTGCCCTCGTCGGTTTCGACCACCGTGCGGACCGCCCGATCGCTCATCGGAACGATCCGGTGGCGAACGCCCAACGCCCCGGCGAGCGCATCGGTCGCCTCCGAGAGCGTCGCGCCCCGGTCCAGCATCCGGCGCCGCAGGACATGGGTTGCGAGGTCGCGGTCGCCGAGGCGGAACCAGGTTTCCCCCCCGAGATCGCCGACGGCTTCCATGAACGACCAGGTCTCGCCCGCGACGCCCCAGCCGGTGTCCGGGTTGGCGCGTCCCGCGAGCGTGTACATCACCGTATCGAGGTCCGGCGAGATCGGCAGCCCCATATGCTCGAAATCGTCGCCCGTGTTGACCGCGACCGTCAGCCGGCCCGGATCGAGCGCGTCCGCGAGGCCGCGCGCCAGCTTCGCGCCTCCGACGCCGCCCGCGAGTGCCAGGATCGTGCCCGTCATCGTCAGGGAAACAGATCGAATTCGCGCGGGCGGATCAGGTCGGCGGCGCGCGAGTCTTCCGAGGCCGCCGCGAGGCCCCGCACCAGCACGATCGGACGGCGCTCGTCGGCCTCGCCCATCGCAAGCGCCGCCGCGGAAGCGATCTGATCGGCGAGCCCGACCTCGCTCACCGTCAAGGGCCGGCCGAACATGTCGGGCGTTCCCCTGAGGTCCGCGAGCGCCACGACGCCCGCGGCGCCGAGTGCGGTTCCGGTCGTGCCGAGCCGCCACGCGCGTCCCAGGCTGTCGCCGACGATTACGCCGGGGGCGATCCCCGTGCGCCGCTCGATCTCCGCTCGCAGGGACGCCGCGCTCCGGTCCGGGTCCCGGGGCAGCAACAGGACATGCGCATCGCCGCCCCCCTCGACGTTGGACGCGTCGATTCCGGCGTTCGCGAGCACATAGCCGAGCCGGTGGCGGACGACGATCAACCCCGGACGCGCCCGCATCACCTCGTCGGACTCGGAAAGGATCAGCTCGATCGCCCGCGCGTCCTTCTCCGTCTCGGCGGCAAGCCTCTCGGCCTCCGCAGAGGGCGACACCGAGGCGAGCTCGACCTGTCGGCCCTCGGCCTTGGAAACGATCTTCTGGGCGACGACCAGGATGTCTCCCGGCGCGGGCGCGAGGCCGCTCGTCCGGTACGCGTCGAGGACGATCCGGCACAGATCGTCGCCTTCCGAGATATCCGGCACGCCTTCGAGGGCGAGGATTTCGAGCCGTGGCGCGCTCGCGGTCAATCCGCGCCGCCCTCCGGGAGACCGGTGATGCGGATCCCGGAGCCGGGCGACTCGTAGCGCCGGTTGATCCAGATCAGCACCGAGGTCAGGGCCTCTGCGGCAACGGCATTGTCGAGCGGCCCGGCCTCGATCCCGCGCAGCCCCGCGGCTTCGATCAGGCCGACCGCCTCCGCCCGCGCGTCCTTGCTGTTGCCGCAGACCAGCACGTCGCAATCGAGCTCGTAGCCCGGATCGGCGAGGTGATCCGCCGCCACGTTCTGGAACGCCGACACGACCCGGGTCTCCGCGCCCAGAATCTCCTGCGCGATAGCGGCGGCCGAGCCCTCGGGGGGAAGCTGCACCCTGGCCACGCGAGGAGGAACGAGCGGCACGGTCACGTCGATCACGATCTTGCCGCGCGCCGCATCGGCGATGTCGGTCATGGTCTGGCGCTGGGCGGCAAAGGGGACCGTGACAACGACGATATCGGCCCGCGCGGCGGCATCGGCGTTGGCGGCGCCTTCCACCGTGCCGTGTTCCGCGAGCCCGGCCGCCTTGTCCGCCGCGCGCTCGGCGGAGCGCGAGCCCAGGATCACGCGATAGCCGGCCCGCGCCCAACGCACCGCGAGGCCGGAGCCTTCCGCGCCGGTGCCGCCGACGATCGCGATGGCGGGAAGATCGCTCACCGTGCGGCCGCGATCGGTTCGAGCGGCGGCGCGGCGCGTCCCGCGGCGATGCGTTCTTCGGTCACGGAGCCGTAGATCGTCGAACGCTGGAGAGGCAGACGCCCGGCGCGCCGGATCAGGGCGTCCATCTCCTCCGGCGGCAGTTCCTGGCCGTGGGTCGTGCCCGCCGCGCGCGAGATGCTCTCGTTCATCAGCGTGCCGCCGAGGTCGTTGACGCCCGCATCGAGGCAGGCCGCCGCGCCCCGCCGCCCCATCTTTACCCAGGAAACCTGGATATTGGGGATGACCGGGTTGAGGGCGAGCCGCGCGACGGCATGCATCAGGACGCCCTCTCGCCAGGTAGGCCCCTTCCTTGCCTTGCCCCGAAGGTAGATCGGCGCCTCCATGTGAACGAAGGGGAGGGGAACGAACTCGGTGAACCCGCCGGTCTCCTCCTGCAAATCGCGGACCGCGCTCAGATGCCGGGCCCAGGAGGCCGGTCCCTCGACGCTGCCGAACATGATGGTCGCGGTGGTCCTCAGGCCCAGCCGATGCGCGGTACGGATTACCGACAGCCACTCGCGCACGGTGACCTTGTCGGGGCAGAGGATCTTCCGGACCGGCGGATCGAGAATTTCGGCCGCCGTGCCGGGAAGCGAGCCGAGGCCCGCGTCGACCAGCCGTTCGAGGAACGCCTCGACCGGCAAACCGAGCGTCGCCGCGCCCTGGCTGACTTCGAGCGGCGAGAAGGCGTGGACGTGCATATCCGGCGCCGCCGCCTTTACCGCGCGGGTTATGGCGACGTAGGTCTCGCCGGTGTAATCGGGATGGATGCCGCCCTGCAGGCAGACCTCGGTCGCGCCCCGGTCCCAGGCCTCGCGCACGCGCCGCGAAATTTCCTCAAGGTCCAGATCGTAGGGCGTTCCGCGCAGCCCCGCGCTCGAACGCCCCTTGGAAAAAGCGCAGAACCGGCACGCGTATGAGCAGATGTTGGTGTAGTTGATGTTGCGGTTGACGACATAGGTGACGGCGCCGCCGCAGACTTCGCGGCGCACCGCGTCGGCCGCTTCCACGACCGCATCGAACCGGCTGCCCCGCGCGGCGAACAGGTCGACGATCTCGGCAATATTCAGGCGTTGCCCGGCGGCTGCCTTGTCGAGAATCGGGATCAGGTCGTCGGTCCGGACCGCCGGCGCCGCGACCCGGATTTCGGCGGGCGGGTCCGCCGCCGCGCCCGGCGCCCAATCGCCGGTGCGCGCGAAGCCTTCCGAATCGATCGCCCGGCGTACCGCCGGCGCCAGCGCCGGGTCCAGCCAGCGGTCGGGTTCCAGGGCGTAGGACGGGTAGATCGCGAGCCGTTCCACGAGGGTCTTTCCGGCCGCCGCGCTGCGCCGGGCAAGCGCGTCAAGCGCGGGCCAGGGCGCCTCGGGATTGACGTGGTCGGGCGTGACGGGGGAGACGCCGCCCCAGTCGTTGAGGCCCGCGGCGATCAGGTCGGGGTAGGTACCGGCGCTCAGGTTGGGCGGGGCCTGGATGCTCATCGCGGGGCCGAGAACGAGGCGCGCGGCGGCGACGGTCCAGGCGAGGTCTTCCGGCGACGGCTCCGGCGCGTCGGCCATCCGGGTTCCCGGCTTCGCCCTGAAATTCTGGACGATGACTTCCTGGATATGCCCGTGCTCGCGCTGGAGATCTGCGATGGCGAACAGCGCATCGAGCCGTTCCGGCCGCGTCTCGCCGATACCGATGAGGATGCCGGTGGTGAAGGGGACGGCGAGTTCGCCGGCTTCGCGAAGCGTCGCGAGCCTGGGCCCGGGCCGCTTGTCGGGCGAGCCGAAATGCGGGCCGCCGCGGCGGGCGAGCCGAGGCGACAGGCTTTCGAGCATGATCCCCTGCGAGACCGAAACCCGGCGCAGCGCCGCGATCTCCTCGCGGGTCAGCACGCCCGGATTGACGTGGGGCAGCAGGCCCGTTTCCTCGAACACCAGCCGGGCCGCGTGGGCCAGATATTCGACTGTGGTTTCGAAACCGAGCGCGGAAAGCGCCTCGCGCGCGGCGCGGTAGCGAAGCTCCGGCTTGTCGCCGAGCGTGAACAGGGCCTCCTTGCAGCCGGCGTCCCGTCCGGCACCGGCGATCGCCAGCACCTCCTCCGGCGAGAGATAGGCGGAGACGCCCCGTCGCGGCGGCGCGGCGAAGGTGCAGTAGTGGCAGACGTCGCGGCACAGCCGCGTCAGGGGGATGAACACCTTGCACGAATAGGACACCGAGTGGCCGAACCCGGCGTCGCGCAGCCGGCACGCTTCCGCCGCAAGTTCGTCGAACGGTGTCGTGAGCAGGTAGGAATGGAGATCTTGCCGGTTCACCGCGCACCCGCCTGAGCCGACCGGGTTTCGGCAGCCATCGCCTTCAACGTCTCCTTGTCGATCTTCCGCGACGGCCCGAGCGGCATTTCGCCGATCAATTCCAGCCTTTCTGGCAACTTGTACTTGGCGATGCCCTGGCCGAGAAGCCAGGCGCAGAGATCGTCCAGCGTCACCGTCTTGTCGCCAAGGGTAACGGCAAAGGCGCAGCCGATTTCTCCCAGGCGCGGATGAGGCGCGGGCACGACGGCCGCCTGATCCACCGCCGGGTGGCCGAGCAGCAGGTCCTCGACCTCGCGGGTGCTGTACTTCACCCCGCCCCGGTTGACGGTATCCTTGATTCGGCCCTTGAGCACGACATTGCCGTGCTCGTCCACCGCGGCCAGGTCGCCGGTGCGGAACCAGCGGTCATGGGTGAACGCTTCGGCGTTCGCCTCCGGGTCGTGAAGATAGCCGGGGAAGACAGAGGCGCCCCGCACCTGCAATTCCCCCTCGGCGCCCTGCGCCAGCGCCTCGCCGTCGTCGGTGGCGATGCGGATCTCGGTCCCCGGGCTCGGCCGTCCGCAGGTCGTCGCCGGGAAGTCGACAGGATCATCGGGCCGCGTATAGAGGCCGGCCTGCATCTCGGTCATGCCCCAGAGCTGGATCACCCTTCCGTTCGGGAGCTTGGAGTCCAGTTCCCGCACGAGGTCTCCGGAAACCGCCGCGCCGGCGATCAGGAGGAGGCGCACCGATGACCAGTCGCGGTGGTCCAGCAAGCCCTCGGCGAGGCAGGGAAAGATATGCGCCGGCACCGCGAACACCACCGTCGGCCGCGCCTTTTCGACCAGATCGACGAACGCGCCCTTCTCGTAGACGGGCAGAATCACCTGCGCCGCGCCCGTCAACAGCGAAAAATGAGGGCTGTGCAGCGAATAGAGATGCGCGAAAGGCCCGGCCGCCATGATCCGGTCCCGGGCGGCGATCCCGAAGACGCCCGCACTGCCCCGGGCGTTGGTGAGCAGGTTGTTGTAGCTGAGCGGCACCGCCTTGGGCCGGCTGGTGGAGCCCGAGGTGTAAAGCATGATGAAAGGACCGGACGCATCCGCCCGTTCCGCGGCGGGCCGCGACTCGTCCTCCAGCGATTCGAGCGCGACGGTCCCCTCCGGCCCGCCGCCCGCGACGATCACGTGTTCCAGCGAGGGTAGCCGCGCCTTCAGGCGAAGCATGGTCTCGGCGATGGCGAAATCTCCCATCGCCTCTTCGCAAACGATCGCCACGGCCTCGCCGAACGCGAGCGCCCGCTCGCACTCGGACTCACGGAAAGTCAGGTGGATGCCGGTCATCACCGCCCCGATGCGGCAAAGCGCGACGTGAATGGCCACCCAATAGGGTCCGTTGCGCAGCTGGACGCCGACCACATCGCCCATCCCGATACCGAGGCGCCGGAACCCGGCGGCGAGGCGGTCGCTCAACGCGCCGAGCTCGGCGAACGTCATGCTCCCGTCCGCCATGACGATCGCGGTGGCGTCCGGCGTTTCCGCGACGGTCCGGTCGAGCCAGTCGGTCAGGAGCTCGTCGCGCCACAGCCCCTCGTCGCGGTAGCGCGCGGCGAGACCCGCATCGTAGGCCATCGCTCCGGCCAGCCTCGCGCGGGCTTCGCTCCGGCCGTTTTCCGGAGATCGTCTCGCTATCACGCCTGTCCCGGACATCGCGCGCGAGATTAGCCAAACACGCGACCGACCGCCACCGGCGGCACGGACGCGCCCGCTTGCCTGCGTCCGCCGGCGCCCGCAAGATCGGCGAAGGAGGCGGCATGGAAATCCGGTCGGTAGCGGTATTGGGGGCGGGGCATGGCGGCTATGCCGCGGCGGCCGACCTGACGCGGCGGGGGTTCGAGGTCCGGCTGCACGCGCGCCGGGAAGAAAGTCTGGAGCCGATTCGCGCCAATGGCGGAATCGAAGCGCGCGGCATTTTCGAAGGGCGCGAGATGCCGGCCCTGCTGACGACCGACGTGACGGAGGCGGTCGCCGGCGTGGACCTGGCGATGCTGGTCGTCCCGTCCGTCGCCCACGCCTACTACGCCGAGCGACTCGCGGGCGTATTGGAGGACGGGGTGCCGGTGTTCCTCGATCCGGGGCACACGGGCGGGGGGCTCCATTTCCAGCGCGAGATGCGCCGCACCGGGCATTGGGCGCCGCTGGAAACCTGCGAGACCGTGACCCTCACCTTCATCAGCCGGATCGAGGCGCCCGCGGCGGTCGGGATCTACAGCTACACGAAGTCCCTGATGTTCGCGGCGCTTCCGGGCAACGCGACCGCGCGGCTGCACGCGGCGGTCTCGCCGCTCTTTCCCGAAATCCGGCCCGCGACGAGCGTGCTGGAAACCGGGCTCGCCAACATCAACGCGGTCTTCCACCCGCCCGGGATGCTGCTGAACGCGGGATGGATCGAATCGACCGGCGGCGACTTCCTGTTCTACCGGGAGGGCGTGACCGACGCGGTCGGCCGGGTGACGGCGGAGATCGACGCCGAGCGCCTCGCGGTCGCCCGAGCTCTCGACGTTCCGGCAGCCCCTTTCCTTGAGATATTCCACGGCGCCGGCCTCACCACCAGGGAGGCGATGGAGAGCGGATCGATTTCGCGCGCGTGCCGGGACAGCGCGCCCAACGCAACGCTGCGGAGCCCGCCCTCGCTCGACCACCGCTACGTACACGAGGACGTCGGTTACGGT
The DNA here is from genome assembly GCA_028820505.1 of Defluviicoccus sp. Classification (GTDB taxonomy): domain Bacteria; phylum Pseudomonadota; class Alphaproteobacteria; order MPNO01; family MPNO01; genus MPNO01. The sequence continues at coordinate 16,447 of JAPPIT010000049.1, forward strand.
CTGGTGCCGTTCGCCGCCTTCGGCCGCCTCGCGGGCGTGCCCACGCCCACCATCGACAGCCATATCGCGCTGCTCTCCGCCGCGACGGGAATCGATTACGCCGCCGAGGGGCTGACGCTGGAGCGCATGGGAATCGCCGGGCTCGATTCGGCGGCGCTCCATCGTTTCGTACAGGAAGGGCCGGCGTGACCGCGTTCGGCGTGAGCTTCGACGGCTTCGCCGCGTTCGACGACGCGCTGGCGCTCGCCCGCCGGGCCGAGGAGGCCGGCGCGGACAGCCTCTGGATGGCCGAGCACCTGGGCTATCGCCAGTCGCTGGTCTCCTGCACCGCTTTCGCGCTGAAGACGCAACGCGCGACCGTCGTGCCGACCGCGATCAGCCCCTATCTCTGGTCGCCGGTCTCGGTCGCGATGGCGATGGCGACCATCGCCGAGGCGGCTCCGGGGCGCGCCGCGCTCGCCCTCGGCTCGGGCAACCCGATGTTCCTGGCCGAGGCCGGCGCGAAACTCGAAAGGCCGCTCGTCGCGATGCGCGAGTTCATCGCCTGCCTGCGCCAGCTCTGGTCGGGCGAGGCGGGCGCCTACGAGGGCGAGATGTTCCGCCTCGACGGCATGCGCATGGCGTTCCGGCCGCCCGAACCGATTCCGCTATACGTCGCGGCGATGGGCCCGAAGATGCTCCGGCTCGCCGGCGAGCTCGCCGACGGGGTCGTGCTGTCCGCCGGTCTGACGACAGGATACGCGGCCGAGTCGCTCGCCATGGCCGCCGCGGGCGCCGAAGCCGCGGGCCGCAACCCCGCGGCGATGGGACGCGCCGCCTATCTCTACACCGCGGTCAGCGACGACCGGACAGCCGCCATCGATCTTCTGCGCCCGAAGATCGCGTTCATGATGCGCAACGATTTCGTCGCCCCGAGCGTCGCGCGCTCCGGCATCGCCATCGACCGCGATGCGGTGAAGGAAGCGATTTCGCGGCGCGACATGGACATGGCGGCGGCCCTGATCCCGGACGAGGCGGTCGAGGCCTTCGCGATCTGCGGGACCCCGGAGGATTGCGCGCGACGCATCGCGGAATACGAGGCGGCGGGGATCGACGAGGCGGTTTTGCTGATCGTCGGCGATGCGAAGGGCGAGGCGGCGGCTCTCGACCTGTTGCGGACACTCAGTCGATGACGATCAGCCGGTCGTTGTCGGTGGCGTCGGACAGGAGATCGGCGCCGCCGTCGCCCGAGACCAGGACCATGTCCTTGAGCTGCATCCCGTAGCCGTGGCCGGTGCGGTAGACCAGCGGCTCGAAGCCCATCACCGTCCCGGCCTCCAGCACCGTGTCGTCATGCGCGGCGAGATAGGGCGCCTCGTGCAGGTTGAGCCCGATCCCGTGCCCGACGAAGGCGATGGGCGGCAGGCCCAGCTTGCCGAACTCGGCGAGGAAGGCGGCGTATATGTCGCGCGCGATCGCGCCGGGCCGAATCATGTCCAGCAGCATGTGCTTGCAGCCGACGAGATTGGCCCAGATGCGCTCGGCATGCTCCGGCGGCTCGCTCACCACCGCGGTGCGGCAGACCCCGGCGTGGTAGCCGCCGATCATCGAGAAGATCTCCACCCGGCAGACATCGCGCGGCTGCAGCACGCGATCCGTCGGTCCCACATTGGGAAGCTCGCTGCGCGGCCCCGTCGCGACGATCATCAGCCGGAACTGCTCCGCGCCCTGCTCGTAGACGCTCCTCGTGAGCGCCGCGCCGAGATCCATCTCGGTATCGCCTGGCGACACGGCCGCGAAGGCATCGCCGATCGCCTTGTCGGAAATCCGCGACAGCCGCCGCAGGAGGTCGATCTCGTCCGGCGTCTTGATCCGGCGCATCCGGTCGAGCGCGGCGTCGATGGCGACAAACTCAGCCTCCGGCATCGCCGCCTTCAGCCGCGCGAAATCCGCCGCCGGGAGGTAATCGAGCTCGGTCCCGATCCGCGCCCGCGCAAGGCCGAGACGCTCGAGCTCATCGGCGAGGACCGCCATTGCGTCGTCCGAGAACTCGCCCCAGGCGCGGACCGGCACATCGCCCGCCTGCCCGGCGACGGTGGTCTCCTCCATGTCGACGCAGACATAGGCGGTCTCGGCGCCGCCCACGATCGCCATCGCGTGGCGCCAGCGCATGATCGGCTGTGACGGGACCACGAATCCCGCGAGCCATCCGAAGTTTTCCGGCGAGACCGCGACAGCGGCGTCGAGCCCCGCGCGCTCCATTTCCTCTCGCAGGCGGGTCACGACGGCGTCACGCATCTTCCGTCTCCACGCGGTAGCGCTCGACCTTGGCTTCGTCGATGTCGACCCCCATGCCCGGCCCGTCGGGCACGGGAACCGCACCGTCGACATGGGCAAGCGGTTCGGCGATCAGGTCGTCCACGTAATAGACCCCGCCGATGCGACCGGCGCGGTGCTCCGCCGGCATCGAGACGGGGACCACGCAGCTCAACACCACCGGCTCGGCGGCGGCGGCGAGCTGCAGGTTCGCGAGGTTGCCGACGCCGGTCTCGACCGATCCGTTGACGTTGGAGATCAGCCCCGCCGCGCGCGCCACGGCGGCCACCTGCATCGCCCGGTAGAGCCCGCCCGGTTTGGTCGTGTAGATCGAGACGATGTCGGCGGCCCGGCGTTCGGCGATCTCCAGCACGTCGCGGGCGTTCCATGCGCTCTCGTCGGCCATCAGCGGAACGCCGATACCGCGCCTGACCTCGGCGAGACCGTCGATCCCCTCCACCGGCTGCTCGGCGTAGATCAGGTCGGCGGGCTCCATCCGGCGGATGATCCTTACCGCCTCGTAGGGCGTCCGGTAGCCGCAATTTGCGTCGACGCAGAGCCTGGTCGCGGGACCGACCGCCTCGCGAATGCGCCGGACGATCTCCACGTCGCGCTCGGGATCGACGCCGACCTTGATCTTGATCGTCCTGATCCCCTCCGCGACCACGATCCTGCATTCCTCGACCGCCTCGTCGATCGGGAGCAGCCCGATCGAATGGGTGATGGGAACGGAGTCCCGCACCTTCCCGCCCAGCAGCCGGTGCACCGGCACGCCATAGGTGCGGCCTGCGAGATCGTAGGCGGCCATCTCCACGGCGCCCTTGGCATAGGGATAGCCCTTGATCGCGGCGTCCATGGCACCGTGCAGCAACGCCGGCTGGGCCGGGTCGAGGCCGGTGACCGTCGGTGCAAGATAGGTTTCGATCACGAGCCCGGCGGTTGCGGGCGATTCGCCGAAATAGCGCCCGTAATCGCCGCCCCAGTCCTTCAGCGCCGGCGCCTCGCCCCAGCCGACCAGCCCGTTCTCGCCCTCCATCCGGACCAGGATGTAGCCGCCGATGGGCTCGGTCAGCCCCGTCCACTTGTGCTCGCGGCGCGTGGGCAGGGACACCTGCACGGTTTCCATTCGGGCGATTCTGGTGGTCATCGCGGCCTCCTGCCCCTGGCGTATAGCGAAACCGGAGAGCGCGCAAGCAGACCCTCGGCTATCGACCCGCGCCGGGGGATTTGGGAGACTGCAACGCATGCGGTCCCATCACGACATCGGCGGCATGATTGCGGGTCCGGTCGACCGGACGCTCAAGGCGACCCCCCGCTGGGCGCGGCTCGCCGAGGCGCTGCGCTCGCTGATCGACGCCCGCTACTGCCTGCATGAGCAGCGCCGCCGCATCGAGGAGCTGGGGCCGGCGGAATATGCGCGGCTCGGCTATCACGAGCTCCGCATTACCGCCATGGCCAAGGCGCTCGCGGAGAAGAACGTCGTCGGCGAGGACGAGCTCGCCCGGCGCATGGATGCGCTGCGCAGGAGGAAGGGAGGAGCCTGATGGCCCGCGATTTCGAAGACCATTGCTGGAAGGACGTGATCCCCGCGGACGTGCTGGAGATCTACGCCGCCTACCGCCGGGAGGTCCGTGTCGGGCGCAACCCGGCGCTGCTCGCGATCGACCTCTACAAGCTCGTCTATCGCGGCGGCGCGAAGCCGGTCAACGAGCTGATCGACCGCTATCCGAGCGCTTGCGGCGTGTTCGCCCACGCCGCCATCGAGCCCACCAAGAGGCTGTTCGGGGCCGCGCGCGCGCTGGGGCTGCCGGTGATCTACACCACCGCCGCAACGAAGCGCGGCAGCGTCGTCGCGACCAACCGCCAGGTCGGAACCGGGTCGGGCGACGACTACGATATTTACGAGGCGTTCGCGCCGCGCCCGGGCGACCTGCTGATCGAGAAGGAGAGGGCGAGCGCGTTCTACGGCACGCCGCTGGTCGCGCACCTGACCCGGCTCGGCGTCGACAGCGTGCTGATTTGCGGCGACTCGACGTCGGGCTGCGTACGGGCTTCCACCGTGGACGCTTATTCGAACGGCTATCACGCGACCGTGGTCGAGGAATGCGTGTTCGACCGCGCCGAGCTGATCCACAAGATCGCGCTGTTCGACCTGCACCACAAATATGCCGACGTGATGACCCTCGACGAGGTGCTGGAGGAGCTCGCCCGCCGCGAAAGCAGCGAAACGGCGGCCTGACCGCATCCACGGGTCGAGCCGATGGCCGTCGAGCTGCTGACCGTCGAGGAGATGTCGCGGGCGGACGCGCTCGCCATCGCCGGTGGCACGCCCGGAGTCGAGCTGATGGAAGCCGCGGGGCGCGCTGTCGCGGACCGGATCTGCGTTCGCTGGGCGAGCCGGCCGACATCGGTGCTCTGCGGTCCGGGCAACAATGGCGGTGACGGCTTCGTGATCGCCCGTCTGCTGGCCGGGCGCGGCTGGCCGGTCCGCGTGGCGCTGCTCGGCGGGCGCGACCGGCTGAAGGGCGACGCCAGGATCCACGCCGATCGCTGGACCGGCCCGGTCGAGGCCATGTCCGCCGGTGCGGTCGCCGATGCGGAGCTCGTGGTCGACGCGGTTTTCGGCGCCGGGCTGGTCCGCGACGTGGACGGCGAGGCGCGCGCAGCGATCGAGGCGATCGGGGACCGCCCCTGCGTCGCGGTAGACGTGCCGAGCGGCGTGGACGGCAACACCGGCGAAATCAGGGGCGTCGCGCCGAGAGCCGCAGTAACTGTCACCTTCTTTCGAAGAAAACCCGGCCATCTCCTTGATCCCGGACGATTTTCCATGGGCGATGTCCATGTCGCCGACATCGGCATTCCCGATTCTGTACTCGATGAAATCGGCCCCGCCGCCTTCGCCAACGAGCCGGGGCTGTGGTCGGGCGCGCTCCGCTGGCCGCGGCCGGGCGACCACAAGTACAGCCGCGGCCACGCCGTCATCGCCGGGGGCAGCGAAATGACCGGCGCGGCGAGACTAGCGGCACGCGCGGCAATGCGCATCGGCGCCGGAATGGTCAGCGTCCTGTGCCGCGAAGAGGCGCGGGCGATCTACGCGGCCGGCCTCGTCGGCCCGCTGGTCGTCGCCGTCGACGGCCCGGAAGCGTTCGCCGGATATCTGGAGGACCCGAGGCGCAGCGCGGCGCTGACGGGCCCGGGGGCAGGGGTCTCCGAGGAGACGCGGGAGCTCGCTCTCCACGCGCTTTCCGCCGGCAAACCCACGGTGCTCGACGCCGATGCGCTGACCGCGTTCGCCGACGCGCCCGAAACACTGTTCGCGGCAATCGAAGGCACGCCCGCGGTTCTGACGCCGCACGAGGGCGAGTTCGCCCGCCTGTTCGAGGCCGAAGGCGACAAGCCGTCCCGGGTGCGCCGGGCGGCGGCACAATCCGGCGCGACGGTGCTTCTCAAGGGCACCGACACCGTGATCGCGGCGCCGGACGGCCGCGTCGCGATCAACGCCAATGCACCGCCCGACCTCGCGACCGCCGGAGCGGGCGACGTGCTGGCGGGTCTCGCGGTCGGACTTCTCGCCCAGGGGCTGCCGCCTTTCGAGGCAGCCTCCGCCGCCGCCTGGGTCCACGGCGAGGCCGCCGCTGCCTTCGGCCCGGGACTCATCGCCGAGGATCTCCCCGATCTCGTGCCGGGGGTGCTCAGGGAGTTGAAACGCCGCGCCGGGTAGCGGCGCTCGAACATGGCCCGCCGCGTGTGCATTGCACCGGAAAAGACGTAGAGTCGGTTGCGTCAACCGGGAAAGCGATCATGTCTCTCGCCATATACGACATCGCGGAAGCCCGCGCCCGTCTCTCCGACCTTCTGGCACGGGCCAAGAGCGGCGAGGAAATCGTCATCACGGAGGGTGGGGAGCCTCAGGCCCGTCTCCTTCGTCCGGCCCGAGCCGCAGAGCGCCAGTACGCACCGCTACGTCATCTGAACCTGCCAGAAGACCTTTTCGACGAAGAGGATCCGTGACTGTCGGCGATTTTATTTCTTGCCGACCGGGCGAACGGCCCGTGTACCGGAGGGTATCCGACGGATCGGTCGGCTCGGGACGCGAATTCCGGCGCACTGGCGTCTCCCCCTCCGCCGTCCCGCTTTCCCTACCGTCATGCCCGGACTTGTTCCGGGCATCCACGTCCCTCCGCCGCCTCGCCCGCTCCCGGCCCGCACCGCGATGCCGCAAGACATGGATGCCCGGAACAAGTCCGGGCATGACGACTGGGAGAGAGGAGAGTGCCGAAGAATACCCGCCCCGCCCGACATTGTCCCTGCCCATCGGCGCACAGGCCGCGCGCGTCGCCGGTACCGCCGGTCAGCGGGCAAGCCCTTGTCGCGCAACTGCTCCCTCGGGTTCCACAACCGAAGCACCCGCCGCTGGTGAGAGGTCCAACCTAAATCGGCACGTGTGAGCCGATGCCCAGCTCGCGCGTGTCGAGCCGGGTTTCCCGCCGGATCAAACGGGGGGCGGCGCCCGCGGCGTCGACGACGTCGATATAACGGCCCGCCGCGAACAGCTCGGACACGCCTTCGGGCGAGGTCCTGACGGCGATGACCTTGCTGGTCGCGATCATGCGTCCGTCCGTTTCGCCGGGTTCGATGGCGACGATCGAGACATGACGGAGCATCCGGGTTCCCTTGCGGCCGAGCTGTTCCGGCAGCACCTCGAACAAATGGCGCAGCCCGTCCAGGTTGTGGATCAGCCAGATCATGTCCTCGTCGAGCTCGTAGGAATGCGCGGTGACCCGGTACTCGAACTCCGGCGCGCACATCGAGAGGAACTCGTCCCAGGCCTCCCGGTCGAGCGCGTCGGCGACCCGATTGAGAAAGTCGCGGATCTCTTCCTTGCCGGCGCCCAAGCCCGACCCTCAGGCGGCCAGGGGATCGCTCGCCGGCCGGCCCATCCGCCTGCTCCATTCGGCGTAGAAGTGACGCATGCCGCCATCGTCCTGCGCCGACAAATTTTCCTCGCGGCAGATGTTGCCGTAGGAGGCGGCGCCGGAGCGGTAGGCGTGCGCGCACTGCTCGGCGGCGAACAGGTCCTCGGGCAGGTTGTGGCTCATCGGTCCCCAGAACTCGTTGTGCTGGCGGATCCGGATCATCCGGTCCTCCGCGCTGTCGCCCTTGAGACCGAGCCCGCGGAATTCGACCAGCGAGGTGTCCGGCGTGAGCGGCGTGGTGGTGTCGATCCGCATCACCGTGCCCCGGGTCATCAGCACCGTGTTGGGGAAGAGGGGCGTCGAGTGAAAGGTCTCGGCGGCAAGCCCCGGCAGCAGTTTCGTCCGCTCGCGGGGCAGGATGGTGGCCTGGTCCCCGTAATCGATCTCCATGCCGCGGAACACGATGTGCCCGTGCGGATGCAGCTCGACGCGGCGCTTGAAGAACGTCTCCTCGGTGAGCACGTTGGTGCGCCGCAGCATGACGTGCATCCACTCGTGATAGTGATCCATGTTGGACTCGACCCACTGCTTCCAGTTCGCCCTGATCGTGGCCCGGTGGTAGTGGAAGACCTCGACCGGCTCCTCCGTCAGGGTCCGCTCGTAGGACGACAGCACGTCGCCGAGATACTCGGCGAGGGGAACGGGGTCGTCGTCGAGGTTGAAGAAGACGAGGCCGTAGAGCGTTTCCGTCCGCACTTCCCGGAGCCCGCAATCCTCCGCGGACAGGTTCGCGTCCTCGTAGGGTTCGGGCCGCGGGCGGCTGACGCAGGCTCCTTTCCAGTCGAACGTCCAGTGATGGAAGAAGCAGGTCTTGAGCCGCGCGTTGCCGGAGAGGTCGCTGAACAGCCTCGCGCCGCGATGCGGGCAGACATTGTAGAAGATCCGAACCCGGCCGTCGCCGCCCCGGACCGCCACCAGCGGCACCTCGGCATGGTCGAAGGTGCGGAAATCGAAGGCGTCCGCCAGCTCGCTTTCGTGGCAGGCGAACCGCCAGCACCGCGCCATGATCCGGCCCATCTCGTCGGCGAAGATGCCGGGGTCGCTATAGGCCGCCGTGTCCACGTAATGGGTCGGCGGAAGGTCGGGCGGACGCTCCCATGCCGCGCGGTCGCGGGATGACATGAGCGGGCCTCCTTGCAAGCCTCGGACGGGCTCGACTTCGTTCCTGCGGGACTCTAGGCGCGGGGATTGGCTGCCGTCCAGATGCCCGCCTCAGCCGGCAAGAGCCGGGCAGACTCGATCCGCGATCAGAGCCACGGATGCCAGCCGGTCGGGACCCAGGACCTGGTAGAGCACGGGGGTCTTCAGCCCGGCGGCGGCGTAGGGTTTCAGGCCTTCGATGCACTCCTCCGGGGTGCCCGCCACCGCGAGCGCGGCGACCACCTCGTCGTCCAGCGCGGCGACCGCCCGTTCGAGCCGGTTCTCGGCGCGAGCGGCCCTGAGTCCGGCTTGCAGAGATTGCATGCGGGCAACGTCGAGGCCGGCGAACTCGAAGCGGATCGTGTCCGGAATCCGCATCAGGTAATGGGCGATCAGCCCCTTGGCCGCGGCGCGCGCGGCGTCGCCGTCCTCGTCGACGGAAAAGACGATGTAGCAGGCGACGTCGATATCCTCGATCGTGCGGCCGGTGCCGTCCAGCGCCTCGCGCACATGGCCCAGGCAGTGCTCGACATAGGCCGGGCTCGCGAAGACGCTGAAGAACACCCCGTCTGCGGTCGGCGCCGCCATCTTCAGCGTGCGCGGCCCCATCGAGCCGATATAGAGCGGCACGTCGGGCCGCGGCGGGGCGAACGTAAGCTGCGCGCCCGGCGCGGGCAGGCGGTAGAGCGCGCCATCGAAGGCAAACCGGTCGCCGCTCAGCATCCCCCGGCAGATCGCCGCCGCATCCCTGAGCGCGGCGATCGGGCGCGGGTTTTCCAGACCGTGGGCGGCGATCGACGACCAGCCGGCGCCCAGCCCGAGGACGAAACGCGGCCCGGCCAGCTCTTCCAGGTCGGCGACCGCCATGGCGATCTGGGCCGGATGCCGGGTGTAGGGGTTGACGATCCCGAGCCCGATCTCGATCGACTCGGTCGCCGTGCCGATCGCGGTGGCCTGGACGAAAATGTCGCGGCTGTGATGGTCCTCGGCAAGCCACAGCCGGCGGAATCCGCTCGCCTCGGCCTCTCGCGCCACCGCGCGGTTGTCGGCGGTGGCGGACACGCTGTAGAGGCCGATCTCGATATCCCGGAAGAGTGCCCCGGCCATCGGAAACGCTCCAGCGTGCCCGCCCCGCCTGAACTCACGCTAGATCTTCTCGGGATCGAGCTTGCTGAACACCTCGTCCCACAGGGCTTTCGCGAACTTGTCGGGATCGTCGCCGATCTTCGCGTGGATCTTCTCCCACTTGGCGACGTTGGCGAGATGCGCCTTGACGATCGCGTCCGCCGATTTCACCCCGTCCTTCTTGGCCAGGGACGGAACGATATCGAGCTCCTTCTTCTTGTAGGCATCGAAGGCGGGGCCCATCGAGCCGTCTTCGACGGTGATGGTGACGCCGCGCTTCTTGGCCTCGGCGCGAACCTGCCCGTCCTCGGCCATGTAGCCGCGGATGGTGATGTTGGCGATCAGGCCGGGCGCGTGCTTGACCATCGCCGCCCTCTCGGACTTCGACAGCGCCTTCCACGAGTCGCGGTTCACGACCATGGCCGACGGGGTGGGCTGGATGGCGAGATGCGCGTCCAGCACGTGCTTGGTGAGATCGAAGAGGCCGAACGACTGCAGCCAGCTGATCGGCCCGGCGATGCAGTCGAGATTGCCGCGCTGGATCGCCTGGACCGCCTTGGCCGGGCTTCCGCCGACCGGAACGGCGCCGAGAGACTTGAGGAACCGGCCCAGCGCGCCGACGACGCGCACCCTGCGACCCTTCATGTCCGATGCCTTGGCGATCGGCGCCCGGCACAGGAGGTTGAACCGCGTCGACGCGTAGTTCGCCAGGAACAGCGCGTTGTTCTTGGAGAAATCGCCCTTACAGGCGGGGCAGTCGAGGTGATAGGTCTCGGCCACCGCGCCCGCCATGACGACGGGCGAGACCGACGCGTTGATCAGGTCGTAGACCACGTTGGCGGCGCGGAGTTCCTTGCGGGTGAACGCCGGAATGACAGGTCCGCCGGCGTCGGCGACCCGGTCGCGGATGCCGGCCAGCGTCGCGCGGCCGCCGAACAGCTGCGCGCCCGCCAGCAGCTTCCACTTCAGCGAACCGCCGGTCTCCTCGGTCACTGCCTTGAGGTAGGGTGCGACGCCCTTGGTCAGCACCACGTTCTTCGGGCCGTTCCACGACCCGTAAACGTATTCGGCCGCCGAGGCGGGCTGCGCCGCGAAGGCCAGCGTGACGGCAAAAAGCGTCACGGGTATCGATCGTCTGAACATCTTTCCTCCCCCTGTCGGTTCTCGTTGTCCCGGTATCGGGCGTTCGGTCCCGAGTCTATCGGCCGGGCCGCCGGGCGTCCAAGGCCGAATCCCGCGCCGCCCGGGCCGAAGCTTGACCCTGCGCCACGATTGCCGCCAGTGTGAGGGGCCCGGAACGAGGGAGGGCCGCATGGCGTCGTTCAACCCGGAGCGTCCCCTCAAAAGGCTGGGCGAGGGTCTCGCCGTCGCGGGCGGCGTGGCGCTGGTCCTGATGATGCTGCACATCGTGGCCGACGTCGCCACCAAGTACCTGTTCAACGACCCGATCGACGGCACCACCGAGATCGTCGCCGCCTACTACATGGTGGCGGTGGTGTTCCTGCCGCTGGCCTACGTGACCTTCGCCGAGGGTCACCTGATCGTCGAGCTGTTCACCGCGCGGATGAGCGGCCGTCCGCTCGCCGCGCTGGTCGGCTGCGCCGGGCTGGTAACGCTCCTGTACCTCCTGTTCCTCGCCTACCACACCGGCGTCGAAGCGGTGCGCCGGACCGGGGAAGGGGAGGCGTGGGAGACCTCGGTCGACCTGGTCGCGGTCTGGCCGAGCCGCTGGTTCCTGACCGTCGGCCTCGCCGCCATGGCGCTCTACGTCGCGCTGGCGCTGGTCCGCCATTTCGGTCGCGGTTCCGACGACCCGGGGGCGGCCCGGCTCGAGGTCCACGCCCGCGACGGCTATTGAGCCGGGGCGCCTGACGTGAGCCATCTCGAAATCGGGTTTGCCGGAATCGGCGCGGTTCTCGCGCTGATCGCGATCCGGGTGCCGATCGGCGTCGCCCTGGGCGGCGTGTCGATCGTCGGCATCGTCCTGATCCGCGGTCCCGACGTGGCCGCCGGCGTGGTCAAGAACACGCCGTTCGAGTTCGCCGCCAACTGGTCGATCTCGGCGATCCCGATGTTCCTGCTTATGGGCGCGGTGGCGCATCATTCGGGGATCAGCGCGTCGCTGTTCAACGCCGCGCGGCTGTGGCTCGGCAATCTGCCGGGCGGGCTCGCGGTTGCCAGCAACTTCGCGTGCGCCGGTTTCTCGGCCGCGTCGGGATCGAGCCTCGCGACCGCGGCGGCGATGGGCCGCATCACCATTCCGGAGATGATCGGCCACGGCTACGACAGGGGGCTTTCGACCGGGGTCGTGGTCGCGGCGGGAACGCTGGGCTCGCTGATCCCGCCCTCCATCCTGATGGTGCTCTACGGCATCTTTGCCGAGACGTCGATCGCGCAGCTCCTGATCGCGGGCGTGCTGCCCGGAATCCTGACCGCCGTCGTCTACGCCGCGATGATCGTCACACGGTGCAGCCTCAACCCCTCGCTCGCCCCGCCGGTGAGGGAAAAGATACCTCTCGGCCGGAAGCTCGCCTCGCTCGCCGACGTGTGGCCGATCGTCGTGCTGATCCTCGGCATCGTGGGCGGGATCTACTCCGGGCTGGTGACGCCGACCGAGGCGGGCGCGTTCGGCGCGTTCCTGTCCTTCGTGATCGCCGGCTTCCAGGGGCGCATGAGCTGGGACCTGTTCCGGACCAGCGTCATGGAGGCGCTTCTCGGCACGGCGAAGATCTTCTTCATCGCCATCGGCGCGGTGCTGCTCACCCGGTTCCTCGCGCTCAGCGGCGTTCCCTTCTTCATCGGCGAGATGATCGGCGACTGGGCGCTCGATCCGCTGCTGCTGGTGCTGGCGACCTCGCTGATCTACGTGGTCCTCGGCATGTTTCTCGAGCCGCTCGGGCTGATGCTGCTGACGCTCCCCCTGCTGCTGCCGATGTTCGACGCGCTCAATCTCGACCTCGTCTGGCTCGGCGTGCTGGTTATCAAGTATCTCGAGATCGGCCTGATGACCCCGCCGGTCGGGTTCAACGTCTACATCGTCAAGAGCGTGGTCGGCGACGAGGTGCCGCTGGGGACCATATTCCGCGGCGTGGTGTGGTTCCTCGCCTGCGAAATCGTCGTCGTGGCCCTGCTGGTGGCCTTCCCGGAGATATCCCTGTTCCTCCCCGGTTTGATGAGGTGAGGCGGCCATACGCTCCTGCGTCCTCGCCAGCGCGGCATGGGCGGACTATGATTCGGTCACGTTGGAAACACCCGAAAGACCGTTCCGGAGGGAGCACACCATGACCCATCTCGACCGCAGGCGGTTCCTGCACGTCGCCGGCGCGGCGGGCGCGACCGCCGGCCTCGGCTCGCTGCTGTTCGACCGGACGGCGGCGGCAGCGATCGGCGACACGCTGACCATCGCCTATCACGTGCCGCTGCCGGCCTGGGACCCGACGACCGGCCTGTCCTCGGTCAACCCGCAGCTCATGTCGATCTACAAATGCGTGTTCGACCAGTATGTCGACCAGAACGCCGATTTGAGCTTCCGGCCGGGCCTGCTGACGAAATGGGGCTGGACCGACGGCAAGACCAAAATCCGCATGGAGGTGCGCCAGGGCGCCAAGTGGTCGGACGGCACGCCGATCACGGCCGAGGACATCGTCTGGAACCTGCGGCGCGTCGCCGACTCCAAGACCGGCAACCCGGTCTCCTTCATCTGGGCGTCGGTCGCCAATTTGAAGGCCGAGGGCAACGTCGTCACCGGCGACGTCAAGCAGTATACGCCGGACCTGTTCAAGTGGATGGCGTTCCTGACCGCCTATGTCCTGCCGCCGCAACACTACGAGAAGGTCGGCAAGGCGGGCTTCGAGAAGCAGCCGATGGGCTCCGGCCCCTACATGGTGGACGAGTTCCAGCGCGGCTCCTTCGTGCGCCTGAAGGCGAACCCCAACTACTGGGGCGCCGCGCCGGCATTCAAGACGGTGGTGTTCAAGTTCGCGACCGATCCGGCGGCGCGCATCGCCGAGATCGAGAGCGGCCGCTCCGACCTGACGCTCAACATCCCGTTCGAGGAATACGACCGGCTGCGCGCCAAGGACGGGCTGGAAGGCGTCGCGACCCCGGTCTCCGACATCGCGATGATCTTCTTCAACGACGTCGCGCCGATGACCGACATGAACGTCCGCAAGGCGGCGGTGATGGCGGTCGACAAGAAGGCGATCGTCGACCGGCTGCTGCGCGGCTACGGCGTGCCCATCGAGACCCTGCTGGCGCCGCCCTACACCGGCTTCGATCCGGACGTGAAGACGCCCTACGACCCGAAGGCCGCGGCGGCGCTGCTGGCGAAATCCGGCTATTCGAAGGACAAGCCGGTCAGGTTCAAGATCCAGACCACGCGCGGCTACATCGCCAAGGACTACGAGGTCATCCAGGCCATCGTCGGCATGTGGCGCAAGGTCGGCATCCAGGCCGACATCGAGGTCTACGAGGTCGCCAAGCATTTCGA
>JAPPIT010000131.1 GCA_028820505.1 Defluviicoccus sp.
CCGTGCGGCAGCTCACTCATGTACATGACCAGAGAATCCGGCGCGCTGGCGATCTATATTGTGGAGCGGCTGAACCTGACGCCGGCGCTGCTCGAGGCGGCGCTACGTCGGACGGAACCGGACCGGTGGGAGGCGCTTATGGGCACCGTCGCGGAAGCCTGGATCGAACAGGGCAGAGCCGAGGGAATCGAGAAGGGCAGGAGCGAAGGCCGGGCGGAAGGCCGGGTGGAAGGCCAGGCCGGGATCGTTCTGCGCCTGCTGGAGTTGCGCTTCGGGGTGCTGCCGGACGCGGTAAGCGACCGGGTTCGCGGCGCGTCGGCCGCGGAACTGGAGGCCTGGGCGGAGGCGGTTCTAGCCGCTGCCAGCCTCGACGAGGTTCTGGCTGCCGGGACAGGGTGCTGACCCCGCCATGAGCGGCTCCTGGAGCTGGCGGGTGAGCCGTGCCATGTCGATGTGGCTTCGCGCCATTCGCCGCAATGATAGGGCCCTTGCTCGTCGGCGTCCGTCGAGCCCTTGTCCCGTTCCTTCACGACATCCCTTACCGCGGTCGCCATTGCCTCGGCGGTCGAATAGAGCGTCGAGCCCATGCTCGCGACCGCGCCGCAGCCGGGCAGAATGGGCAACAGCGCCATCATCGCATCGGATCTCCACATCGAGGGGCGATTCGGATGTTCTCCATCGACAGTTCGCGCGTCATGACGATCAGATCAGAAGCGGTGGCGAAGGGATGCGCGGATGGCGCGCAGGCGATCGCGCGGCCGGTCCCAGGCTTCCAGTCTTACCCGGGAGTGCGGCCTGTCGCGCAGGTCGATCCCGAGGCTCCGCCGCAGCGAGCCGTCGCCCGAATGCCGCGTGACGCCGGCGAAGGGGCGAACCGTCGGGAAGAGAGGCCCGCCCCGCAGACCGTATCCCGCCTCGCCCCGCAGCCCGACATCGGCCGATCCTCCGCCGTCCGGAGACACCAGACGCGTGTCGAGCTCCACACCGAGACCGCGCCGGTCTTCGCCCGGGACGAAGCGGATACCGCCGGAAAGGCCCCAGGACTTGTACTCGTGGTCGCCGAGGCCGAAGGCGCCCTCGACGTTCGACACCAGGCTGAGACGGGGATCGAGAATACCATCGACGGAAACCGAGCCTCGCGCCTCGAGCTGTCCGCCCTCCGGTCCGTCGCCCGTCTGGTGCCGGTAGGCCACCGACAGGGACGGTGCGCCCCGTACCGGCGCGCTCCAGGTCAGCCCGGCGCGCCAGTCGCGGCCGCGCAGCGTGGGCAGCGCCGACGAAATCCGCCCCCCGCCCTCGATCTCGAAGGCGAAGGATTCGACGTCCGCCTCGGCTTCGAGCTCCCCGGCGAGAATGTCCGCCACCGGGACCGAACCGCCAACGGCATACGAGCGCAGGTGCACGTCGGATCGTGACCACAACGGAAAGCCGAGGTCGTCGCGGTGACGCAACTGGCCGGTTCCCGCGCCGAGCGATGTCCAGAGATTACCGCCCGACGGCATGTGCCAGGCGGCGAAGGGGTGGAGCGAGAGGATTTCCGTGGCGTGCTCTCCCGAACGGTAGCCACGCTCGGCGAGGCCCGCAGCGGCCCGGTAGTGGAGCTCGGTCCGGGTGTAGGAGCCCACCAGCCCCGCCTGCCACGAACCGGATCCGATTTCCGCGCCGGCGCTGGCCGACTCGCTCGATCCCGTATAGTCGAACCCGTCGCTCTCCCCCGACAGCGAGCCGATGCCGACGTGCGGCGTGATCGCGGTCAGCGCGCGTGGAGCATCGGGGGTCCAGCCGCGGACGCGATCGCGAACCGCGCCGTGGGCGACATCGAGGGCGCGTCGCGCGTGGACGGGTCCCAGCGCCTCGTGCACCGGGTTGGATTGTACCGCGCGCGACGCGGATGCTGGCTGCAGGGGCGATATCGGGCAAACATACTGCGCACCGTCGAAATACGCATCGTCACGTATCCGGACCGAGACGAACAAAGGATCATTGGTCGCATCGTCGTCACCGTCCGCGTCCTTGCGGAAACTGACGTCGATGCAAAGCGTGTCGTCGACCGTATCGCCGAAGAGAGCCTGATAGCGGTAGGTGGCAGTAATGCCGACTTGTGGAAGGCTATTGGACTGAGGATGGGTGTAAGAGAGATTTCGCGTCTGCGGGTCGAAGCTCAGCCGCGGTCCCAGGACGTCCGGGATTCTGTAAACCGGCATCGGATCGTTCTGTATCGGGGAACCCGTCGCCGCGGGCAAGGTGATGATCGTTTGTTGGTCGGTCTCCGCTCGGTCCAATGACTGATCTTGCTGTGCAAGGCTGCGTGAATTGTTGGGGAACCGCCACTTTGCGCGTTCGGACTCGATGATCAGCGCCACGCTTCGAGCGAGCGTGGCCGGAGGGGTGGCGCTGTCGGTTACGGAGTAAGTGCAGTCTGGACCCGTATAGGCGGCGTTAGGAGTGCCGGAGAGTACCTGGGTCAACGGCGAGAACCCCAAACCGTCGTAAGGAGGCAAGCCGGGAGGAGGAAGCTGGCTGGCAACATTGGGACCGATTGGCGAAGGATCCGGGCACTGAAGCCGATACGTGTACGGCTGCACTCCCCCGGTGGCCGGTCGGAACGCTATCCTCGCGCGCTCGCCCACCCTGAGGCGGATGACGTTCCCCGGCACGACGGACGCGGGAAGCATCAGCGTTCCGGTCACGGGGCCGGCGACCTCGATCTCGACGGCCTGGGATACGGTCGCGGCGATCGCCGAGCTGTCCGTGACCGAATAGGTGCAGGAGTCGCGGAAGCGGGTCCCCGGCGTGCCGGCGAACCGGCGCGTCGCGGGCGCGAAGCTCATCCCGGAGGGCAGCGACCCTCCGGCGCAGGTGAGGGCATATGTGTAGGGCTCGACACCGCCGGTGGCGGTTGGGAACAGCACGTCTCCGAAGGTCCCAACAGAGAGATCCACGTTGGGCGGAGCGCCAAGCATCAGCGTTCCGGTCACGGGGCCGGCGACCTCGATCTCGACGGCCTGGGATACGGTCGCGGCGATCGCCGAGCTGTCCGTGACCGAATAGGTGCAGGAGTCGCGGAAGCGGGTCCCCGGCGTGCCGGCGAACCGGCGCGTCGCGGGCGCGAAGCTCATCCCGGAGGGCAGCGACCCTCCGGCACAGGTGAGGGAATAGATGTAGGGCTGGACGCCGCCGTTGGCGGCCGGAAGCTGTTCGCTGTAGAAGGTCCCGACCGAATGACTCACCCTCGGCGGTACGGGAAGCGAAAGGTCGCTGGAAACGGAACCGACGGCGAGACGAAGGCCATAGGTCACGCCTCGCTGTGGCCGAAATCCAGGGTCCGATTCGGTAACCCGGTAAATGCAGAAGAAGGTCGTGCCGACATCCGCCGCGGGCGCCGTGCCCGCGAGGACTCGCTGATCCGGGAAGAGGGTCACCCAGCCGGGACAGCCCTCGATGGTCGATTCGTAGGGAGGAATGCCGCCGGAGACGCGAAAGGGAAGCCTGTATTCAACGGGCTGGCCCGGTGGAAAATTCAGTGTGTGTGTCTCATGTGTGGGGGGGGGGGGGGGGGGGGGGGGGGGGGGGGGGGGGGGGGGGGGGGG
>JAPPIT010000079.1 GCA_028820505.1 Defluviicoccus sp.
ATGACGGTGAAGGTGTCGTTGACCTCCCGCTCGTCAACTAGTCTT
Organism: Defluviicoccus sp.; assembly: GCA_028820505.1. Lineage (GTDB taxonomy): Bacteria > Pseudomonadota > Alphaproteobacteria > MPNO01 > MPNO01 > MPNO01. The sequence goes on from JAPPIT010000079.1 coordinate 46, forward strand.
TGTAAGCGCCAAACAAAGGTCAACGAGCCTGTCCTATGTTTCACGTGAAACATCGGCGGCCGGAAGCCGGACGAGCGTCCCGTTGGTCACGCGCTCGCCGGTCAGCGCGCGGATGACGCCCCAATGGGTGATGACGGCGGTGCGGGGCCGGGCGGGATCGTCGGCCATGCGACGGGCGAAGCGCGCGCAGCGTTCCTCGAACGACGCCTCGCTCTCCTCCGACGCGGGCCACCAGATTTCGTCGAGGCGGCCGAAATCGTATTCCGGCCAGGTCCGGGCGAGATCCGAGCGCCGCGTTCCCACGTCGCAGGAGAAGCTGAAGCGCTCGCGCACGTCCGGATCGACGGTCATCGGGACGCCGAGCGCGCGCGCTGCCGTGTCCGCGGTCTGGATCGCCCGCCGGTAGGGGCTCGCGAGGACCCGCTCGATGCCCTCCCCGGAGAGAGCGGCGGCGATCTCCCGCGCCTGGCGCCGCCCGAGCGCGGTCAGCAGCGGGTCCGGCACGCCGGGATCGACCCGGGTCACGCTGAAGACCACGTTGAAGATCGTCTGGCCGTGGCGGATCAGGATCATGGCGCGCCGTTGGGGAACCGTCGCGCTTGCGCTTTGGCCGCGTTGGGCCTATTTACGGAGTCCCGCCGCAAGGCTTGGCCCGATGCGTGCGCCGCGTATCCGCGATCGGGACGGTCCGGCCGGACGGAGCGCCGCGGGGGCGAGGCGTCAAGGGACGCGTCCATGGAAGGCTTCCAGTTTCTCGACATCATCTTCTTCGCGATGATCGCGGCGTTCCTGGTATTCAGGCTGCGCAGCGTTCTCGGGCGCCGGACGGGGCACCAGTCCCGCCCGCCCGACAACATGTCACAACGCGGCCGGGAATCCGAGCGCGAGGCCAACGTCATCGAGCTGCCCGACCGCAGCGCGGCGAACGACGAGCCGGACTTCGACGACGACGCGGATTTCGAGCCGGCGGAGCCGGCGGAGCCGGAAGATCCGGTGGCGCGCGGGCTCGCGCGGATCGGGGCCGCGGACCCCGACTTCGATCCCGCCACGTTCGAGGCCGGGGCGAAGGCCGCTTTCGAGGCCGTCGTGCACGCCTTCGCGACCGCCGACACGGGCACGCTCCGCGCGCTGCTGAACGACGACGTCTTCGAGAACTTCGAGCATGCCATCCGCCAGCGCCTCGACGCCGCCGAGACGCTGGAGACCACGGTCGTCGGCATCAAGTCGGCCGACATCGTCGAGGCCGAGATGAGCGGCCGCTACGCCTTCGTCACCGTCACCTTCGTCTCGGAGCAGGTCAACGTGACCCGCGACGCCGAGGGCGAGGTGATCGAGGGGGATCCCGCCCAGGTCGCCGACGTGACGGATATCTGGACGTTCTCGCGCAACACCCGCTCCCGCGATCCCAACTGGAAGCTGATTGAGACGCGGAGCTCCAACTGAGACGCTTCCCCTCGCGCGCACCCGCCGCGGCGTCGCCGCGACGCTAACGGCGCTGATGCTGGCCGCGCCCGGCTGCGCGCCCGACGAGGAGCCGGCCGAAATCCCCGTCCTCAAGCCGGTCGCGTTCGCGGACCTTCCCGGCTGGGCGGAAGACCGGCACGCCGACGCTCTTCCCGCGCTGAGGCGGAGCTGCGCGACGCCGCTGGGCTATCCGACGGAGGTCGAGGACGGGCAGGAGCGGTTCGGCCGGCCGGAGGACTGGCGGTCGGTCTGCGCGGAGGCCGCCCGGATCGACGCCGGCGCAGCACGCGAATTCTTCGAGCGCCGGTTCCGGCCGTTCCAGGTCGTCGGCGCCGACGGCGAGTCCGGCCTGATCACCGGCTATTACGAGCCCGAGCTCTCCGGCGCCAGGCGGCGGAGCGACGCCTATCCGGTCCCGCTCCACACTAGGCCGAAGGACCTGGTGACCGTCCGGCTGTCGGATTTCGGCGGCGATTTCGGCGACGAACGTCTCGCCGGACGGGTCGAGGGGGGACGGCTCAAACCCTATTACGACCGCGCCCAGATCGCCGACGGCGCGCTCGACGGCGAGGGGGTGGAGATCGTCTGGGTCGCCGATCCGATCGCGGCGTTCTTCCTGCAGATCCAGGGATCGGGGCGGGTGCGCCTGCCCGACGGCGAGGTGCTGCGCCTCGGCTACGCCGCGACCAACGGCCGCCCCTATACCGCGATCGGGCGCGTGCTGGTCGCCGAGGGCGCGCTCGAGCGCGAGGAGGTCTCGCTCCAGTCGATCCGCGCCTGGCTGCGCGCCAATCCCGCCGAGCAGCGCCGGGTCATGGACCGCAACCGGTCCTACGTGTTCTTCCGCGAGGTGCCGGGGGAGGGTCCCGTCGGCACCCAGGGCGTGCCGCTGACGCCGGGCCGGAGCCTCGCCGTCGACCGCCGCTACCTGCCCCTCGGCGCGCCGCTCTGGATCGATACCGCCGATCCGCTCGACACGTCGCGGCCGCTCAGGCGGCTCGCGGTCGCGCAAGACACCGGCGGCGCGATCCGGGGCGCGGTGCGGGGCGATCTGTTCTGGGGCGCCGGGCTCGACGCCGAGGAACGCGCCGGCCGCATGAAATCGCCGGGACACTGCTATGTGCTGTTGCCCGTGCCCAAAGAGAAGGCGGCCGGGGTATGATGGAGGCGGCGCAAGAACGCCCGGCGGTCGGGCTCTTCGCGACCTGCCTGGTGGACCTGTTCAGGCCCTCGGTCGGCTTCGCCGCCGCGCGGCTGCTGGAGCGCGCCGGCTACCGGGTCGAGGTGCCGCGCGCGCAGAGCTGCTGCGGCCAGCCCTCCTACAACAGCGGCGACCGCAAGGCGGCCCGGCGCGGCGCGCGGCGCGCCGTGGCCGCGTTCGAGACGTTCGAGCGTGTCGTCGTCCCGTCCGGGTCGTGCGCCGCGATGTTCGTGCGCCACTTCCCGGACCTGCTCGCCGACGATCCGGAATGGGCCGGCAAGGCGCGGTCGCTCGCCGGCCGGACATACGAGCTGGTCGATTTCCTGGCCCGGGTGGCGGGCTGGCGACCGGACGCCGCCCGCCCGCCGTCGGGCAGCGTCACCTACCACGATTCCTGCTCCGGGCTGCGCGAGCTCGGCATTCGCGAACAGCCCCGCGCCCTCCTCGCGGCGTCGGGCGGTCCCGAGTTGCGCGAGATGGAGGGGTCCGACATCTGCTGCGGCTTCGGCGGCACGTTCTGCGTCAAGTACCCGGCGATCTCGGAAGCCATGGCGGACCGGAAGATCGACTCGATCGAGGCGACCGGCGCGGACGCGGTGGTCGGCGGCGATCTCGGCTGCCTGCTCCATATCGAGGGCAGGCTCTCGCGCCGGGGATCGGCGGTCGGCGCGCGCCACGTCGCCGAACTGCTCGACGCCGGGGAGGGCTGAGGATGCAGGCCGACAGCGCCCGCTTCCCCGACAACGTCGCCGCCGCCCGCCGCGACGCGACCCTGCTCGGCGCGCTCGACCGGCTGCAGCGCGACGCCCGCGCCGGCCGGGTCGAGACCGTCGCCCGCCTGCCCGAGTTCGAGGCGCTGCGCGACGCCGCCAGGGACATCCGCAACGGCGCGCTCGCCAACCTCGCCGCCAACCTCGAACGGTTCGAGGCGAACGTCGTCGCCAACGGGGGCGCGGTGCACTGGTGCCGCGACGCGGCCGAGGCGTGCGAGGCGGTCGCCCGGATCTGCCGCGAGGCGGGGGCGAAGACCGTCGCCAAGGGCAAGTCGATGGTCACCGAGGAGATCGGCCTGAATGCGGCGCTCGCCGGCGCCGGGTTCGACACGGTCGAGACCGATCTCGGCGAATACGTCCTCCAGCTCCGCGACGAGACGCCGAGCCATATCGTGATCCCGGCGATCCACCTGACCAAGGACCAGTTCGCCGAGACCTTCCGGGGCGCGCACGGGGACCTGCCGGCCGACCGTTCGCTCGAGGAAGCCCGCCAGATCACCGACGAGGCGCGCTGCGCGCTGCGCGACGTCTTCCTGCGCGCCGACGTGGGCATCACCGGCGCCAACTTCCTGATCGCCGAGACCGGGTCGGTCGCGATCGTCACCAACGAGGGGAACGGCGATCTCGCCCAGTCCCTGCCGCGCACCCATATCGCGGTCACCGGGATCGAGAAGGCGGTCGGCACGGTCGAGGAGGCGCTGACCCTGATCCGCGTGCTCGCGCGCTCGGCGACGGGTCAGGAGATCTCCGCCTACACCACCTTCGCCACCGGCGCGAAGCGGGAGGACGATGCGGCGGGGCCGGAGAATTTCCATGTCGTTCTGGTCGACAACGGCCGCAGCGACCTCCTCGCCGGTCCGAAGCGGGAGATCCTCCGCTGCATCCGCTGCGGCGCCTGCCAGACGGTCTGCCCGGTCTACGGCGCGGTCGGCGGGCACGCCTACGGCGCGGTCTATGCCGGCCCGGTGGGCTCGGTGCTGACGCCCGCGCTTGCGGGCCTCGAAAAGTCGAAGCACCTGCCCGAGGCCTCGTCGTTCTGCGGCGCGTGCGAGGCGGTCTGTCCGGTGCGCATCCCGCTGCCCCGGCTGCTGCGGATGTGGCGGGAGGACGCGTTCCAGGCCCATCTCGGTCCGAAGGTCATGCGCTGGGGGCTGTTCGCCTGGTCGGCGCTGACCGCGTGGCCGTGGGCCTACCGGACGGCGGGCGGGATCGGCGGGCGGATGCTCCGCCTGATGGCGATGGGGCGCGGTCGGCTCACCCGGCTCCCCTTCGCCGGGAAATGGACCGGCGGGCGCGACCTCCCGGTTCCCGAGGGCGGCACCTTCGTCGGCAAGTGGCACGGGCGGCGCGGACGATGAGCGCGGCCCGCGACGGCATCCTGGCGAAGATCCGTGCCGCCAATCCCGGCCCCGCGGTGGCGGTGACCCCCGGGCCGATTCCCGCGAGAGGGCGGGGCGAAGCGGCGGAATTGCGCCAGCGCTTCTATGGCGGGCTCGACGCGGCCGGGGCCGGCCACGCCACGGTGACCGGCTGGGCCGAGGTCGCCGGCGAGATCGAACGCTTCCTGCGCGCGCTCGGCGCGGCCGGGCCGGTCGTCGCCTCCCTCGATCCGATGCTGGATCCGTGCGGCCTCGACCGCGTGGAGGGCCTCCGCCGCGGCGTGCCCGACGCCGGGGACGCGGTCTCGGTCACCGGCACCGTCGCCGGCATTGCCGAGACAGGGACGCTGATGGTCCGCTCTGGCCCCGATATCGCCAACGCGGCCCACTTCCTGACCGACACCCATGTCGCGGTGGTCGACGCGGCCCGCATCGTCGGCGCCTACGAGGACGCCTTCGCGCTGCTCCGCGCCGGCGGCGCGCCGATGCCGCGCAACGTCACCCTGATCACCGGCCCGTCGCGGTCGAGCGACATCGAGCGCATCCTCCAGATCGGTGTGCACGGGCCGAGGACCCTGCACGTGGTGGTGTGCGATGCCGGCCCGGCGCCGTAACCGCGAGCCGAGCGCCGCCGACCGCGCCCTGTTCGAGGCGGCGGTCGGCGACGCGAAACCGCTCGCCGACGAGGCCCCGCCCGAACGGACGGAGCGCCCGCCCCCCGCGCCCCCGCCCGTCCCCTCCCGAGCGCCGCCCCCGCTGGAGCCGGGCGCCGCCGCCGGGGTCGACGGCCGCGCCGCGGCCCGGCTGAGGCGCGGGCAGATGCGCCCTGAGGCCCGGATCGACCTGCACGGCCACACCCTCGAACAGGCGCACCGCGCGCTCGCCGGCTTCGTCGACCGCGCGGCGGGCGAGGGACGGCGCTGCGTGCTGGTCATCACCGGCAAGGGCGGCGTCGGCCGGACCGGCGGCACCATCCGGAGCGAGTTCCCGCGCTGGCTCAACCAGCCCGGCCTCAGGCCCCGCATCCTCGCCTTCGCCGAGGCCCAACCCAAGGACGGCGGCGCCGGCGCCTTCTACGTGCTCTTGAGGAAGCGGCGCGGTCAAGGCTGAGCCCGCGTCCTACCCCGCCGTCACCCCGGACTTGATCCGGGGTCCAGGGAAGACGGGCGGGGCCGGTGCGACTGGACCCCGGCTCTCCGCTGCGCTCCGGCCGGGGTGACAGCCTCGATATTCCCGCCGGCCGGGGGCTTCCGTTCGACACCGAAACCCGCGCCTAATGTTTCACGTGAAACATAGGTCAACAATGCTGTCCTATGTTTCACGTGAAACATTGTCCCGATATGAGACTATTTTTCGCGTCCCCGGGGGACACGACGTCGCGCCGTCAGGGCGGCGGGCGGCGCGGTCGCGACGGCGAATCTCCCCGCCGCGCCAGCGCCTTGGCGGAGGTTGCTGGCGGATCGGTTCGGGAAACCGGCGCGCCCGCCCGGACGACGCGGCCGGGTTGCCGCACTGTCAACTGTGGTTAACATGGGCTCCGCCATGACGGACCCGGACATTCCCCGGAACGCGCGCCTCTATCTGGACGCGTGCGTCGAGGCCGATCCCGGCGACGGCAGCCTGATCCGCGCCGGCCTCGCCGAAATCGCCCGGGCCGGCAACATGAGCCGGCTGGCGCGCGACGCCGGGCTGAGCCGCTTGGGGCTCTACAAGGCCCTGTCGAAGGACGGCAACCCCAGCTTTGCCACGGTGATGCGGATTATCCGCGCCTTGGGACTGCGGCTGCGGATCACGGTGTAGCGCGGATCGGCGGCGCGATGCGCTGCCTCCCCCTTGTCGTCATGCCCGGACTTGTTCCGGGCATCCACGTCTTGCGGCATCGTGGTGCAAGCCAGGAAAGGGCGAGGCGGCGGAGGGACGTGGATACCCGGAACAAGTCCGGGCATGACGGTGGGGGAAAGCGACGGGGGCGGGCCGCCGTGCCCAAGCAAGCTGACGCCGCCCTACAAAATATACTTCGACAGATCGGCGTCCTTGGCGAGGTCGGCGACGCGGTCGCGGACATAGGCCGCGTCGATCGAGACGGTCTCGCCGGACTTGTCGGTGGCGGTGAAGCTGATCTCGTCCAGCAGGCGCTCCATCACGGTCTGGAGGCGCCGCGCGCCGATATTCTCGACCGAGCGGTTCACCTCGGCCGCGACATGGGCGATCTCGCTTATCGCGTCCTCGGCGAAGTCGAGCGCCACCTCCTCGGTCCCGAGCAGCGCCACGTATTGGCGGATCAGGCTGGTCTCGGGCTCGGTGAGGATGCGCCGGAAATCCTCCTCGGTGAGCGCCTTGAGCTCGACCCGGATCGGCAGCCGGCCCTGAAGCTCGGGCAACAGGTCGGACGGCTTGGCGAGGTGGAAGGCGCCCGAGGCGACGAACAGGATGTGGTTGGTCTCGACCGTGCCGTGCTTGGTCGCGACCGTGGTCCCCTCGATCAGCGGCAGGAGGTCGCGCTGCACCCCCTCGCGGCTCACGTCGGCGCCGTAGCGGTCCGAGCGGGCGCAGATCTTGTCGATCTCGTCGAGGAAGACGATGCCGTTCTGTTCGACGCTGTCGATGGCTTCCCGCACCACCGCGTCCTCGTCGAGCAGCTTGTCGGCCTCCTCCTCGACCAGGATGTCGTGCGAGTCCGCGACCGTCATCTTGCGCGGCGCCGTGCGCCCGCCGAACGCCTTGCCGAAAATGTCGCCGAGATTGACCATCCCCATCTGGGCGCCCGGCATGCCGGGGATCTCGAAGGTCGGCAGCGACGATCCGCCTTCCGAGACCTCGACCTCGATCTCCTTGTCGTCGAGCTTGCCCTCGCGCAGCAGGACGCGGAATTTCTGGCGCGTCTCGGCGCTCGCCTTCTCGCCCACCAGCGCGTCGAGCACGCGCTCCTCGGCGGCGATCTCGGCCTTCGCCTCGACCTCCTTGCGCTGGCGCGTGCGCACCATGTGGATGGCGATCTCGACCAGGTCGCGGACGATCTGCTCCACGTCGCGCCCGACATAGCCGACCTCGGTGAACTTGGTCGCCTCGACCTTGAGGAACGGCGCCTGGGCGAGGCGGGCGAGGCGGCGCGCGATCTCGGTCTTGCCGACGCCGGTCGGGCCGATCATCAGGATGTTCTTGGGCAGGACCTCGTCGCGCAGATCGTCGTCGAGCTGCTGGCGCCGCCAGCGGTTGCGCAGTGCGATGGCGACCGCGCGCTTGGCGTCGTCCTGGCCGACGATGTAGCGGTCGAGCTCGGAAACGATCTCGCGGGGGCTGAAATTGGTCAAGGCGACTCGATGCTCTCGATGACGACGTTGTCGTTGGTGTAGATGCAGATGCCGGCAGCGATCCCCATCGCCTTGCGCGCGACCGCCTCGGCGTCGAGGCCCTCGACGTCGATCAGGGCGCGCGCGGCGGCGAGCGCGTAAGGCCCGCCCGAGCCGATGCCGATCACCCCGTCGTCGGGCTCCAGCACGTCGCCGGTGCCGGACAGGATGAGCGAGGACCGCGCGTCGGCCACCGCCATCATCGCCTCCAGCCGGCGCAGGTAGCGGTCGGTGCGCCAGTCCTTGGCGAGCTCGACGCAGGCGCGCATGAGCTGGCCCGGGTGCTGGTCGAGCTTCCCCTCCAGCCGCTCGAACAGGGTGAACGCGTCCGCCGTCGCGCCGGCGAAGCCGCCGATGACGGACCCGCCGCCGAGCCGGCGCACCTTGCGCGCGCCCGACTTGATCACCGTGGCTCCGAGGCTCACCTGGCCGTCGCCCGCGATGACCGTGGTCCCGCCCTTGCGGACGGAAAGGATCGTCGTGCCGTCGAGCGCGTAGCGGTCCCTCGTCCCCGTCACGCCCGCCCCGGCCCCGAATTCAGTGCCTGTCCCATCGCCGCTCACAATGTGGGGCCGGCCCGGTCGAGGTCAAGGCCGGGCGGGGGGTGGTGGTATCAGGTGATACCAAGCCGTTTACGGGTCACTGAAAGAGGTCGGCATGGGTGCCGGCGCGAACGAATACGACGGTGCCGCTGGGGCCGATCGCTTCTTCGAGCCGATAGATCAGTAGGAAATCCCCACCGATGTGGCATTCCCGGTGTTTCGACCATTCGCCTTTCAGGGAGTGATCCCGCCATTCGGGCCCGAGCGGCGCATCGTTTTCCACCAGGAGGAGCATGACCCTCTTCAGGCGCCTCATGTCGTAGCGCCCGGATCGCGACAGCCTCTCCCAATCCTTGACGAAGGATCTGGTGATTTCGACCTGACGCGGCAGGCCGGTTCGTTTACCGGCGGCCGGTCTTCTCAAGGTCCGCGAACATCTCGTCGGCCGTGGCGAAGCGCGTCTTGCCGGTGTTCAGGATTTCTTCCGCCTCGGCCATCGCCGAGCGAGTCTCGGCATTCGGCACCTTGAGTTCCAGCGGAAACGCCTGGTCGATCGCGATGCGGTGAAAGAGCAGGCGCACCGCCTCGGAAGCCGTCAGCCCCATGGCGGAAAGCGCCTCGGTCGCCCTGCGCTTCAAGTCGTTGTCCATCCGGACATGAAGCATGGTACTTCGCTCTGTCATGTCGAGCTCCTGTATCTCAAGTGAGAGATAAGTGGCTGAAGGAGCCGCGTCAAACGCCGCGATGGCCTCGCGCAGGCCGATTTGCTAAACAACCGCCTCGCGGAACGGGAGCGGCACAATGCGCACGGCCTCGCTCGCGCGGGAGACACGCGAGACCCGCATCGAGGTGACGGTCGATCTCGACGGCGGCGGCGTCTACGACGTGGCCACCGGGATCGGCTTTCTCGACCACATGCTGGAGCAGCTGTCGCGGCACAGCCTGATCGATCTCAGGGTGCGCGCCGACGGCGACCTGCACATCGATTTCCACCACACCACCGAAGACACCGCGCTCGCCATCGGGCAGGCGGTCTCCAAGGCGCTCGGCGACCGGGGCGGGATCGTCCGCTACGGCTCGGCCCTGATCCCGATGGACGAGACCCTGACCCGGGTGGCGATCGACATTTCGGGGCGGCCCTACCTCATCTGGAAGGTCGATTTCAGCCGGCCCAAGCTCGGCGAGATGGACACCGAGCTGTTCAAGGAATGGTTCCAGGCCTTCTCTCAGGCGTCGGGCTCGACGCTCCATGTCGAGAACCTCTACGGCGAGAACAACCACCATATCGTCGAGTCCTGCTTCAAGGGGCTCGCCCGCGCGCTCAGAACCGCGGCCGCGACCGACCCGAGGGCGCCCGCCGCGATCCCGTCCACCAAGGGCACGCTCGGCGGGGTCTGATGCGCATCTACGCGGCCTATCTCGATCCCGCTTCGCTGGAGCGGGACCGCGGCGTCACGATGGTGAAGGAGGGGATGTGCTGGCCCGCCTTCCTCTTCTCCTTCCTGTGGGCGGCGTGGCACGGGCTGTGGTGGATGGCGCTCGCCTTGGCGGCGACGGCGCTCGGGATCGCCGCGATCCTGACCGCTATCGGGGCGGGGGGTACGACCGGACTCCTCTGCGCGCTCGCCGCCGCCGCGTTGGTCGGCGGGGCGGCGAACGACTGGCGCGGGCGCACGCTCGAACGCCGCGGCTGGCGGCCGGTGGCGGTGGTCGCCGGGCGCAACGCCGAGGACGCCGCCCGGCGGTTCCTCGAGCGCGCTCCGGGCGACATCTCCGTCCGGCCCCTTTCCTCCGAAGACCGGGCGCCCGCGTGAGCGTCGCCATCGTCGATTACGGGTCGGGGAACCTGCGCTCGGCGGCGAAGGCGTTCGAGCGCGCCGCGGCGGACGCGCCCCGACGGCCCCGGGTGGCGGTGACCGCCGATCCGGCCGAGCTCGCCCGGGCGGACCGCATCGTGCTGCCGGGCGTCGGCGCCTTCGTCGACTGCATGACCGGGCTCGCGCGACTGCCCGGCATGGTGGAGGCGCTGCACGAACGGGTGCGCGCCGGGGTTCCGCTGCTCGGGATCTGCGTCGGCATGCAGCTCATGGCGACCGTCGGCGAGGAGCACGGAATCCACGACGGGCTCGGCTGGGTGCCGGGGCGCGTGGTCCCGCTGGCCCCGGGCGAAGACCTCAGGATCCCGCACATGGGATGGAACGAGATCGAGAGGCGCGCGGACCATCCGGTGCTCGCCGGGCTGGAGGCGGGGGCGCACGCCTATTTCGTCCATTCCTACAAGATGGTGCCCGACCGGCCCGGCGACGTGCTCGCGGTGACCGACTATGGCGGGCCGGTCGCGGCGGCGGTCGGACGCGGCAACGTGCTCGGCACCCAGTTCCATCCGGAGAAGAGCCAGCGCAACGGGCTCGCGCTGATCTCCCGGTTCCTCGAGTGGCGGCCATGAGCGACGAATCGCCCGATATCTCGGTCGAGAGGGTCGAGAGCTTCACCGCGCGCGACCTCGCCGGCCTTTGCGATGCGTCCGAGAACGCGATCCTCGAGGGCGGCGGCTTCGGCTGGCTCATCCCGCCGCCGCGCAGGATCATGGAGCGGTATTGGCGCGGCGTGCTGCTGGTGCCCGAGCGCGAGCTGTTCGTCGGCCGGCTCGCCGGGACGATCGCGGGCTCCGCCCAGCTCGTCAGACCGCCGCGCAACAACGAGGCCCAGAGCTTCGCGGCCTCCACCACGACCCATTTCGTCGCGCCCTGGGCGCGCGGACACGGGCTCGCACGAATGCTCGCGCTCGCGGTCGAGGACGCGGCGCGGGACCAGGGGTTCTCCGCTCTCAACCTGGACGTCAGGGCGACCCAGGACGCGGCCATCGCGGCCTACGAATCGCTCGGCTATGTCCGCTGGGGAACCAACCCGACCTATGCCATCGCCGACGGCAAGCTGATCGCGGGCTACTACTACACCAAGGCGCTCGCCACCCTTCCCGAGCCGGACGGGGGCGCGTCGTGATCCTCTACCCCGCCATCGACATCAAGGACGGGCTCTGCGTCCGCCTGCTGCGCGGCGAGATGTCGGAGGCCACCGTGTTCAACAACGACCCGGCCGACCAGGCGAAGGAATTCTCCGGGACCGGCTTCGAATGGCTGCACGTGGTCGACCTCAACGGCGCGGTCGAGGGGCGGCCGGTCAACGCCGCCGCGGTGGCGGCGATCCTCGGCGCGACCGATTTGCCGGTGCAGCTCGGCGGCGGCATCCGCGATCGGGCGACGCTGGATCACTGGATGGAGGCCGGCGTCGCGCGCGCGGTGCTCGGCACGGCGGCGCTCGCCGATCCCGATTTCGTGCGCGAGGCCTGCGACAGCTATCCCGGCCGGGTCGCGCTCGGGATCGACGCGCGGAGCGGCCGCGTCGCCACCGAGGGCTGGTACAAGACCACCGACGTGAAGCCGCTCGACCTCGCCCTCAGCTTCGAGGGCGCCGGGCTGGCCGCGATCATCTACACCGACATCGGCCGCGACGGCGCGCTCGGCGGCCTCAACGTCGAGGCCACCGTCGACCTCGCCTTCGCGCTGACCACGCCGGTGATCGCCTCGGGCGGGGTCTCCTCGACCCAGGACCTGCTCGAGCTCAAGGCCAACGAGCGGGCCGGAATCGAGGGCGTGATCTGCGGCCGCGCCCTCTATGACGGGCGGATCGATCCCGCCGAGGCCATCGCCATCCTGTCCGGCTGAGAATGCTCAAGGCGCGCGTCATCCCCTGCCTCGACGTGAAGGACGGCCGCACCGTCAAGGGCGTCAACTTCGTCGACCTGGTCGATGCCGGCGATCCGGTGGAGCAGGCGCGAATCTACGACGGGCAGGGCGCGGACGAGCTCTGCTTTCTCGACATCACCGCCTCGCACGAGAACCGGGACACGCTGTTCGGCGTGGTCAACCGGACGGCGGAGCAGTGCTTCATGCCGCTCACCGTGGGCGGCGGGGTCCGCACGGTGGACGATATAAGGAAGCTGCTGATCGCCGGCGCCGACAAGGTCTCGATCAACACCGCCGCCGTCCACCGCCCGGACTTCGTCGCCGAGGCGGCGCGCAAGTTCGGCTCGCAATGCATCGTCGTCGCCATCGACGCCAAGGCGGCCGGGCCCGGCAGGTTCGAGATTTTCACCCATGGCGGCCGCCGCGGGACCGGCATCGACGCCGTGGCCTGGGCCAGGCGCATGACCGGGAACGGCGCGGGCGAGATCCTGCTGACCTCGATGGACCGCGACGGGACCGGGGAAGGGTTCGACATCGACCTCACCCGGCGCATCGCCGACGCGGTCCCGGTGCCGGTGATCGCCTCGGGCGGCGTCGGCACGCTCGACCATCTGGTGGCGGGTGTGCGCGAGGGCGGCGCGACCGGCGTGCTCGCCGCCTCGATCTTCCATTTCGGCACCCACACCATCGCCGAGGCCAAGGCGCACATGGCGGAAGCCGGCGTGCCGGTGCGTCCGTGACCTCGCACGGCCGATCTGCTATTGCAACGCCCATGGCGGAAACCGGCGAGTCAGACGTCCTCGCGCGGCTCTACGCGGCGATCGAGGCGCGCAGGGGCGCCGATCCGGAGGAGTCCTACACCGCGCGCCTGTTCGCGCGCGGACCGGAGAAGATCGCCCAGAAGCTGGGCGAGGAGGCGGTCGAGACCGTGATCGCCGCGGCTGCCGGGCGGCGCGAGGAGGTCGTCACGGAGAGCGCCGATCTCCTCTACCACCTGCTGGTGGCCTGGGCCGAGGCCGGCGTCGCGCCCGAAGACGTCTGGGCCGAGCTCGCCCGGCGCGAGGGCGTGTCGGGGATCGCCGAGAAGCAGGCGCGCAGCAAGGGAAACGCCGATGGCGTATGACGACGGGAACGTGTTCGCCAGGATCGTCCGCGGCGAAATTCCGTGCAACAGGATCCACGAGAACGAGCACGCGCTGTCGTTCCACGACATCGCGCCGCAGGCGCCGGTGCACGCGCTGGTGATCCCCAAAGGGCGCTACGTCTCGATGGCGGATTTCGCGGCCGGGGCCAACGCCGAGGAGCAGGCCGACCTGTTCCGCGCGATCGGCGCGACCGCCGTGGCGCTCGGCGTGACGGAGTCCGGCTACCGCCTGCTGACCAATACCGGGCCGGACGCGCACCAGGAGGTGATGCACCTCCATTTCCACATCCTCGCCGGCAAGCGCCTCGGGCCCATGCTGACGGGCGGCCCGATGCCGCCCTCGTCCGCGCCCTGATCCGCGCGAGAGCATCGACTCGCCGCGCGTTTGGGCGCAAGCTTGGGGCGGAAGCGATCTCAAGCGGGAGGAAACGGATAATGCGCAAATCGCTGGCCGCCCTGGCGGCCGTCGCCGCGATCGGACTCGCCGGAGCCGCCCACGCCAAGACCATCGGCGTGGCGCTCGCCTCGGACACCAACCCGTTCTACATCGCGATGCTCAAGGGCATCGAGACGCGCGCCAAGGCGCTCGGCTACAAGGTCAGCGTGGTGACCGCCGAGGAAGACGTCGCGCGGCAGTTGAACGGCATCAACGACCTGATCGCCAAGGGCGTCGACGGGATACTGGTCTCGCCGATCGACGCCAAGGCGCTGTGCAGCGCCTACGACAAGGCCAAGGCCGCGGGGATTCCCATGATGTCGATCGCGCGGGGCTCGGCGTGCAAGTCGCAGGTGCTGCACGTCGCCTCCGACGAACACCGGATCGGCAGCGAGATCGCCGAATGGACCGCGCAGAAGATCGGCAAGAAGGGCAAGATCGCCATGCTCGCCGGTCCGTCCGGGGCGCAGGCCTTCATGAACTTCGCCCGCGGCTATGAGGACGCCATGGCGCGTCATCCCGGCATCGAGGTCGTTTTCAGGCAGGAGCTCGCGTTGACCCGCGAGATGGGGCTCAAGCATGGCGAGGACGCGCTGGTCGCCCATCCGGACCTTAAAGCGATCTACGGTGCCAACGACGAGCTCGGCATGGGCGCCGCCCAGGCAGTCGCCGCGGCGGGCAAGAAGAAGGACGTGATCGTCACCGGGATGAACGGCATCCCGCCGGCGGTCCGGGCGGTCAAGCGCGGCGCGATGGATCTCACCGTCGCGCTCAACCCGGTCCGGTGGGGCATCCTCGGGGTGGACACGATGGACGGCCATTTCAAGGGCCGCAAGCACGACCCGCGCGTCTATGTCGAGCACGTACTCGTCGACAAGTTGAACGTCGACAAGTTCATCCGGCCGAAGAAGAAATAGGCGGGACGGACCCATGGCCCGGCGGGCGGACGCGGAGCTGATCGAGGCGCTCGAAGCGGCCCGCATCCACCCGCTCTGGGACCGCTACAAGAAGATCACTCCGGTCCTGCCCGACGCGCCCGACGGCGCTTCGGTGTGGCGCTGGCGGGACATCGAGCCGTTCGCGGAACGCGCCGCCCGGGAAGTCGCGGTCGAGGACATCGAGCGCCGGGCGCTGATCCTGTGCAACCCGGCGTTCGGCGGCGAGACGGTGACGACGACCGACCTGATCGCCGCCTTCACCGTGCTGGAGCCCGGCGACCGGGCGGTGCCGCACCGCCACACCGCGTCCGCGATCCGGTTCGCGACCCGGGCCGAGGGCGCGGTGACGATCGTCAACGGTCGGCGCTGCGCGATGGAAGACGGGGACCTGGTGCTCACGCCCCCGATGTGCTGGCACGGCCACATCAACGAGGGCGACGCGCGGACGGTCTGGTTCGACGCCGCCAACATCCCGCTGGTCAACGCGCTCCACGCCAATTTCTTCGAGCCCGGCTCGCGCGGCGAAAACGCGTTCTGGGAGGTCGACGAGGGCGACGAGCGGCTCTGGCGGGACGCGGGGCTCGCGGCGGAAGGGCACGGGCACGAGGCCGCCCATTCGCCGAAATACCGTTACCCGGGCGCGGCGACGCGCCGGCTGCTGGACGCCGCGCCTCCGGGCGCGGACGGGGCGAAGACGGTGCGCTACGTGAACCCTCTCACCGGCGGGCCGGTAATGCCGAGCCTCGACTGCTACGCGCGGCGGCTGCTCGCGGGCGCGGCGACGCGGCCGCGCCGGATGCTGTGCAGCCAGGTCTGCCTCGCGGTGTCGGGCGCGGGCCGTTCGACGATCGGCGACGAGACCGTCGAATGGTCGCGGCACGACGTGTTCACGGTCCCGCAATGGGGTTGGGCGCGGCACGAGGCGCTGGACGGCGACGCCGATCTCTTCGTGGTCACCGACCGCCCGGCGCGCGAAAGCCTCGACCTGATGCGCGACGAGCTGGGCTGAGCGGGGAGGGGCGGCGATGGCACCGGATTCGGGTATCGGCGCATCGGTTCTGCGCCTCGAGGACAGGCGGTTCCTGACCGGCAGGGGGCACTATGTCTCCGACCGTGCCGTCCCCGGCGCGCTCCATTGCCGCTTCGTGCGGTCCGACCGTGCGCATGCGGATTTGCTGGGGATCGAGACGGAAGCGGCGCGCGCCGTTCCGGGCGTCGCGGCGGTGCTCACCGGCGCCGACATGGCGGAAGACGGGGTCGGCTCGATGCCGTGCCTCTGGAAGATCCCCACCAAGGACGGAACGCCGATGGCGGAACCGCCGCGCTGGGCGCTCGCGCGCGGCCGGGTCCGGCATGTCGGCGAGCCCGTCGCGGCGGTGCTTGCCGAGTCTCAATCGGCAGCCGAGGACGCGGCCGAGCTGGTCGGGGTTCGCTACGCCCCGCTGCCCGCCGTGGTCGGCTCGCGCGCGGCCATCGGTGCCGAAACCGTGCTGCACGACGAGGCGCCCGGCAACGTCTGCTATGTCTGGGGACGGGGCGACGAGGCGGCGGTCGCCCGTGCCATGGAAGCGGCCGCGTGCACGGTCGAGATCGACATCTACAACAACCGCATCGCCGGCGCCGCGCTGGAGCCGCGCGCGGCGATCGCCTCCTACGATTCCATCGCCGGGACGGTCACGCTCTACGACACCACCCAGGCGGTCCATCTGGTCCGCCGGTCGGTGGCGGCCCAGCTCGGCATGGCCGACCGCGAGATCCGGGTGATCTCCCCCGACGTCGGCGGCGGATTCGGTTACAAGGGCAAGCATTACCCCGAGGAGATCGTCGTCTGCTGGGCGGCGCGCCGGCTCGGCCGGCCCGTCAGGTGGGTCGGCTCGCGCGGCGAGGCGTTCGTCACCGACACCCAGGCGCGGGACCACCGCACCCGGGCGAAGCTCGCGCTCGACGCGGACGGCCGCTTCCTCGGGCTCCGGGTCGAGACCGTGGCCGATCTCGGGGCCTATCTGTCGACCTTCGGCGCGGCGATCCCGAGCGCGATCTACTCCGCGCTGCTGGCCGGGGTCTACGGCACGCCGGCGGTCTGTGTCGAGGTGACGGGGGTGTTCACCAACACGGTGCCGACCGACGCCTATCGCGGCGCCGGGCGGCCCGAGGCGTGCTACATCCTGGAGCGGCTGGCCGACCGCGCGGCCGCCGCGGCCGGGATCGACCCGGTGGAGATCCGCCGCCGCAACCTGGTGCCGGCGGACGCCATGCCCTACACGACGCCGATCGGGCCGACCTACGATTGCGGCGATTTCCCCGCGATCCTGGAGCGCGCGCTGGCGAGCGCGGGCTATGACGGTTTCGCGGGACGCCGGGCGGCGTCGGAGGCGGCCGGCCGTCTGCGCGGCATCGGGATCGCGAGCTTCGTCGAGTCCTCCGGCGTCGCGCCGTCCCGGCTCGCCGGCGCGATGGGCGCGCGCGTCGGGTTCTTCGAGTCCGCCGAGATCCGCGTCGACCGCGAGGGTTGCGTCCAGGCGCTGCTCGGCACCCACAATCACGGCCAGGGCCACGCCACCACCTTCGCCCAGATCCTGAGCGCCCGTTTCGGTGTGCCGCTGGACAGGGTCGATATCGTCGAGGGCGACACCGGGGCGGTTCCCTTCGGCACCGGGACGTTCGGCTCGCGCTCGATCGCGGTCGGCGGCTCGGCGCTGCATCGCGCGGCCGACCGCGTGCTGGAGAAGGCGTCCGCCATCGCCGCCCACATGCTGGAGGCGGCGCAGGACGACATCGCCTTCGAAGACGGCGCCTTCTCCGTTGCCGGCACCGACCGGCGGGTGAGCTTCGAGGCGGTCGCCGAGCGGGCCTATGTGCCGCACGACTTCCCGCACGAGACGCAGGAGCCCGGCCTCGTCGCCTCGGCGTTCTACGACCCGCCCAACTTCGCCTTCTCCAACGGCGCGCACGTCGTCGAGGTCGAGATCGACCCGGAGACCGGGACCGTGACCGTCGCCGATTACCGGGTGGTCGACGACGTGGGGACGGTGATCAACCCGATGATCGTCGAGGGGCAGGTCCATGGCGGGCTCGCCCAGGGGATCGGCCAGGCGCTGATGGAGGACGTGGTCTACGACCGGGAGAGCGGCCAGCCGCTCGCGGGCTCGTTCATGGACTACGCCATGCCGCGCGCCGACGATTTGCCGTCGTTCGTCTCCGAGCTCGACGAGAGCCAGCCCTGCACCCACAACCCGCTCGGCGCGAAGGGGTGCGGCGAGTCGGGCTCGATCGGCGCACCGGCGGCGCTGGTGGCCGCGGTACTGGACGCGCTCGCGCCCTTCGGGGTGGAGGATATCGGGATGCCGTTGACCGCCGAGCGCGTGTGGCGGGCGATGGAAGGGGCGCGCGGCGGCTCCGGTTGACGCCGCCGCCCGCGAGGGAGGTTCGGATGTTCCTGCGCAATTGCTGGTATGTCGCCGCCTGGGACCATGAGCTCGACGACGGGTTCCTCGCGCGCACCATTCTCGGCGAGCCGGTCGCGCTGTTCCGCGGCCCCGACGGGGTGCCGCGCGCGCTGGAGAACCGATGCTGCCACCGCTCGATGCCGCTGTCCGAGGGCCGGCTGCTCTCGGACACGGTGCAGTGCGGCTATCACGGGCTCGAATTCGCCTTCGACGGGCGCTGCGTGAAGGTGCCCGGCCAGTCGACGATCCCGCCCGGCGCCCGGGTGCGCGCCTGGCCGGCGGTGGAGCGCTGGCGCTGGGTGTGGATCTGGATGGGCGATCCGGAAGCCGCCGATCCCGACCTGATTCCCGACTACCACTGGAACGACGACCCGGAATGGACCTCCTACGGCGACGTCTACCGCGTCGCCGGCGACTACCGGCTGATGAACGACAATCTGCTCGACCTGTCGCACATCCAGTTCCTGCACGCGAACACGCTCGGCGCGCCGGGCGACCAGGACGCCGAGATCGAGGTGAGGCGGCGCCCGGAGGTGGTCCATGTCAGCCGCTGGACGTTCGACACCCCGCCCTCGCCGTTCTACGCGCACGCGCTCGGCACCAACGCCAATGTCGACCGCTGGCAAAACGTCTATTTCCGCCCGCCGTCCTACATCGTGATCGACGCCGGCAGCGCGATCGCCGGCTCCGGCGCGCGCGAGGGCGACCGCAGCCGCGCGGCCGAGGTCTACTCCAACCACACGATGACGCCCGAGACCGCCGCCTCCACACACTATTTTTGGCACCACGCGCGCAATTTCCGGCTCGACGACGCGGCGTTCACCGAGGAGTTGCGCGGCATGTTCTCCTCCGCGCTCAAGGAGGACGTCCTCGCCATCGAGGCGCAGCAGAAAAGCCTCGCGCGCAGCGAGGGCAGGCCGCTGATCGACATCAACGTCGACAACGCGGCCTTCCAGGGCCGGCGGATCCTCGAGGAGCGCTTGGCGGCCGAGGCCGGGGGCTAGGGCGTCCCTCGATACGGCGCTGGCGCGCCTACTCGGGATGAGGTCCAACTCGAGGACTCCCTCATCCTGAGTAGCGGCCCCTCGGCTTCGCTCGGGACAGGCTGCACCGCGTATTGAAGGATGCGCCCGCACGACATACCGAGAGGACGGCGCATGCACCCGCGCATCGTAATCCTGTCGCTGGCGGCTGCGCTTGCCCTGCCCGCCGCCCTGGCGCTCGCCAAGGACCCGACCTACGTGGGCTCGGTCCATCTGGTGCGCGGCGATGCCGTCCCGGGCACCGCGCGCGGCACGGTGTTCCTCGATGCGGACCGCGATTCCAGGCTCGATCCGGGGGAGAAGGGCATCCCCGGCGTGATGGTCTCGAACGGCCGAGAGGTGGTCGTGACCGACGCCGAGGGGGCTTACGCGCTGCCGGCCTACGACGACATGAACCTGTTCGTCACCAAGCCTGCCGGCTACGCCACGCCGGTGAACGCGGACCTGGTGCCGCAGTTCAACTACGTCCACAAGGTCGCCGGCTCGCCGCCGCTCCGCTTCGGCGGGATCGCGCCCACCGGGCCGCTGCCGGCGGCGGTCAATTTCCCGCTGATCGAGGACAGGGTCGGCGACCGGTTCCAGTGCCTGGTCTTCGGCGACACGCAGACCTACACCAACCGCGAGCTCTCCTACGTCCGCGATACCGTCGGCCGAATGCTCGCCGGGCGCGACAATTCCGCCACCGAATGCCTGATCTTCGAGGGCGACGTGATGGGCGACGATCTCTCGCTCTACGGGCGCTTCAGGAAGATCGTCGCGGCGGGCGGCGTGCCGCAATATTACGTCCCCGGCAACCACGACCTCGATTTCGACGCCGGGGACGACCACCATTCGTTCGACACGTTCCGGCGCGAATGGGGCCCGGAGTACTACTCCTTCGACATCGGCAAGGTGCATTTCGTGGTGCTGGACGATGTGCGCTACCCGTGCAACGGCGTCGACGATCACGCGTTCTGCGACCCCGCGGGGAAACCGACCTTCAACGGCGCGATCCACGAGCGGCAGCTC
Organism: Defluviicoccus sp.; assembly: GCA_028820505.1. Taxonomy (GTDB): domain Bacteria; phylum Pseudomonadota; class Alphaproteobacteria; order MPNO01; family MPNO01; genus MPNO01. The sequence goes on from JAPPIT010000079.1 coordinate 20,516, forward strand.
GAATGGCTGCGCAACGATTTGGCGCACGTGCCGGCGGACCGGCTGATCGTGCTGAACGCCCACATCCCCTTCGTCTCCTATACGAATGCGACCCGACAGCAGGGCCAGGTGGACAATCTGGCGGAGCTCTATGAGATCGTCGGAGACCGCCCCGCGCTCGGCCTCAGCGGCCACACCCACACCGTCGAGCAGATCCTTCCGGGCGAGCATTTCCACGGCTGGCGGGAGGCCACCGGCACCGGCCCCGCGCCGTTCCACCAGATCGTCACCGGCGCCGTCTCCGGCTCGTGGTGGGCGGGCGACCTCGATGACGACGGCATCCCGCACGCGACCCAGCGGCTCGGCGCGCCGCGCGGCTACTACGCGATCGACTTCGACGGCAGCACCTATGTCGACACCTACCTGACCTTCGGCGGGACGGGCGGGGAGCAGATGCACGCTTCCTTCAACACGCCGCGTTTCCGCGCCTGGGTCCGCGCGCTCTTCTCCCACGCCCGCCGCCACCCCCGGCCCTCCAATGCCCTGCCGACGGTCACCGTCGCGGATCTGGGGGACATGAACATGCTGACCGTCCGGGACCTCGCCGAGGGCAGCTGGGTCGCGGTCAATGTCTGGAACGGGTCGAAGGAGAGCCGGGTCAGGGTGTCGATCGACGGCGGCGCGCCGATGGAGGCGGTGCGGACCCAGCCCGGCGAAGGCGAGGACAGCTTCAAGGGACCGCGTTATGCCGACCCGCTCGCCCTGGCGAAGCAGTCGACCAACGCCCGTCTCGCCGTAAGGAGCATCGTCGGAGGCGATGAGACCGCCGGTTTCTCGATCTGGCGGGGCGAGGCCTGGAAGGGCGCGCCCGGACCCTTCCCGCTGGGGATGATGGTGTACCGGTCGAATCACCTGTGGCGCGCCGACCTGCCGCCGGATCTGGCGCCCGGCCTCCACACGATGGAAGTCGTCACGACCGACCGCTACGGCCGCACGTTCCGCCTCGTCCAGCCCTTCGAGGTGGTCGGGACGCTGCCGGAGATGGGCTGGCCGTGGGCGCCCGGCGAACTCGGGACGGCCGCTAAAGCGCGCGCGCCCTGACCCTCAGGGCCGCGCTGCGCCGCGCGAGGAACGCCACGACCGCGCCGACCGCGCCCGCGAGCAGCGTCAGCGGCGATTCCGCGCCGAGCCAGATCGTCGATCCGCCGACCGCGATCGCCGCCGCGAAATAGAACAGGGCAAGCCCCATCCTGGCGAGCCCGCCGTCGCCCCAGGTGATGACCGACTCGGCAATCAGGAACCCGGCGACCAGCGCGGTGAGGCTGACATAGACCACCGCCACCCAGGAGCCCTGCATCACCAGCGCCGGGTTGAACGCCCACAGGAAAGGCAGCAGGTAGGCGGCGGCGGCGAGCTGCATGCCGACGATGCCGGTCCGCCACATGTCGGAGCCCGCGATCCCCGCCGCCACCATGCTGGCCACCGCGACCGGGGGGGTCAGCATGCTCAACAGCCCGAAATAGAACAGGAAGAGATGCGCCGCCATCGGCTTCAACCCGATCTCGATCAGGGCGGGCGCGATCACCGTGGCGAGGACGATATAGACCGCCGCGGTCGGCATCCCCATGCCGAGGATGATCGAGACCAGCGCGGTCACCACCAGCATCCAGAAGATTCCCGCGCTCTGGCCGAGCTCGGCGAGGATGATCGAGAGCTGGAAGGCGAGCCCGCTCGCGTTGAGGACGCCCATCACCACGCCCGCGCCGCCCGCGATCAGCATCAGCGGCAGCAGGTTCTCGCCCGAGCCGAAAATGAAATTGGCCCATTCCGCGCGACTCGGCAGGCGTCGGATTTTTAGGAGGTAGAGCACGAACAGCGAGGTGGCGGCGTACATCGCCGACAGGCCCGGGTTGTAGCCCAGCCCGAACAGGAAATAGAGAAGCACCCCGAGCGGGATCAGGAACACCCAGCCCGACAGAAGCACCGAAAGCACCCGGGGCAGATCCGATTTCGGCAGGCCGAGCAGGCCGAACCGCGCGGCGATCGCGTCGACCTGGAGGAACAACACCAGATAGTAGAGCGCCGCCGGGATCGCCGCGGCGATCACCACGTCGATATAAGGGACTTCGAGGAACTCGGCGATGATGAACGCCGTCGCGCCCATCACCGGCGGAGCGATCTGGCCCCCGTTGGAGGCCACCGCCTCGATGCCGGCGGCGTAGCGCGGCTCGAACCCGGTGCGCTTCATCATCGGGATCGTGACGATCCCGGTCGACATGATGTTGCCCACGGACGAGCCCGAGATGGTGCCGAAAGCGCTCGACGCGACGACGGCGACCTTGGCGGGACCGCCCCGGCGGTGGCCCATCATGCCCATCGCGAGGTCGGTGAAGAACCGGGTCGCGCCGGATACCTCCAGCAGCTTTCCGAGAATGATGAAAGCGAGCACCAGCTCGGTGACGACGCGGAGCACCAGGCCGGGAATGCCGTTATTGTCGGCGTAGAGGTAGAGAACCGTCTTGGTCGGCGGGAAGACCTCGGCTTCCAGCGCCCCCGGCAGTATGTCGCCGAAGAAGGCGTAGACGATCATCACCCAGACGAGGGTGGTGATCACTTTCCCGCATGCCTTCCTGAGCGCCTCCAGCATGGCGAGGATGGCGACCGCGCCCGGCACCCACTTGTCGGGCGTCCGGTCCGCCATGCCGACGATCCAGTCTTCGAAGTTCCACGACATCCAGAACCAGGACGCGAAAGAGATAACGACGAGCGCGATCTCAAGCAGCCCGGCCCGCGAACCGTATGGGTATTTGAGATAGGCCGCGGCGATCGACAGCCCGAGGACGACGCCGATGGCCTGTTGAAAGGTGAATGCGAAGCCGAACCGGTCGGCGACCGAGAAGATCCAGAGGATCCCGATGATCGGGACCGCGCCGAGGCAGGCGCGCAACAACAGGCTCGTCAGCCGTTCCATCGGGCTGCCGTTGCCGCGCGCCGCCTGGCCTGGCCGGCGGTGCCGGCTACTTCACTGCGTTCATGGCCCTTGTCTGGCCCGCGTCGTGTCCGGCCGTCCAGAGGCCCGCTTCCTTGTAGTACTTGATCGCGCCCGGATGGTAAGGCATCGACGTGTTGGCCGGCGCCAGCCCGTCGATGGGCGTTCCGCGAAGCGGCGCGTAGTCCTTCTGCAGCTTCTTCCAGTTGGTGTGCAGCGACTTGACCAGCATGTACGCGTCATCGTCGCCCACCTGGCTCCCGGCGTTGAGATAGGTGTCGAACGCGGCGATGGTGAGCGGCTCGCGAACGAAGGGGAAGCGCTTGCTCGGCTTGACCTTCATCGAGTAGAGCCCGGCGATGCCCTTGGCGAGCATTTCGTCGTTCGCCATCTTGCCGAGCCCGATGATACGGAGCCCGCCCGGCACCGTCGCGTGGGTCTTGCGCATCGCCGGCATAGCGAGCGCGACGGTCGTCGCATCCGCGCGACCCTCGACCACCATGTTGATTCCGGCGACCACGCCGCCCGAATCCACCGCGTCGACATCCTTTTCCGTCAAACCCGCGGTCGACAGAACCGTGCGGTTGGTCAATGCGAGCGAGACATTGGTCTTGACGTTGACGATGATCTTCTTGCCGCGGAAGTCGTCGAGCGTCTTGATGCCCGAACTTTCCTTGACCATGTAGGCGTAGGGCAGGATCCACACCCGGGCCAGCAGGCGGACGTTCTGGATCCGGTCCTTGAAACGTTCCTTCCCGGCGACCGCGAGGCCGGAGTCGAGGCTCGAATTGAGCCCCATCACCATCTCGCCCTTGTTCATCAGCGGCAGGTAGACCGACGAGCCGGCATGCGGCTGGGCGGTCGAGCGGATCTTGAGGTCCTGCTGGAAATGCTTGGCGAAACCGCCCGCGAGCAGGAAGTAGACCGACCCCGCCGGGTTGCTGCCGATCGTAATCCGCTTGAGCTTGGCCTCCGCGGTCGTCGCCGCGCCCGCGAGCAGGCCCGCCGCGAGCGTGGCGACGAGAAGTTTGCGTGCTGTCATCCCGTGTCTCCCTCTCCCCGGCCTCAGCCGGTTTTCGTGCATGGACAGGAAAAGCCTAGCAGAGACAGGCGCGGGCTCAAATCGGCTTGCCCTCGCTTTCCGCCCAGGCGTCCTGCATGAAGATGTTGGACGGGCGGGTCTCGTCGAGCACTTTCTCGGCCGCCTCCGCGCCGGCGACGGGAAGGCCGTCCGCGTCGAGCGCGCCGATCTGCTTCAGCGCCGAGGCCTGGTCCCAGTAGATATGCTCGTGGCACACGCGGTCGCCGCGGAACCTCACCAGCAGAAGCGTCGGGATCTCCACGATCTTCCCGGTCGGCGCGATGCCAGGGAAGTACCGGTCGAGCACCCGGTCGTGTCGGAAGCGCACCACCGTCTCCAGCACGATCCGGTCCGGGCCGATCGTCTCCGAAACGAGCGTGCTCGACCGCTCGCGCGAGTTCTGGTGCACGAAATGGTACCTGTAGAACCGCTTCAGCATGTCGTGGCCGACGCCGCCGGCCAGCGTCGGGACGTGGTTGACGTAGGGCTCGTCGATCATCGTCGCCATGGTCGCGTCCACGTCGCGGGTCTCGAACTCGTGGCGGACATGCGCCTCGAACAGCGCGACGAGGTCGTAATGCGGGCCCAGCGCGCGGCGCAGCGGCCCCAGCGCCCGGCTGTGCGCCAGGTTGTCGGTCCGCTTGTCGAAGGCCGGGCGGTGCGGGATCGCGAAGCCGGGCGACGCGCCGGGATAGACCGCGACGCCGCTGCCGTTATGCCGGTCGAGGCCGCTCTCGATGCGCCGCGCCGCGGCCGCCGTCTCCGCGCTCCCGCCGGTCCCGAAGACGAGCAGTATCGGGCAGGCCCCGTCGATTTCCGAAGCGTCGCCGAGCCCCGCCGGATCGAACGCGATCGCCGCGTCGAAGGCGGACGCCGCCCGGCAGGCGAGTGCCCCGCCGGGTCCGTGGCCCAGCACGGCGATGCCGCCGGAGCGTTCCGGCATGGTGCGCAGGACCTCCGCCGCCGCGCGGACCTCGCCCGGGTCCGACAGGCCGGCGACCGCGAGCACCGCATACCCCTCCTCGCCGAACAGATCGGCCCGCGCCCCGATCCCCTCGTCCAGCCCCGCCTCGTCGGCAAGCAGGAGGAGGCCGGGTCCGTTCCCGCTGCGATGCACCGCCAAGTAGGCGTCGAGCGCCCGGCCGGCGATGACGACGTTTCGCATCCCGCCCATTTCCCGTTCTCCCGCCGTGCCGGCGCAGTATGACACGCCGGCCGCGATGTCCTATCCTCGGCGCGGAACCGGCGCCGATGAGCACAGCCCAACTCTGGCCCGACGACGACGTTTCGCGGGTGCCCTACCGGGTCTACAGCGACCCCGACATCCATGTCCGCGAGCAGGAGCGGATCTTCCGCGGCCCGACCTGGAACTTCCTCTGCCTCGAAGCGGAGATCCCGAACCCGGGCGACTACCGGACGAGCGTCATCGGCGACGCCCCGATCGTCGTCGTTCGCGGCCGGGACGGCGGGATAAACGCGCTGGTCAACCGCTGCGCCCACAAGGGCGCGCTGGTCTGCTACAAGCCGCGCGGCACGGTGAGCGAGTTCACCTGCGTCTATCACAACTGGACCTACGACCTCGACGGCAGCCTGACCGGCGTCGCGTTCCGGCGCGGCGTGCGCGGCGAGGGCGGGATGGAAGCGGGGTTCGAGCCCGGCGCGCACGGGCTGCAACGGCTCCGCGCCGAGTCGCGGAACGGGCTGGTCTTCGCGACGTTCTCCGACGAGGCGCCAGATCTCGAAACCTATATCGGCCCCGCCATTCTGGCGGCGCTGGACCGGGTGTTCGTGAAGCCGGTCCGGGTGCTCGGCTATCACAGCCAGCTTCTGCCCAACAACTGGAAGCTCTACGCGGAGAACACCAAAGACAGCTATCACGCGACGCTGCTTCACGTGTTCCACAACACGTTCGGCATCGTCCGCTTCACCATGGGCGGCGGCATCCGGCTCAGCGAGAACGGCTGGCACCATCTGAGCTTCACCGAACGCGCGGCCGACGGCAGCGAACGGGGGGGCGCCGAGGCGGTGCGGTCGCTGAAGGAGCAATACGCGCTCGAGGATCCGTCCCTGATGGAGCACCGGCTCGAGCTCGGCGACCGGATCACCAACTCGATCCAGACCATCTTCCCGACGCTGGTCGTGCAGCAGATCCTGAACGCGCTCGCCGTCCGCCAGCTCGTCCCAAGGGGGCCGGAGGCGTGTGAGCTCAAATGGACCGTGCTGGGCTTCGAGGACGACGACGAGTCGTTCGAGGCGCTCCGGCTCAAGGTCAACAACCTGGTCGGACCGGCGGGCTACGTCTCGATGGAGGACGGCTGCATCGGCGGCTTCATCGACGCCGCGACGAGGAGCGCGCCCGAGGGGCGGAGCTTCATGCGGATGGGCGGCACCGCGATCGAGCCGGCCGGCGCATCGCGCGTCACCGAGGCGGCGGTGCGCGGCTTCTGGCGCGCGTGGCGGGACTGCATGGCGCTGTGACCGGGACCGGAGACGCGCTGGCGGCGCGCATCGCACGGCTCAACACGGCCTATGCGCACGCCATCGACGACGACCGGCTGGAGGACTGGCCCGGCTTCTTCACCGATGACGGGCTCTACCGCATCGTCACGCGGGAGAACCACGAGGCCGGGTTGCCGCTCGCCATCGTCCATTGCGACGGGGCGGCGATGATGCGCGACCGGGTGCGCGCCATGCGGACGGCCAACATCTTCGAGCCCCATACCTATTGCCACACCGTCGGCGCCGCCGAGATCGTCGGAAAGGACGGCGGGGTCCATACCGCCCGGACCAACTTCATCGTCGTCCGCACCATGCATTCCGGCGCGATGTCGGTCTTCGCCTGCGGCCGCTATCTCGACCGGATCGTCGAGCGGGACGGCGCCCTCAAGTTCGCCGAGCGCGTGGCGGTGTGCGATTCGCGCACCGTCGACACCCTGCTCGTGGTGCCGCTTTAGCCTTCCCCTCAAATCGCCGCGACGGTCTGCACCTCGATCAGGAAGGGCTCCTGCACCAGCCGGTCGACGAGGAGCAGGGTGTTCGGCGGGTATTTGCCGTCCGGGAACATCGCGGGGAATTCGCGCAGGCGGAATTTCATGAACTCCGGGATCGACTGGGAATGCACCATGTAGGTGGTGAACTGGACCACGTTGCCCCAGCCGGCGCCGGCCGATTCCAGCGCGGCGTGCACGTTCGCGAAGACCTGGACGCATTGCGCGTCGAAATCCCGCTCGCCGACGACATTGCCGTCGGGATCGGCGGACAGCATGCCCGCGATGAACAGGAATTCGGACGCCTTCACCCGCGTCACATGGGTGTATTGACCCAGCGGCGCGCCGAGCGCGTCGGGGTTGTAGATGTCGATGTCGGCCGTCATGAGCCCGCGCCTCCTTCAATTGGAGGCGCGATCAAGCCCGCTCGCGGCCGGCGGATCAAGCGGCGCGGCGCCGGGAGCTACGGCACGACCGTCTTGACCCGCGATCTGAGCGCCCTGTGGTCGGCGACGTCCTTGACGCCGTCGATCTCCTCGGCGAGCACCCGGGTCGCGGCGCGCTCGGAGTCCGAGCCCACCACCCCCCAGAACTCCACCCTTCCCTCCTTCACCGTCACGCTGGTGGTGCCGTAGCTCGCCCAGGGCTGCGCCGACAGCGCCCGGTCGACCGTCCGCGAAATTCCCTGCGGGGCGGTCAGTCGGTCCGTGTATGTGCAGCAGCGCTGACGAGCGGCTTACCGTTGGTACGCTCGGTACTCGTCTTCGAGAGACGCCACGAGTTGGTCCACATTGCTTTCCTCAACGACCTCTTTGGCGAAGGGTGCGCCCTCAAGAATTTGCTTGGCGGTCTTGTAGGCGGGCAAAAGCGTCTGGTCTTGAGGAAGCCCCAGCACGAAGTGCAGATCGATATCCTCGCTACGCCCGTCTCTTACGGCAGAAAGATGGCCCCTCCAGCGTCTTGCTTTGTCTTTAATGTTGTCGGCGTCCGAGAGGTCGAACGAAACTGCCTCGTATGCATGCCAACGCCCGTTCTTCCAAGCCTTCTTAAACTCGATCCGATCCCGCCTTCCAGCGATTACTTTCGGCTCGAACGGAATGTGGACATCTCGTTCAGCCAGCTTTTCACGAACTGGCCGCCAGATGTCCTCGTCTGTCCGCCGCCGACGCCCCGCTTTGTGGTCGAACCGAGCCACGTGACGTTCGTAAAGGCGTTCGAACGTTTTGGCCGAGTTGGCTGTCAAACCCGTGCCCACTGGAGACCACTGCAAAGCGCTGTCATCGTGAGGCAGCACCTTGAGAGCGAGACGCCGAGCATCGACCTGCGGACCGAAGAGGAGTTCGTCTTTCGCCTGCTTGGCAATAGAGGAAAATCCACGGTCGACAGCCTTCATCGCTTCCACGAAGGCCCGCCTGTCCAGGTCGGGAAACGCGTACTTGAGACGACCTGCGGTCTTTCGGGTCCGCACCGTCAGGAAGCCTGCCGCTGGCACATGCATGACGACGCCGACATTCAGCGATTCGCCGGACACCACGTCATGGACGTATCGAAGTATCGTGTAGCTGTAGGTTCGGTTCCCAGTCATTGCAGCACCCGCAGGATTTCCGCGATTACCCCGTCGATGTTATCTCTAGCGCCTCGGATTCGGTCCAGTGCTTCATCGACCGCGGGGAGGGCCTCGGCCCATTCCCGTGGAATTGCCGCACGATACTCCTGCAGCCGGTCGTCGGACACCCCAGACCATGCTTCCCATAGAGGGGAGACGTCGACGTCTCGCCTCTTGAGGCCCTTGCAAAAGATGTGCCCGTCGGGCTGGTCCAGCCAGTTTAGGCTGCCTTCTTGCCAAGGCGGTAGCCAGTCGATCACGACAGACTTGGATGGAAATCCAAGCTCATGGTCAATCAGTCGGATACGGTCGCCCGCGACGAGGCAGTTAGGGTTGGTTGCGCGCCGATCCACGTTCTCGATGACCGCATCGAACACGAGCGCCGACATCGCAACGGGCACCAAAGCGTTAGAGATACGGCTCCCCGAACTCCAGGCACTGAACTGGTTGTCGACCCTCGCCGAACCGAAGCCCACGCTTGAGCTCTCTCGAAGTTGCGCCGCGATGCTGCCGTCGGCAACTCCTGCCGATAGCTGAGGCGGTATATCGACCAAGTAAGGCACAGGGACCGGCAATTCGAGGTCTCTGGCGAGGCAGGCTGCAATCACTTCTCGTGCCAAGTTCAAGACACCCTCATCGCATCCCGAGGAGAGCTTACAAAATAATTCGACCGGGGCTTCCGTATCCGCCCTGCACAGCATCAGCAGCGGGCTGGTCCGTCCAGAGTCGGCGCGTCGAACGATCTCATCCGCGGCCGCACGGCTCAGCAAGGCGCGCCTCCTTCGAGTGGAGGCGCGATCAAGCCCGCTCGCGGCTGGCGGATCAAGCGGCGCGGCGCCGGGAGCTACGGCACGACCGTCTTGACCCGCGATCTGAGCGCCCTGTGGTCGGCGACGTCCTTGACGCCGTCGATCTCCTCGGCGAGCACCCGGGTCGCGGCGCGCTCGGAGTCCGAGCCCACCACCCCCCAGAACTCCACCCTTCCCTCCTTCACCGTCACGCTGGTGGTGCCGTAGCTCGCCCAGGGCTGCGCCGACAGCGCCCGGTCCACCGCCTTCCTGATCGCCTCGTGTTGTTTCGCAGATTGTCTGAGGTCGGATTTGCCGGATTATTTCGCGTCCTG
>JAPPIT010000129.1 GCA_028820505.1 Defluviicoccus sp.
GCACTCCCGCACCATGACGGCGCGCGACGCGCTGCTGGGGTCGAGCTTCTCGCTGACGGGCGAGAAGGACTCCTCGGGCGGCAGCATGGCGTTCTGGGGCCGTGCGGCGCAGGGCAGCTTCGACGGGCGCGAGGGGACCTTCTCGCTCGACGGCACGGTCACCACCGGCATGCTGGGGGCGGACTATGCAAGGGGCAGGTGGCTGGTCGGCCTTGCGCTGGCGCAGAGCGACGGCGAGGGCGATTACCGCGACACGGACGTCATGTCCCGCGCCGCCTCGCAGGACTGCCCGGCCGAGGCGGCCGAACTGTGCCGGGGCGCGGTGCGCGAGGGCGACGGCAAGGTGGAGGCGTCGCTGACGGCGGCGGTCCCCTATGCGGCCTTCCAGGCATCGGAGCGGTTGAAGCTCTGGGGCGCGGCGGGCTACGGCACCGGCGAGGTGACGCTGAAGACCGAACTGGGCGGCCGCTACAAGGCCGACACGAGCTGGTCCATGGCGGCGGCGGGGATGCGGGGCGACCTGCTGGCCCCGCCGGCCGAGGGCTCCGGCCCGGCGCTGGCGGCGACCTCGGACGCCTTGTGGACGCGGACCTCCTCGGAGAAGACCCGCGACCTCGCGGCGTCGGACTCCGACGTGACGCGGCTCAGGGTCGGCCTGGAGGGCAGCTACCATGTCGCCATGGAGGACGGGGCAAGCCTCGTGCCGAAGCTGGAGCTTGGCGCGCGCCATGACGGCGGCGATGCGGAGACCGGCTTCGGGGTCGAGCTCGGCGGCGGCGTCAAGTGGACCGATCCGGGCATGGGCCTCTCGCTTGACCTGTCGGGCCGCACGCTCATTGCGCACGGGAACGACGACCTGAAGGACCGGGGCTTCTCGGCGGCGCTGGCCTACGACCCGGCCCCGGCGACGCAGCGGGGCGCGTCGCTGTCCCTGCGCCAGGACTTCGGCGGAAAGGCCACCGGCGGTCTCGACGCGCTGTTCGCGCCCGATCCGCTCGACGACCGCACCGGCGGCGGCGAGGCGGCCTCGCGCTGGGCGGTGGAGGCGGCGTACGGCCTGCCGGCCTTCGGCGGTCGCTGGACCGGCAGCCCGCATATGGGGCTCGGGCTCGCGACGGCCGTGCGCGACTACAGCGTCGGCTGGCGGCTCGCGCCGGAGGCGGCCAACGCACCGGATCTCTCGTTCGGGGTGAAGGCGACGCGCAGGGAGAGCGGCACCGCCGCCCCCGAGCACACGGTCGGGGTCGAAATCCGCGCGACATGGTGAGGCGGCGGTGACCACGCCGGGTCATGGCTGGGGGCGATCTTGCGCAGGCTTGGGCCTTGCTCCGGCTCGACTACCGGGCGGCATGGCAGGCCCACTCGCCGGAGATGCGCTACGATACCCTCCGCCGCGCAGGGGCTAGAGTTCCACGACAAGCGCGTGTCGGTCTCGGCTGTAACGAGTCCGGGCATGACGGTGGGAGACGGCGACGCGGGAGACGCCGGCGCGCCGGAATTCGCGTCCCGAGCCGAACGGCAGTCGCTGAAGGCTGGGGTGAAATCCGGGCTACCGGTTGACCCCGGCCCTGGTCGGGTCTTCCCACCAGGCGTCGATGACCAGCCCGTAGAGCGGGGTGACCCCGGGCCTGCCGAAACGGTTCCAGTAGGCCACGCGGTCGCCCCGCAGGTGGTAGAGCGGCACAAAGTGGTGGCCCCACAGCAGGACCCGGTCCATGGCGCGGACGATGTCGACGAAGACCTCGCGCCCGCGCGCCTCGGTCATCCGCTCGATCAGCCTGTCGACGGCCGGGTTCCGTATGCCCGGATAGTTGCGCGTCCCTTCCTGTCCCGCCGCCTTGCTGCCCCAGTAGAACGCCTGCTCGTTGCCCGGCGAGAGCGACATGCCCCAGCGATAGACGATCATGTCGAAGTCGTAGGTGTTGCGGCGGTACTGGTATTGCGAGGTGTCGACCGTGCGGACCCGCGCCGCGGCGCCGAGGCGCCGCAGGTTGCGGGCGAAGGCAAGCGCGATCTTCTCGTTCGCCGGATCGACCAGCAGGATCTCGAAGGCCATCCCGAGCCCGTCTTTGGCTCGCTTGAGCGCACCGTCGCGCACCGCCCAGCCCGCTTCGGCGAGGATACGCTTGGCCGCCCGGAGGCTCTTCCGGATGCCGCCCTCGACCCCGGGCGGCCGATAGGGCCCTTCGAACAGCTCGGGCGGCAGCGCGCTCCGGAACGGTTCCAGCAGGGCGAGCTCGCGCCCCTCCGGAACGTCGCGCGAACCGAGCTCCGAGTTGTCGAAGATGCTGCGCGTGCGGCGATAGGCGCCGTGGAGCAGCGTCCTGTTGACCGTTTCGAAATCGAAGGCGTGCGCCAGCGCGTAGCGCACCCGCCGGTCGGCGAAGATCTCGCGGCGCGAATTGAATACCAGGGCGGTCATGCCCGACGGGCGGCCGTTGGGCAGCGTCTCGAGCGTCACGCGGCCGTCCCCGGCCGCGGGAAAGTCGTAAGCCGTCGCCCAGCGCTTGCCGGAGAACTCGAGACGGAGGTCGTACTCGCCCGCCTTGAACGCCTCGATCATCACGTCGCCGTCGCGGTAGTAATCGTAGCGCACGCGGTCGAAATTGTGCTGTCCCCGGTTGACCGCGAGATCCCGCCCCCAGTAAGCGGGGTCGCGGCGATAGACGATGCGGCGCCCGGGATCGACGCTCTCGACGCGGTAGGGCCCGCTGCCGACCGGGGGGACCAGCGTGGTCTTCTCGAACTCGACATCGGCGTAATAGTCCTTCGAGACGATCGGCATCAGCCCGAGGATCAGCGGCAGCTCGCGGTCGGGCGGATCGGCGTCGAAGACGAAGCGCACGGTGCGTTCGCCGGGACGCTCGATCCGGCGAACCTGCTTGTAATAGAGCCGGTGGTTGGGCCGGCCCTTTTCCTTGAGGGTTTCCCAGGAAAACACCACGTCGTCGACCGTGATGGGGCGGCCGTCGTGAAACCGCGCCTCGGGCCTCAGCGTGAAGGCGACCGAGGACCGGTCGTCCGGCACCGCGACGGTTTCGGCGATCAGCCCGTAGAGCGAGAACGGCTCGTCCCACGTGCGCTTGAGCAGGCTCTCGAAGACCAGGTGGCGCCCGTGCGCCGGCACGCCCTTGATCAGGAACGGGTTGAGGTTGTCGAAGGTTCCCCGCACCGCGCGGCGCAACTCGCCCCCCTTGGGCGCGTCCGGGTCGACGTAGTCGAGGTGGCGGAAATCGGCCTCGTATTTCAGGTCGCCGTGCATGGCGATCCCGTGGCTCGGCGCGGCGGCGGGCGCGCCGCCCAAAACGGTCAACGAGATAAGCAGCAGCGTCGAGAAGATGGAGCGAATAGTCACTTTAGGTCCAATAGTTGGGTCACTAGAGCCTGTCCGGTTTAGATAGAAGCGCTTTTACCCCTGTCTCCTCACCGTCATGGTCGGCGAAGGCCGACCATCCACGAGTTTTTAAGACGGTGGAAACAAAAGCAAACCTGCTTATCCTTGAAGTTCCACCGTTGGGAGTGTATGTTCCGGTTATGTTCT
>JAPPIT010000223.1 GCA_028820505.1 Defluviicoccus sp.
TAGTCGGTCTGCTGCGTCTCCCAGGTGATGATCCCGCCCTTGACGTAGATCTTCCAGCTGCACGAGCCGGTGCAGTTCACCCCGTGGGTCGAGCGCACGATCTTGTCGTGCTGCCAGCGGGCCCGGTAGGACTCCTCCCAGTCGCGGTCCTCGTTGGTGACGATGCCGTGCCCGTCGGCGAAGGTATCGACCGTCTTGCGGAAGAATGTCAGCCGATCGAGGAAGTGGCTCATCGATCCGGTCTCCTCACGGGTTCTTCACATAGGCATTCTTGCGCAGATAAAACCACCAGTTAATGACGATGCAGATCGCATAAAACGCCGCGAATCCGTACAGCGCGTGTTCGGGCGTTGTCGCCTTTATCTGCTCGCCGAACACCTTCGGGATGATAAAGGCGCCGTAGGCGGCGACCGCCGAGGTCCAGCCCAGCACCGGGCCGGCCTGCTCCCGGTCGAACACGATGGCGATGGTGCGGAAGGTCGAGCCGTTGCCGATACCGGTCGCCGCGAAGAGGACCAGGAACAGGATGAGGAACGGCACGAAATAGTCTTCCGGCGTGGGCGAGGCGTAGGCGAGCGACAGGAACCAGGCCACGCCGAGCGCGCAGACGACCATGATCACGGAGACGATCTGCGTGACCAGCGCACCGCCGAGGCGGTCGGAGATCATGCCGCCGACGGGGCGGATCAGCGCGCCGATGAAGGGTCCGGTCCAGGCATACATCAGCGCGCTCGGCCCGTTCGGGTTCACGGTCGTGTGGGTCATCACCCCGTCGACCTCCATATGCTGGAAGCCGAACACCACCTTGATCGCCAGTCCGAAGGCCGCGGCGTAGCCGATGAAGGAGCCGAAGGTCATGGTGTAGATGACCGTCATCGCCCAGGTGTGCTTGTTCCTGAAGATCGCGTATTGCTGGTCGAGGCTCCGGCGGATGGTGCCGGGGATCGCCCGCAGGGCGAACACGGTCGCGGCGATGACCAGCGGGAGCACCAGCCACTTGCTGAGCTCCAGCCCGGAACCGCCGGCATTCTCCGGCAGCAGCAGCCACAACCCGATCGCCGCGGTAACCAGCCCGATTCCCAGCATGCCGAGGATCTTGCCGAACGCCTCGGCGGTCGACGTCAGCCCCGGCGAGACATGCGACGCGGTGATGTTGTTCATGCCGAACCAGGCGGCGACCGCCAGCGGCACCAGTATGGCGACCCAGACATAGCCGGCATTGTGGATATAGGTCTCGGTTCCCGCCGGGATCTTGCCGACCAGCGTGCCGGAAGAGTTGGCGAGCACCAGCGCCGAGCCGCCGAAAATGCCCACCGTCATGACCAGCGGCACCAGGATCTGCATCGTGGTGACGCCGAAATTGCCGAGCCCGGCGTTCATGCCGAGCGAAAGCCCTTGCACCTTCTTCGGATAGAAAAAGGAGATGTTCGACATCGACGAGGCGAAATTGCCGCCGCCGAAGCCCGAGAGCAGCGCCATGACCTGGAACTGCCAGAGCGGCGTATCCGGGTTCTGCAGGAGAAACCCGGTCCCGGCCGCCGGGACGATGAGCAGCGTCGTGGTCAGGAAAATCGTGTTGCGGCCGCCCGCGATACGGATGAAGAACGACGACGGGATGCGCAGCGTCGCCCCGCTCAACCCGGCGATCGCGGCGAGCGTGAACAGCTCCGCCTGGGAGAACGGGAACTTCAGATTGATCATCTGAACCGTGATGATCCCCCAGTACAGCCACACCGCGAAGCCGCACAGCAGGCAGGGGATGGAGATCCACAGATTGCGGGTGGCGATACGCCTGCCCTCCGCCTCCCAGAAGGCGTCGTCCTCGGGATCCCAGCTTGCCAGGTTCTTGGCCACCTCTTTCCGCTCCCGGGTCTAGCGCGCCGACTCCGGCGGCGCCTGCGGCGTATCCGGCACGTCGCTGAGATAGCGTTCGTCGGCGAGCCCCGGATGACGGCGGCGTTCCATCAGACGGATCGCCACATGCATCCACACCGTGCTCACCGCCACGATCGCGAACAGCAGCATGAAGGAGCTGGTCCAGACGCCGAACCAGTCGTTGAGGATGCCGAACGTGATCGGGAGGACGAAACCGCCCAGCCCGCCGATCATGCCGACGAGCCCGCCGACCGAACCGACATGGTGCGGGTAGTAGACCGGGATGTGCTTGTAGACCGCGGCCTTGCCCAACGACATCACGAATCCGAGCAGCACGCTGAGTATGACGAAGGACGTCAGATCGACGCCGAAGGTGAACCGGAGCGGCGCGTCGATGCCCTGAACGATGTACTCGGTGCGCGGGTAGCTCATTATGAACAGGCAGATCAGCGACACGATGAAGGTCGCGTACATCACCGCGCGCGCGCCCCACTTGTCCGACATCCAGCCGCCGAGGGCGCGGAAGACGGATCCGGGCATGGAATAGGCCGCCGCCAGCATGCCGGCGGTGGCAAGCTCCAGGCCGTAGGCGCCGACATAGAAGCGCGGCAGGTAGGAGGCGAGGGCGACGAAGCCGCCGAACACGAAGAAGTAGTACGTGGCGAAGCGCCAGACCTGGATGTTCCTGAGCGGCGCAAGCTGCTCTCTCGCGGAGACCGGCTTGCGGCCCTCGCTCTTGCGCGCCACCTCCCCCGGGTCCGGCCGGGCCAGCAGGTAGAAGGCGACGGCGGTGAGCGCCAGCGCGACCGCGTAGATCTGCGCGGCCTGCTCCCAGCCGAACGCCACCACCAGGAACGGCGCGCCGAAATTGGTGACCGCCGCGCCGACATTGCCGACGCCGAAGATCCCGAGCGCCGTGCCCTGGCGGTCCTTGTCGAACCATTGGGAGGTGTAGGCGACGCCGACGATGAACGACCCGCCCGCTAGCCCGACGCCGAGCGCGGCGATCAGGAACACCTCGTAGCTACGGACCTCCGACAGCAGCCAGCACGCCACCGCCGTCGCCAGCATCTGGATCGTGAACACCAGGCGGCCGCCATACTGTTCGGTCCAGACGCCGAGGAAGATGCGGCTGACCGATCCGGTCAGGACCGGCGTGGCGACCAGGATCCCGAACTCGGTCTCCGACAGCCCCAGATCCTGTTTGATCTTGACGCCGATGATGGAAAAGATCGTCCAGACCGCGAAGCACACGGTGAACGAGAACGTGCTCAACCCGAGAGCCCGGTACCGGTCGCCCCTGGAAACGCCCGTCAGGTCGTGCATGCGGCGGGCTCCCCGTCAAATCGGCGCCGGCTCTTCTCGACGCACTCAAGCCACATCCGTCTTGACCCGCGATCTGAGCGCCCTGTGGTCGGCGACGTCCTTGACGCCGTCGATCTCCTCGGCGAGCACCCGGGTCGCGGCGCGCTCGGAGTCCGAGCCCACCACCCCCCAGAACTCCACCCTTCCCTCCTTCACCGTCACGCTGGTGGTGCCGTAGCTCGCCCAGGGCTGCGCCGACAGCGCCCGGTCCACCGCCTTCCTGATCGCCTCGTCGTCCGCGTCGGTGGCGATCGAGACCGAACCCGCCGAGGCGATCTCTCG
>JAPPIT010000109.1 GCA_028820505.1 Defluviicoccus sp.
TTGGGCCCCCCTTCCGGTTGGGGTGGGGGGGTTTTTCCCCCCGGGCGGGGCCCCCCGCCCCCCCCATCCCCCGGGGGGGGGGGGGGGCCCCCCCTTTGGGGGGGGGGGGGGGGTTTTAACCCCCCCCCCCCCCCCGCGGCAGGGGTGCGGCAATTCGTCCCGGCCGGCCGGCCGTCGGGGAAGCACGAAACCGCCGGTTTCCTCATGTTCTAGCCCGGCGCGCCGGTGCCGCGGCGCTCGCCGCCCGGACCGGGCCGGCGCCGCGGGTCGCTCCGCCGGCCTGGCGCCTGCGACTTTCGGTCGCGGCTGAGTCGGTCATGCGCGCGGTTTCGTTTCGGGCCTTCCGGCGCGATTGCCGGGGATCGGTGGCGGTCGAGACCGCGATCTCGGTGTCTGTCCTGGTGATCGCCTTCGCCGGCATCATGCAGCTTGTCCATTCGGCCTGGGTCTCGGACCGCATGGACCGGGCGGCCCGCGCCGCGGTCCGCACGGTCGCGCTCGCGCCGGACGCGACCGCGGCCTCGCTCCCGGGGCTGGCCTGCGCGGCGATCCGGAAGGAGCTCGGTCTCGGCGATGCGTTCGACTGCGGCACGAAGCTCTCCGTCACCGTCGAAACGAGCCTCGCCCCCGGGAGCCTCGCGAGCGGCGCCGACGCGGACGCCCAGGCCGCGGCGGGCGAGCTGGTCGTGGTCCGCATCGCCTGGAGCGGCGGGCCGTGGAACGCCGGCGTGCTCACGGCGAACGACGACGCGAATGCCCGTCCCGTCGCGATCGGCATCGCCCGCCTCGAGCCGGTGCAGGGGGGCTGAGGCGTGAGCGTGTCGCAGACGAGCCCCCGTACCGCCGGCCTGTGGGCGCTGGCCGCGCTCGTCATCGAACCCGCAGGGAAACGCGGGCCGTCGTCGGCCCGACAGGGAACGAATTCCAAACCGTCCCGCACGGGGCTGGAACTTTTCCCGGCTCCGGAAACCCGCGGCCATCGCCAGCGGCGAACCGGGGCCGGGACGCCTTTCAACGATCGACGGAGGGCCGACAGGACAGACTGAAAGCGAGATTGCTTCCCGAACGACCGTGCCGGACGGCATTCCGGCGAACCGCACAACTCGAACAAGGGGTTATATCGATGAACACCAAACACGTTTCGCGGCGCCTCCGCCGCTTCCTCAAAGCCAACGAGGCCGTGTCCGCGCTCGAATACGCGATCCTGGTCGGGGTCGTCACTGTCGCGGTTGGCGCAGCGATCGTCGCGTTTTCCGGTCAAATCGGAGATGCGATTAGCGGCATCGGAAACACGGTTACGAATACCGGGTCCGGCATTACAACCTTCACCGGCACCCCTCCTTCGCCCACACCGTAGGAGTTCGGCACGCCGGCCACCGCCTGGACCGGCGGTGGCTGACATGGCCGGGGCGCGAACGGGGACCGCGGGGTGCGAAGGACCGGGTCGACGGCTTTGTCGGCTGCCGGAACGACTCGCCCTCTCCCCGTTTCGACCGGTTTGGCCGGATCCTGACATGACCGTGACTTCCATCCCATCCGACGCCGGCCGACCGGCCGAGGCTTATCGCGAGCAGGCGAAGCCGCTCGACCCGGATTCCGGGGGTGCGCTCATGGAAGGCCTCTCGGACACGGTTGCCGCGCCCCCGGAGTCCCGATCCGGGACGGCGGAACGGGACGCCTCCGGCATCGACACAGAGTTTGTGGCCATGCTGCTCGACGGACTTTCGGACACGCCCCAGGCTGCCTCGGAAGAGACGGACCGGCCGTACCCGCGCCATGAGGGTGACTTCGCCGCCGCGCCGGGAGACCCGAACCCGGCCCCCGCCGAATCGCCGGCCATGACGGAGTTCGAACAAGGGCCGTGCGCCGATCTTTCGAAGACGCGGGCGATATCGCCGGAGGACGCGGACATCGACGTCTCCAATACCGCGACACGACAGCGGTTCGATCCTTCCTCCCTCAATTCGAACGATCCCCTTCCGAGAGACCCGTTCGCGGCCGCTCTTCCTGCCGACGAAACCCCGCAAGAGAACGAATTCCCCTCACGCGACCCGGCTGAATCGGCGGAACCAAAGGACGACGACCTCGAATGCGTGCTTCTGGCCGGGCTCGCGGACGCACCCGCGGCCGCGCCTCGGGGTCCCGATGACCGGGACGCTCCGGGCGTGTCCCGCTCTCCGGAAGCGCCTCCCGACGAGGACGAAGAGACTCCTGAAGACGACTCCGACCCGGTCTTCGATTTCGAGCAGACCCTTCTGGAGGGCTTGCCGGACGGCGCGTCCGTTCCGCTCGACGAACAGGATGCGCCGGCCCTCTGCGAACCGACCGCCGCCATGCCGGAAGGGTCGCCCGCGGCGACCGGCGCCGGCGCTGACGATCTCCCCGCCGCCGACCATTTCGCGAGCGAGCTTCTCGAGAGTCTTTCGGACAGCCCTGGGGTTTCCTCCGGCGATCCCGAGCCGCCGGACCTGCCGGCAGTTCCGGAGTCCGTTGACGCCTCGTTCGATTCTCTCTCCGTTGAGCCTTCTCCATCCCCCGACGACCGGGCCGACCCGGTACTCGACAGCGCTTCCGACCACGGACTCGATGGCGATGCGGATCACGGACCCGCCGCCGCGCTGGCCTTCGCGGCGGATCCGGAGACCGAGCGCGCGCTGCGCGAGGGTCTGCTGCGCTACGAGGGCCCCTCCTCCGGCCTGGACGAGCCCCAGGTCTGGCCGGGCGGCATCGAGGCGGCCGTTTCCGCGCTTGCTGGCGGGCATTCGAGCGGCCTTGTCATTGTCGACCTCGACGGTATCCCCTTCCCGGTGGGGGCGATCCACGAGCTCGCCGAGGTCTGCGAGGCGGGCACGGCGGTGATCGCGCTCGGCTCGGAGAACACGGCCCGGGTCAGCCGGGAG
Source organism: Defluviicoccus sp. (assembly GCA_028820505.1). Taxonomy (GTDB): domain Bacteria; phylum Pseudomonadota; class Alphaproteobacteria; order MPNO01; family MPNO01; genus MPNO01. The sequence goes on from JAPPIT010000109.1 coordinate 2,901, forward strand.
GTGCTGCTCGCCGGGGTGAGCGACTACCTGGTGAAGCCGGTGACGGCGGAAACCGTCCGGCAGGCGGCGCTGCGGGCGACCGGGGCGGATGAAGGCCCGGCGGCGCTTGGATGCGTGGCGGGTTTCGCGGGCACCGGCGGCAGCGGCGCGACGACGCTCGCCGCCGCGACGGCGCTCCACGCGGCCGGCGAGGGCCGCTATGTCTCCGTTCTGGATCTCAGCCGGACGGTTTCGGCGATGGGGCTGCTTCTCGATGTGGAACCGGCGGCCGGTCTCGATCAGCTGTTCGACGTTGCCGACCGGTCGTCTCCGGACCTGAACCTGCTGGACGGGGTGTGGACGGAGCGCTCGGAGCGGATTTCGGTATACGCCTACCGCCTCGGGGTTTCCCCTCCCCGGGTTCCGTCGATGCCGGCGCTTCACTGGCTGCTCGGCCAGCTGCGGCGCCGTTCCCAGCTGGTGCTGGTCGACGGGCTCGACGATCCGGAGACCCGGTTCCATCTTCTGGGCGCGCTGGACGTGCGCATCGTGGCGGTCGAGCCCACCCCGGCCGGATGTGTCCGCGCCGCACGGACGATCGGACTGCTCGGTGGAAGCGCGCCGATCCTCCTGGTGCAGAACCACACCCGCAAGTTCGGCCCGGACGAGGGCGCGCGCCTGCTGACCGAGGCGGGCGTGGAAGCCCCTCCGGATGCCGTGATTCCCTTCGACGCCTCGCTGCCCGAGCTGGCGAGCCGGGGCTGGCCGGGGGAGCGTCTGCCACGCGGGCTGCGCAAGCCGGTGGCGGCGCTTGCCGAGCGGATCTTCGCGCGGGCCTTCGAATCCCCGTCGGCCGCGTACGCGGAGGCGGCATGACGATGCCCGCGAGAGCCTTCGGACGCCGCCGCCCCGCGGCCCCTTCGGCGCCGGCGAACGGCGACGGATCGGGCGCCCCGCCGCCCGCCGCGCCGCGGGCGGAGCCCGACCCCGCGCCGCGCATGTCGGTGGACGGGTTCGTCTCGGAGATCGTGGCGCGGGTTCACCCGGTCGTGGTCAAGTCCCTCGACATGTCGAAGATCTCGGCGCTGAGCGGCGAGCAGCTCGCGGGCCAGCTGCTGTCCTTCCTCGGCACCGAGGAGGCGGGGGTGCCGGACTTGAGCCCGCTCGACCGCCAGAAGGTCGTGACCGAGCTGGTGCACGACATCAAGGGTCTCGGGCCGATCGAGCCGCTGCTTCAGGACCCGCTGGTCTCCGACATCCTGATCAACGGCATGGACTCGACCTATGTCGAGCGGGGCGGCCGCCTGGAGCGGGTCGAGGTGCGGTTCCGCGACCGCCAGCATCTGCTCCACATCGCGCAGCGGATCGCCGGCAGGATGGGGCGGCGGATCGACGAATCGAGCCCGATGGTCGATGCCCGCCTGGAGGACGGCTCGCGGGTCAACATCGTCATCCCGCCGCTTGCGCTCGACGGCGCGGCGATCTCGATCCGCCGCTTCGTCATGCGGGGCACGAGCCTCCAGGACATGGCGAAGCTCAGGGTGATGTCTCCGGCGATGGCCGAGCTGTTCCGCATCGGGGTCAAGGCGCGGCTCAACATCCTGATCAGCGGCGGCACGGGCGCGGGCAAGACGACGTTCATGAACGCGCTGTCGAAGGAGATCGATCACAGCGAGCGGCTGATCACTATCGAGGACGCGGCGGAGCTGCAGCTCCAGCAGCCGCACACGATCCGGCTCGAAACCAGGACGATGAGCGCGGAGGGCACCGGTCAGGTGACGATGCGGGACCTGCTGGTGAACACGCTCCGGATGCGCCCGGACCGGATCATCGTGGGCGAGGTTCGGGGCGGCGAGGCGCAGGAGATGCTCCAGGCGATGAACACCGGCCATCCGGGATCGATGTGCACGCTGCATGCCAACAACCCGCGCGAGGCCCTGACCCGGCTGGAGAACATGCTGATGATGGCGGGCCACGACATGCCGCTGCCGGCGCTCCGGCGCCAGATCGCCTCCAGCGTGGACATGGTGGTTCAGCTGGAGCGCCTGCGCTCGGGCCAGCGCTGCGTGACCAGCGCGACCAACGTGGTCGGCATGGAGAACGACATCGTGACCACGGAAGAGATCTGGCGCCGCAGGCCGGGCGATGCGGAGCATGTCTTCGAGACCTCGGGCCGCATGCCGGCATGGATGCCGGCGGTCGATGCCATAAACCTGCGCGAGCCGCTGCTGGCGGCGCTGCAGGCCGACCCGCGGATCGGGGAGGGGGAGGAATGAACGCCTTCGTGCTCATCCTCGCCGCGGGCGGCGCGGTCTCCTTGATCGGGGTCGCCGCGTTTCTCCTGCTCGGCCGTCGCGACAAGGGCCTGGAGCGCCGGCTCGGGCGCGTGGCGGCGCCGCTCGTCGAGGGTGCGGAGTCCGCCGAGGACGCCGCCGATACGGACATATTCCGACGCGCCGGGGACGGATCGCGCCTCGGCTGGCTGCGCCGGGCGGTGGGGGCCCGGTATCCGCTGCTCGACGCCCGCAAGGCGCTCGCGGTGGGGATCGCGGCGGGGATCGGGGCGGCGGCTGGGCTGTGGTTCGCGATGTGGTTCCTCAAGCTCCCGTCCGGCTGGTGGACGCCACCGCTCGCCGGTCTCGGCGGGCTGGGCGGGATGTGGTACGCGATGTCGTGGATGCAGGCGCGCCGTGCGGGCGAGTTCACCCGCCAGTTCCCCGAGATCATCGACCAGATCGTGCGGCTTTCCGCCGCCGGGGTGCCGCCGCTTGAGGCGATCGCGGTGGTGGCCGAGGATGCGCAGCCGCCGGTGCAGCCGGTGCTGCGGAGCGTGTGCGACGGGCTTGCCGGGGGGCTGGATGCGGACACCGCTTTGCTCACGGTGGCCCGGCGCGTCCGCATGGCGGAGTTCACCCTGTTCACTGCGGTGATCCGCCTGCAGCGCCGCGCGGGCGGCGGCGTCACCGGCGCGTTCTCCAACCTGTCCTCGGCGCTCCGCGCGCGGCGCAGCACCGCGATGAAGGCGCACGCGTCGACCGCCCAGACCCGGCTGACGCTGCTCGTTCTGGCGGTGATGCCGGTCCTGGTGCTGGTGGGACAGAGCTTCATCTCTCCCGACTCCGTCGAGATCCTGTTCGACCCCGACAGGGGGGCGATGATCCTGCAGATCGGGGTCGGGCTGATCCTCTTCGGCCTTCTTGCCGCGCGGGCGATGGCCGCGCGCATCGAGAAATAGGAGAGCATGCCGATGAGCGGATCCCTGCTTCCGGCCGTGGCGGTCGCCGCCGGCATCCTGTTCGTCCTTCTGGTGGCGCCGATCGCGTACCGCGAGACGCAGAGGACGCGGGCGCTCGACCGGCGTCTGGCGCCGCTCCGCGAACAGGCGATGTCGGGCGTCGCGGCCTCGCTGGCGGCCGTCGGGTCGGAAGGGCGCGATCCGTTCCGGCAGCTGGGACCGGCCCTGCTGCGGGTGGCCTCGATGCTGGTCCCGGTGGGCGCGGCGGAGCGCGAGAAGCTCGCCCAGCTGCTTCGCAAGGCCGGGTTCGACCGGCCGGAGGCGCTGTCCGCGTTCCTCGCCTGCAAGCTCGCCAGCGCGCTTCTGCTCGCCCTCGGGGCCGGGCTGTGGACCGCCGGTCTGGAGGCGGTCGCCGCGTACCGGTTCCTGATCGTGCTGGCTGGTCTCGCGGGTCTGGTGATCGGTGGCGTGGTCCCGGAATACGGGCTACGCGCGCTCGCCGCCCGGCGGGTCCGAAGCATGACCTCGGCGCTGCCCGACGCGCTCGACATGCTGGTGATGTGCCTCGAGGCGGGGCTCACGGCGGAGCGCGGCATGCTGACGGTCGCCGAGACGCTGGAGCCGGTCGAGCCCGGCCTCGCCGGGGAGTTCCGCCGGATCGAGCTGGAGCTCCGTCTCGGTTCCGACAAGCGGGCCGTGCTCACGGAGTACTATCGGAGCACCGAGGTCGACGGCTTGCGCGACTTCGCGATGTCGCTCATCCAGGCCGACCGCTACGGCACGCCGCTGTCGCAGTCGATGAAGGCGATCGCGGCGGACCAGAGGCTGCAGAAGAACTCGCGGATCGCGACCCAGGCCGAGCGCCTGCCGGTGCTGATGACGCTGCCGATGCTGCTCTTCGTGGTGCCCGGCACGATGCTCCTGGTGGCGGGCCCGTCGGTCATGAGCGCGATGTCCTCCCTCGGAAATATCGGAAACATAGGTGGTCAGTGACATGCGGGTGAGCCGCGCAAATTCTCTCCTTCCCGCACTTGCGGTCCTCGGCACCGCGCTGTTCCTCGCTTGCGGCGCGCGTGCGGAAGAGCCGATCTCGCCGATCCCGGAGACGGTCGACGTCGATCCGGAAAAGGTGGAGCTCGGCCGGCAACTGTTTCACGACCCGATCCTCTCGAAGGACGGCACGGTCTCGTGCGCGAGCTGCCACGAACTCGCCACCGGCGGCGACGACGGCCGGAAAATCTCGTTCGGGGTCGACGACAAGCCGGGCAAGGTCAACTCGCCCACCGTGTTCAACGCCGGCCTGAACTTCAAGCAGTTCTGGGACGGCCGCGCGAGGACGCTCGAACACCAGATCGACGGGCCGGTCCAGTCGGCCTTCGAGATGGGGAGCCTGTGGCCCGACGTGATCGCCCGGCTCTACAAGGACGACGACTACCCCGGGCTGTTCAAGAAGATCTATCCGAACACGATCAACCGCCAGACCGTCAAGGATGCGATCTCTGAGTACATCAGGTCGCTCAACACCCCCAACAGCCGCTTCGACCGCTGGCTGAAGGGCGACAGGAAGGCCCTCAACGCCCAAGAGAAGCGCGGCTATGCGCTGTTCAAGGACTATGGCTGCTCTTCCTGCCACCAGGGCGCCAATGTCGGGGGCAACATGTTCCAGGTCTTCGGCGTGCTGAACGACTACTTCAAGAAGCGGGGCGACATCACCGACGCCGATCTCGGCCGCTACAACATCACCGGAAACGAAGAGGACCGGCATTCCTTCAAGGTCCCGAGCCTCCGCATGGCGGCGATGACCGCACCCTACCTGCATGACGGAAACGCGAAGACGCTGCGCGATGCGGTCGACGCGATGTTCGAGTTCCAGCTCGGCCGCGAGGCGCCGGATCGGGACAAGGACGACATCGTCGCGTTCATCAAGACGCTGGTGGGCGAACACGAGGAGCTATCCCCATGAGAGCTGGCGCTGTCATTCTCGGCATCTGCGTCTCCGCCGTGCTGCTTGTCGCGGCGGGTGCGCTCTATATGCTCGCCCAGAACGGCGCGGGCGAGCAGTACCGGCGGTCGATCGACCTGGTGCAGCAGATCCGGCTGCTGTCGTCCGACTGGAGCATCGAGATCGCGCGGGTCAAGTCGAACCCGCTGGCGGACTTCGACTCGCTGGCGGCCTTCATTCCCCGCATGGCGCAGCTCAAGGAGGAGCTCTCCGGGACCGCCCAGCGCATTCCCGATCTTCCCGACCGGCTGGCGAGCGACATCCAGGCCTATCTCGCCGCCATCGACGCGCGCGAGGAACGGATCGAGCGCTTCAAGACCGGCTATGCGGTTGTGCGCAACTCGAACCGCTATCTGCCGATCGCCTCCGCCAACGTGCTGCGCCAGGCGCAGGAGGCGGGGGACGAGGGGCTGGCGCGCGGTGTCTCGGGGCTGATCCGCGACGTGAACCTATACCTGTCGACGCCCACGGACACGTCGCAGACACGGCTCACGGCCGAGATCAGGAAGCTCCGCGAAGCGAGCGTCGCCTACCCGCCGGCGCTCGCCAACGCGCTCGCCAACCTTTATGCGCACGCCGAGGTTCTGATCGCCAAGCAGGGTCCGACCGAGGAGCTGTTCGCCCAGGCCACCTCGGGCGACATCTCCGATCTCACCGGGCAGCTGAACGACAATCTCAGGTTCGAGCTCGGCAAGCAGGCGCTGATGGCCTCCTGGTACGACCGGGGCATGCTGGCGGCGTTCGCGGTGCTCATTCTGTTCTGGGTGCTGCTCGCGCTGCAGCAACGCATCCGGGGCGGCGCCGCAACCGTCCGGGAGGCCGTCCCGGTCGAGGCCGACGCCGCGGTGCCGGTGGCGTTGCACGCCGCCGCCGGCAATGGGGCGGCAGCCGGAAACGGCGCGGCCGAGCCCGCCCCGATGCCGGCCGCGCGCTCTGCCGAGCCGCGATACGCGGATGGCGAGGCGGCGCTCCTGCACGGTTTCGTGGTCCGGTCGATCGCGGCGATCCTCGCGGCCTCGGCCGAGGAGGTGTCCGGGCGGATGGACTATCTGCGCCGGACCCAGCAGAGCCTCCGGGACGCGCTCGCGAACGGAGACGCCACGGAGCATGCGGGCGCCGCGGAGGTCCGCCAGGAAATGGAGGAGATCTCCGCCGTCGCGCTCAACGTGCGCCAGAGGATGAACGCGATCGCCGACCTCGCCCGGCGGCTCGACGCCTTCTCGGGCGCGCCCACCAACCATGTCGAGCGCGGCATGATCGACCTCAACGCTTGCGTCGAGAACGCGGTCGCGGCGGCGGTCGCGGACAGCGACGTCTCCATCGTGACCAATCTCGGCGAGGTTCCCGAGATCTTCGCGTCGAGGACCGAGTTCGAGGTGCTGATCGGCGAGCTGCTCGATAACTCGGTCGACGCCGTGCGCGGCATCGAGGGTCGGAAGGGCATGGTGAAGATCGACACCGCGCGGAAGGACGACGAGATCCTGATCACCGTGATCGATAACGGGGCCGGGATCGCGCCCGAGCAGCGGGCGAACGTCTTCAAGCCGTTCTACACCACCCACGACGAGTCGATGGGCATCGGTCTCGCGCTCGCCGGCCACCTCGCCCGCAAATACGACGGCACGATCAGGGTCAATTCCCTGCCGGGCCAGGGCACGGTCGCGCGCATCGCGCTGCCGGCCGGCATCGCGGCCCCATGAACGCGCCCGGCCGGCCGGACCGGAGCTCCGAAGCGGGCTCGACGATGACCGCCGGCGCCCTCGGGAGTCCCGGGAGCGGTCCGCGGCCTTCGCGGCACCGCCGCGGCACCGGCCTGCGGCGCCAGCTCGTGACGAGGGCCCTGCTCGCGGTCGCTCTGCCGGTCCTCCTCACCGGCGGGCTCGCAGCCCTCATGCTCGGCCAACACCTCGATTCCGCGGGGACCGCCGCCGGTCCCGGCCAGGACATGGCCCGCACGGATGCGGCGCGCCGGATCGATGCGATCCTCGTCGTCCGCATCGCCGAGGCGAGGACATGGGCCTCGTCTGCCGCCGTCGTCGAGGCCGCCAGGGCGGCCAGGACGACGCGACCCTCGCAACGGTTCGGCGAGGCTTGGGCGAGCGATCTCCGGGCCTGGCCCCGGATCGCCGGCGCCGCGGACCGATCGCGGGAAGCCGAGTCCTTTCTCCGGCGGCAGATGGCGGCCTCGCCCGGGCTCACGGAAATCTCCTTCACCGACCGGAACGGCTTCGACGTGGCGGCGACGGGGTCGGCAAGCGGCATCTCCCGGTCCGGCGAGGCCGGGTGGCAAGGCGCATGGGCGGACGGGATCTCCGTCGCCGCGGTTGAACGCGACGGCCCGCCGGGGCTCCGCCCGCTCGCGCTCTCGGTGCGCATCGCGGACCCGGATGGCGGCGCGCCTCTGGGCGTGCTGAAGACCGTGCTCGCGCCGGATCCCATCGGAACTTTCGCAGCTCGCGCGGCGGTGTCCGTCCCGGGCGGACACATCGAGACTATACCTTCGAGCGGCGCGCGCATCGTGAATGCGAGCGCCGAGGGGACGCGGATCGGCGAATCCTTCGCCTCCGCGGTCGACCGGCTCGGTCCCGCCGAGGCGGTTCTATGGGAAATCCTCGCCACGATACCCGACGCGGCGGTGGTATTCGCCGCCATCGAGGGCGCGCTCGGCGACTGGCGCGTCCAACTCGCACTGGCACTCGTCTCGATCGGGATATTGAGCGCGGCCTTCGCCGCCGTCCTCGCCGGCGCGGCGGCCAGACGCTACGCGGCGGCGCTCGGTGCGCTGACGGAGATGGCCGAGCGCGACGCCCGGGGAGAGCCCGTGCGCATGGCCCCGGTCGAGACTCCGCGCGAGATCGTCCGCCTTGGCGATGCGGTTTATCGGCTGGGGCATCTCTGCAACCGGATTCGCGATCCCCGCCCGGTCGGCAGCGCGCACGCGCGGTAACCGGGAAGCGGTACGCCGCGCGGCAGCGGCCGAGAGGAGGAAACCGATGGAGAGTTCGTGGATCGCCTGGGCCGCCGCCTCTGCCGCCTGCGCGCTGTTCGCCGCGGGCGCGGTGACCGATCTCCGCAGCCGCACGGTGCCCAACGCCATTCCGCTCGCGCTGCTCGCGCTCTTTGCGGTCCATGTCGCCGCCGGACCGGCGGGACCGCTGTGGGCCCATGCGGCGGTCGGGGCCGTGCTGCTCGTCCTCGGGTTCGCGCTCTGGTGCACTGGCAAGTTCGGTGCGGGCGATGCCAAGCTGGCGGCGGTGGCGGGCCTCTGGGTGGGCGCGGCCGACCTCAGCCTCTTCCTGCTGGGCCTCGGGGTCTGTGCGCTCCTGCTGAGCGCCTGGGCTCTCGTGGCGTACGCCCGGGAAAGCCGGATGCGCTCGGACCTTCCCTTCGCGGTGGCGATCGTGCCGCCGACGCTTGTCGTCATGGTCCCGCGCGCCCTCTCCCGGGACATCCCGTGGTCGATCCCATGACGCTCGACAGCTCGAATTCCGCAGCCTTTTCCCCACAATACCCGACCGCATCGGGCCGCCCGGACCCGGCGTTCCCGGGAGAATATCCGAGCCGGCGGCTCTCGTCGGCGCCGCATGTCGCTCCGCTTGACCGCTGTCCGCAAACCAGGCGCCGAGCCCGGAAAGGCCGTTAGATGCGAAGATACCGCACCGTCCTCATACTGCTCCTCCTGGTGGCCGTGCCTCTCGCCGGCGCGGTGGTCGCCGCCCGTATCCTGCTGCCCGGCGAGGCGCCGAAGCAGGCGGCCGCCAAGCCGAAACCGGCGCCGGTGAAGCCGAAGCCGAAGACGCGGAAGGTGGTTGCGGCGGCGCGGGCGCTGCAGGTCGGGACGCTGCTCCGGGCCGAGGATCTGACCGCGCTCGATGTCGCCGTCTCCGAGGTCCGCCGCGAACACGTCGCGATGGAGGGCGCCAAGACAATCGATTCCCTCCGCGGTCGCGCGGTGCGGCAGCCGATCGCGGCCGATGCGCCGATCACCCCAGCCGCCCTCGTCGGCCCCGGACAGCGGGGGTTCCTCGCGGCCGTGCTGCGCCCCGGCACCCGGGCCGCGACGATCCGTCCCGGCGAGAGCGTGCAGCATGCCGGCCTGATCGATCCGGGCGACCGGGTGGACGTGACCCTGACCGCGCGGCTGCGTCTCGACAAGGGGCCGGACCAGGTGTTCACGCGCACCATACTGAACGACGTGCGGGTGATCGCGGTCGACCGCCAGGTCGGGACCGGCGCCGCGGGCGGCGAGGACGGCGAGGAGGTCAAGCGGACTAAGATCGTCACCGCGACGCTTGAGGTCTCGCCCGCCCAGGCCAACCTTCTCGCGCTCGGAGAGCAGGAAGGAAAGCTCTTCCTGGCCGTCCGCCCTCTCGCCGCGGCGGCCGCGACGGAGGACCCGGCGGAGGCGGCGACGCTGCGCGATCTGCTCGACCTGCCCGAGCCGGAGCCGGAAAAACGTCCGGAGGCTGCCAGGCCCGCCGAGCCGGCTCCGGAATCCGAGGCCGTGCCCTCACCCCCGCCGCGGACCGTGCGGGTGATCCGTGGCGCCACGGTCTCGGTAGAGACGTTCGGGGGCGAGCCCGGAGAGCCGCCCGCCGGCGGTCCCGCCCCGCGACCGGGTCTTCCGGGCGTGCCGGTGCCGGCGGTGGGCCGATAATGATGGAGGACATGGTGGTTTCCGCAAAATCGTTCACGCTCTGCGTGACCTCGCTTCCCGAGGCGGCGAGGGAACGCCTCGACGCAGAATCCCCCCTGGACTGGACCGCGCTCGAGGATCCCGCGACCGGGAACGAGCTCGTCCAGGCGGTCCGGGACCGCCGCCGTCTTCCGGAGCCGGTGGAAGCGCTGGTGGCGCGGCTGATCGGCGAGGTGGGCGTCGTTCCCGACGATCTCGCCGCCGGCGTCGAACGGACGGGTGCGGCAAGCGCCTGGCTCGGGCACCTCTCCATCGAGCCCGACGGCGAATCCTACCGGCTGCGCAACCGCCTCGATGGCGCGGTCCTCGCCGGCATCCGCCCGGAGACGGTGGCTGGGTATGCCGCCCTCGCTCTCGCTCTGGCGACGGTCGTGCGGGAAACCGCCGGACTCTGGATCGAGGCCGGAGAGCGCCACGCGGCGGACGATTCGCCCGTCACGCTGGCGCGGTGCGCGGTCGCGATGAACGGCCGGCTGAAGGCGCTCGCCGAGGACGGCCCGAGCGTGGTTTCCACGGCAACCCTGTCGGGCGCCCTCGAGGACGCCTGGAACGCGCAGGGGCTGGAAATGCGCGCCGAACTGGCGACGGCGGACCGGCCGGTTCCGGAGCCCGGCGCCTGCGCGCCCCGGCCTCGGTTCCTCGCGCCGGCGATGAGCTACCGCCTGCATGCCTGCGATCCGGGCGAGATGCGCTGGCTCCGCGCGCTGGCGGAGTGGGCCGGCGCGCCGGCGGAAGAGGCGGGGAGCGAAGAGACCGCATCGCGGATTCCCCTTGTCGACGAACCTTCCGCGGCATGCGAAATCGGGCCGGAGGCCACGCCCGGCCCGGCGGGGAGCGGAACGGTGGAGCCGTTTCGGAACGAACCGGGGTCCGATCCCGACGATCTCGGGCTCGGCGAGGAGCTCGCCGAACTGCAACGGACGGCGGACCGGCTCGCGTCGGCGCCCGGGGCGGTTTCCGTGGCGAGGGCGGCCGCCGATTCCGGCGCGGGGAAGGAAAGCGCATCGCTCGACATGACCGCGCTCGAGATGGAAATCCGGGCGAACGGCGCGCCGGCGCTCGAATTCTGCGCGGATCCCGAGGGGTCGAGGCTGGACGAGGAGCTCGCGCGCCTCAAGGAGGCCGTGACCCGGCTTCCCGACGCCGTCCGGCGGCGTCTCGGGGAGACCCATGGGGTCGGCCTCGCGCAGGCGGCTGCGCGGCTGCGAGACGCGGCGGACGGCGACACGATCCTGCCCGTGCCTGGGGCGGGGATTGCCCAGGACCGCCCGCCGGGATGGCTGGAGGAGCTCGCGGCGACCGTTCTCGCCGATGCCGGCGCCGAGACAGGGGAGGGGGTGCGCACGGGAAGCCTGCGCCTGGATCCCGCCGAGGATCCGGAGGACGGATATCTGGCACTCGAAATGGCGTCCGGGATGCAGGGGCGCCTCACCCTGCCCGGGCTGATCCGGCAGGTGCACCGGGGACTGTCATTCGCGCGACTGGCCTCGACCGCGCTGGTTGTGCTTCGAACCGCCGGCGCGGAGAGCGGCTGGACCCTGGACGAAGGCCTGAACGGCGGGCCGGGGCTGCTTGCGAGCGAGCGGGAGACGCTTGAGGCGGCACGCCAGATCCAGCGCGCGCTCGATCGCCTGCGCGAGGCGCGCGGCGAACCGCACAGACCCCGGACCGCCCTCGAACAGGCCGCGATGGCGGCGGAAGCCATGAGAACGGTCGGCCCGACCGTCCGCGCCGCCGCCGGATGGCCGGGCGCGCTGGGGCCGCCGGATCCCCGCAACCCCGATGACGTCGCCCGCATGGCCGCGTTCGCCGAGACCCTGCACGAGGCGGTCAGGTCGATCTGCGACCGCCAGATCGCCGGCGGGATGGCGGCCGCGCATGGCGCGTGACGAAACGCAAGGGGAGCCCCGTGGCCGCATGCGCTGTTCCTTCCGTTGGGGACCGCCCCGATGAAGCCGTCTCCTATTGAACGTTTCCGCTTGCGTTGCGTCCGCCTTGCCGAGCGTTCCGTGCCGGCGAGCATGCCGCGCCGGTTCCTGCGCGACGCCCGGGGCGGGGCGACGGCGATCGTCGCGGCGGCGGTCACCGTGATGACGGTCGGCGGCACCGCGCTGATCGGCGATCACCTCTGGCTGGTCGACCAGCGCGACACGCTGAAATCGGCCTCCGAGGCGGCTTCCATCGCGGCCACGCTCGAAATCCACCGACAGCTCGCCGACGATTCCAGCGTGAGCGATGCCGACCTCGAGGCCGCGCTGGAGCCCGTCGCCAAACGCTACGTCCTGCTCAACCTCGCGCATCTCGCGCCCGACCGGCTCGAACAGGCGAAGAAGACCCTCAAGGTCGACCTCCAGCTCAACCGCAAGGGGCGCACCGTCGGCGTCACGGCCAGCGCCGATCTCGGCGGCACGCTGTTCTCGCGCAGCCTGCCGCTGCTCGGCGGCTACGAGGGACCCGAGGCCACCGTCGCCAGGGCCGGCGTCGAGGCCGAGGCGCCCCCGGTCGAGGTGGTGCTCGCCATCGACACTTCGGCCTCGATGTTCAAGGACCTCCTGGAAAAACCCGTGTCTTACGCATCGAGGGACAAGAGCCGCATAGCCATCGTCAAGCGCGCCGCCAAGCAACTCGTCGCCATCCTGGACCCGGACGGCACCAATCGCGTGGCCGTTGGAATCGTTCCCTGGAACCAGGAGGTGCACCTCGACTCCGCAACGGCCAGCGAGTGGAGCAGTAAGGGCTGGGCACGCTACCCCGCCAAACGCACTTACCCCGTTCCCTACATCTCCGACCTGGGCAAGCCAATCGTCAATCCTGTTGTCGACACGCTACCCGTCTCGCCACCCCAGCCATGGAAAGGCTGCTTCGACGAGCATCGCATCCGCGCGGGCGTCGCCTCCCTGCCGGCTCTAACGGAGACCGCGCTGTTCGAGCCGCCCTCCGCGGCTCCGTTCGCGCAGAGCTATTTTACGCCCGAGTTCGGGCATTCGTACCGTTGCCGGGACGCCTCGGAGAAACCCGCGAACGCCCTCAACTCGTGCCTGGAAGGCGACCCCGACAAGGCACAGGACTCTTGCGTGGGGGGGGCGTCGAGGTCCCTGGCGCCGCTGAGCACCGATCGTACCGCCGTCGACAGGAAGGTCAACGGCATGTTCCCAACCAGCGCGGGCACCTACTCGGCGTTCGGCGTGCTGTGGGCACAGCGCATGCTCGAACCGGACTGGAAAGACGTCTGGACCGGCGGCGGCATCCATCCGGTCGATCCGGAAACGCCCGAACACGCGGAGGCCCGAAAGGCCATCGTCCTGCTCACCGATGGCGAAGACGCCGCCAGAGCCCCGATCTCCCGCACGGATGCTTGCACCGCGGCGAAGTCGAGGGGCACCGAAATCTTCGTCATTGCCGCCATGCACCCCAACAAGGTCTCCGGCGAGCTCAAGCGGTCGCTCCGCGCCTGCTCGAGCATGGACGACAGCGAATACCCGAGCGGCACCCGCCGGCCCGACACGACTTATCTGTTCATCAACAATGCGACCCCGGAAACCCTCGAGGCCGCTTTCACCGAGATCGCGAACCAGCTCCGAACCTTTCGGCGGATCTACTGACATGGCCACTCGCATCGAATTCGCGGCACCGGCGGCCGCGCTCCGCTCCCCTCGGCGCTGGATCAACGGCCCGTGGGTGGATTTTCTGACGCTGGGCGGCGGGTCCTTCGTCGTCCTCGGGGCGCTCGCCGCCTTCTTTCCGCGCGACGACGCGTCGAGGGCGGCGCTCGCGGGCGCCATGCTCCTGCTCGCCCACTTCGTGAACCACCCCCACTTCGCGCACTCCTACCAGCTGTTCTACCGGGACTTCGTCCGCAAGGCCTTTTCCGACGAATCGCCGCTCGCCGCGCGCTACCGCTTCGCGGGCATCATGATCCCGGCCTTGCTCGCCGCGTTCTTCGCCATCGCGCTCTCCCAGGGGACCGCCGCCCTGCTCGGGCTCGCCGCCAACGTCATGTTCTTCACCGTCGGCTGGCACTACGCCAAGCAGGGTTACGGGATCCTGATGCTCGACGCCGCGCGCAAGGGCGTGCGCTTCCCGGAGACCGCGCGGCGCTGGCTGCTCGGAAACACCCATCTCGTCTGGTTCACCTGGTGGCTCGTGGCCAACGACGCGCTCAGGGCGAAGCAGCTATGGGGCATCGAATACTACCTGCTCGACGTCCCGGAGGCGGTGCTGATCCCGATGGCCGCGCTCGCGGCGATGTCGACCGCCGTCACCGCCTGGCGCCTGACCGCGGCATGCCGGGCGGCGGGAGCGCTGCCGGTCAACGGCCTCGTCGCCTACGCCGCGGCGGCCTATGTGTGGCTGTTCGTCGGTCGTCTCGACCCCATACTGCTGGTCGTCGTCCCCTTCTTCCATTCGCTGCAATACATGGCCGTGGTCTGGCGCTACCAGTCCAACGTGGAGACCGACAGGCGCGACGACGGGGACCGGACCGGCTGGCGGCGGTGGGTGCGCTCCACCCCCTTCGGGCTCGCGCGCTTCGCGGTCGCCGGCGGCATCCTGGGCGCCGCCGGGTTCTGGGGGGCGCCGCTCGCGGCCGACGCGCTCGGCGGCTACGACCGGGCGGTCTTCGGGACCGCCGCGTTCCTGTTCGTCGCATGGACGTTCATCAACATCCACCACTACTTCATCGACAACGTGATCTGGCGGCGCGGGAACCCCGAGATGGCCAGGCACCTGTTCCGGGCGGCGGGGCGCCGGTCGTACGGTGGATATCCCGGACCGTGAACGCCGGTGTCACGGGCTCCGCAACGGGGCCGCCGACACCTGGCGATCCGTCCGGGCAATGCGTTTTGCCGGAAGCGGCTGAGGGAGTTCCGCGCTTCCGGAAGCCCGAGGAGATCGGAATGAAGGCAACGAGGTTTCGCGTTCGGAATTTCCGCAATATCGAGGACAGCGGCTGGGTCGACCTCGACCGGTTGACGGCCGTCGTGGGACGCAACGAGTCGGGCAAGAGCTCGTTGCTCAAGGCGCTCCACAAGTTCAACCCCGCCAGGCCGGAGCCGTACGACCCGCAGCGGGAGTTCCCGCGCGACCGCTACACGCGCGACTATCTGGCGGGCGGCGCGAAGGGAAGCGAGTGGCCGGTATGCTCGGTGGAATTCGAGATTCCGGCGGAGATTCGAGAGAAGATCGCGCGGTTGCTGGACCCCGTCCAGAGCCCGCCCGACAGCGCGATCGCGACACGCCACTTCGACGGGTCTCTCGGCCTGTCCTACAGACCTCGTATCGACGTGAAGGCGCTCACGCCGGATCTCCCGATCGAGGCGCTGCGCACGTTCGCCTCGGCGGCCCGGTTGCCGATGACGCCGGCGGCAACGGGGCCGCAAGCGCCGGATCGGGAGCCGGCGCCGGAGAACCCGGCCGGCAATCCGTCCGAATGGGCCATGGGCTGGGTCGAAACGCTCGCGGATGTGAGCGATCTTCGCTGCGAGAATGGGGCCGCCCTTCTGCAAAGGCTCTGCGGCGAGGCCATCGAGCGCCGGAGACCCGAGACGGAAAGCGTCACGAACGCGCTTCTTTCGGCGGTCGAGCCCAGCCTGAGGGCGGCTTCGAGCGGCTCGGCCGTCGAGCGGATCGACCGGCTCGTCGAGCGCAGCCTTCCGGTCTTCATCTATTTCGAGAACTACGGCGTCCTGGACAGCGCCATATCGTTGCCGCAATTCCTCGCGGCCCGCAAGAACGACCCCTTCGATCCGCGCGTCCGCACCATCGACGCGATGTTCAAACACGTCGCCCTGGACCCGGCCGAGATCGCCGATCTCGGGGAAGAGCGTGCCGCCCCGATGTCCAGACATGGCGGCGCCTTGCTGGATCGGATGCCGACCGAGCGCGCGTGGCGGCGCAAGGAAGAGCGCGCGATCAGGCTGAGCGCCGCCTCGCTCGACATTTCGAGGGGATTCTCGGCCTGGTGGTCGCAGCGCCGCCACAGGATTCGTTACCACGCCGACGGCGATTATTTCCGTGTGTGGGTGGCCGACGACCGGCTGACCGACGTGGAGATCGAGCTCGAACTGCGCAGCAAGGGCTTTCAATGGTTTTTTTCGTTCTACCTGGTCTTCCTCGTCGAGGCCGGGGCCGGGCACAAGAGCGCCGTTCTGCTTCTCGACGAACCGGGCTTGCATCTGCACCCCACCGCGCAACGGGAGCTGGTGACGTTCCTCGAGAAACTCTCCAGGTCGAACCAGCTCGTCTACACCACGCATTCGCCGTTCCTGATCGATGGCGCGCACCTGTCCCGCGTGCGGTCGATCGTGGAGGACGATTCCGGCCATTCCAGGGTTGCGGCCGAATCATCGCCCCGCGACACCGAGACCGTCTTTCCCATACGGATGGCCGCCGCGTTGGCCGCGGCGAGGGAACTGTACGGCGACCGGCGCAGCGTTCTGGTCGAGGACTGGAGCGACTTCTACTATCTCCACTTGCTGTCGAGGGAATGCGCCGCATCGGGCCGCACGGCGCTTCCCGAAGACATGCGCGTCGTCCCCTGCGGAGGATCGGATGGGATCGGATACCTCTCTTCGCTGTGTCCGACACCGGACCCCGGACCGCTGGTGCTGCTCGATGGTGACGGGACCGGACGGGGAGAGGGGGACGGGCTCCCTGAGATCCTGCGACCCGGTGCGGGCCCGCATGCGATGTTGCTGGACGAGGCGGTCGGCCGCCCCGGGTCCGGCGTCGGGTTCGAGGATGTCCTGGGAGATGCGCTCGTTCTGGAGACCCTCGGGTCCGTTCTCGACGAGCCTCTGGCGGTCCCGGAAATCGACGGGGGCGGTGCCGGCCTGGTGCAACGAATAGAAGCCGCGGCGAAGACGCGGGACGTCCGCCTGCCCGTCGACTGGCGCACGCGCGTCGCGCAGCGTCTCGCGTCGACCCGGACGGAGCGGGAGCCCCTGCTCGGCGAGGGCGCGCTCGACGCCGCCGCATCGCTGTTCTCGGCCCTGATCGCCGCGAGCGACCGCGCGGACGGGCATCCCGGGCGCACCGAGAATGCCACAAGGGATCCGGCGCACGGCGATGGGCAGGACGTCATCGCAAACGGCGCCGACGATACCGTGTCCGTTGGTTCCGATGCCGTGACCGGGGATGCCGAGGGTATCGGCGAGGCGGATCGGGAGCTGTCCGAAGAAGACCGGAGCGTGCTCGAGATGATTGCGCAAATGAGCGATGAGGTGGAAGCGCATTCGGGAGCAGCCGCGGAAGAAGTAGGAGGCCTGGAGAGGATGGCGGACACGGAGAACCGGGAAGGCGCGGATCTCGGGATCCCGGGCGTCCTGGATCGGGCGGCGCAAAGAGAAATAGAGGAACGCGAGGCGGAACGTCTGTCGTCGAAAGGCTAGGGCGACGGTCATGCCCCGCCCCGACCCACGTCGCAACCGGGGGATCCGGTCCTCACGGGAACCCGCCGGCCGCGGAACGACGTCGCGATCCCGCTTTCCCCATCGCTCGCGAAACCATGTGTCGTTCGTCGTCGACGAACTTCGCGCTGTCGCGACCGGTTTCCGGCAGCCCGCGATCGGCACGGTACCTCCGGAGCGCCGCAAGGCGTCGGTCGGCAAATTCAGGGAGTACGATCGGAAATGTTGAGGCGGTGGTTGGGGCGGAACGGCACCGTGGCCGTGGCGGTGTTCATTGCCATGGTGCTGGCGGCCTCGGCGTCAGCGCAGGAAACGCAACCCGTGCGCATCGGCTGGGTGTATGCGATGGCCAACGCGCCGGTGCTGATCGCCCGGACGCGGGGGCTGTTCGAGGCTCAGGGGCTCGCCGTCTCGCTTGAGAAATTCACCAGCGGGCCCCTGATCAGGAAGGGTCTCACCAAGAGCACGCTCGACATGGCGTATATCGGCGTACCGCCAATCGTCCACTGGGTAGCCAAGGGCGCATCCCTCGCCATCGTGGCGAAGGTCAATTACGGCCAGGCTTCCCTCGTCGCCAGGCGCGGTGCCGGTATATCGAAGGTTTCCGATCTGGCCGGCAAGCGGCTCGCGGGGGTGCGCCAGCGTTCGGGAATGGACGTGCTGCTGCGCGGCTACGTCCTCGGCGAGGTCGGCGGGCTTGCGCCCGGGAGCCTGGCTGCCATCGAGACGCTCCCGGTCGCGAAGATGGGCGAGGCGCTGGAGGCCGGGCGCTACGACGCCGCTTTCATGTGGGAACCCTTCGTCGCGCGATTGCTGGTTCGCCGGACCGCGCATGTCGTGCTGAACGTGAACCGGGCCGAGCCGCGCTATCCCTGGTATGTCGTCGCCGTGCGGCGCGACTTCCTCCAACGGCACCCGGAGACCGTGGCGAAGGTCCTGCGCGCGCACCGCAGGGCCATCGAATATCTGCGCTCGAGCCCCAATGCCGGCAACGATGTCATTGCGAGGGCCTTCGAACTGAAGGAAGAGACCGGGCCGGATGACAAGAAGTACTCGCCCGTCGAGATCGTGAAGCGCGCGCGGTCCCGTCTCGGTTGGGAGTGGAACCTGACGGAGGACGATCGATACTTCATCGAGCGGCTGATGAACTGGAGTGCCGGCCTCGGATTTATCCGCGCGCCGCTCCAGGTCAACGAATTGCTCGATCTGAGCACCTTGCGGCGCCTCCGGCGCGAGCGGCGGTAGAGGTCGGCGAAGTGAATACGACGCCCCGTCATGACGCGGGAGCGCGCCGATGTCGCTCCTGAAGAATGAAGGGCGACGGCCGTCGGCTCCATGGACGCCGCGGCAGGAGGCGTTCCCTCCGCGACGTGCGCCCGGCGCACCAGGTAACTCGGGATGGATGGAAGCATGATCGGAACCTTGATCGCCGGTTCTCTCAACCGTCTGGTCTTTATGGTGACATTCCTGGCGACGATGTTGCCGGTCGGGCTGCTGGCGGCATGGTGGGTGTTTCTGTCCGACCCGAACGAGGGCGCGAAGGACGATCCGCTGCGAAACCGCGCCCTGGCCGAGGCCCGGGTCATCGGCCGCGCTCTGGATCTGTGGATGAACCACGCCGAGTCCGAACTGCGATCCTGGGGCGAGGCGCCGGCGCTGATCAACGGTGTCAGGCGCGCCGCGGTGGAGCACCACGAGCGGGGCTACACCGAACGGACGCCCGAAGACGTGAATGCGCGGCTGGTGCACAACCGCCATCTCGGACTCGCGCCCGAGGCGGACGAGTACCTCGCCGTGCAGGTCGGCAAATCGAAGGCATGGGCCCAGGCTCACTACAGCGACGAGTACGGCTTCACCGTCGGCGTCGCGGGTCTCGAGGAAGATTTCGTGCAGACCGACGAGAGCTGGTGGCAGGCCGCCTGGAACAGCGGCCGCCACGAG
The DNA here is from genome assembly GCA_028820505.1 of Defluviicoccus sp. GTDB lineage: Bacteria > Pseudomonadota > Alphaproteobacteria > MPNO01 > MPNO01 > MPNO01. The sequence goes on from JAPPIT010000109.1 coordinate 22,160, forward strand.
AGCGACATCTCCTTCGACGAGAATGCGAACGGGTTCGCCTTCCGTATCGCGCTCCGCATGAACGACCCCGCCACCGAGGCGGCCGTCGGGGTCATCGACGGGACGATCCCCCTGGCCGCCATTCACCGGTTCGCGGACGGTTTCACGGGCGACCGCGGCAGCGTGCGGATTCTCGACCAGAAGGGCCAGCTGATTGCCGATACCGCGAGCGGACACTCGCGCGACCGCATCATGAGACTCTCCCGGGACGCCATGAACTCGGAGGGATGGAGGCAGGGCGTCGGCTCCCCCGGAAATGCCGGCGGCACAGCCGAAGGCAAGGTCGAGCGCGGCTGGGTGAGACTGGCCGAAGCCAGCGGTCCCCACCGCGACTGGATCGTCATCGTGGAGCGCCCGATCGAGGGAGTGCCGGACGGCGGCAGGGAATCGACGGCCCTCGCGGTCGCCCTCGGCATGGCGCTCGCGGTCTGGCTGCTTTCCGGCTGGTGGCTGACGCGGAGGACAGGCTCCAGACTGCGTCTTCTGGTCCAGCACCTCGAAGAGTGGAACCAGGGACGGGTATCCCGGGAAGTCGACGATCGGGGCAAGGACGAGATCGGCCAGCTGGCGCAGAACCTGGAGAGTCTGCGAGCGACGATCAGGCAGGCGGTGCAGATCCTCGCCAACGAGCGCAGGTAGCGGTCCGGCGCGATCAGACTGCGGCCGAGACGCGCCTCGCCCTCGATCTGTCCGATCGAACCAGTCGCTTCGGAAGCTGCAAGAAGGACAAGGAGACAATGCCTTTGCGAGTTGGGAAACCCCGTTTCATCCCGATTGACGCGGAAGTCTCATGTTGACTGCGACGCCGCATAGCCGTGTCGCATGGCTGCGCGGCCCCGGGTTCGATAGCGCTCTTGTGCTGGGCGCGCCGGCCCTCGCCTTCGTCTCCGGCGCGGCGATCGTTTACGAACCTTCCTGGTTCTACCCGATACTGATCGTCGATCTGTGGATTCTCGGGTATCACCACGTCATCGCCACCTTCACCCGGCTCTGCTTCGACAGGGCGAGCTACGAGGAGCGGCGGTGGATGATCCTGCACCTCGTTCCGGCGGTCGCCGCGGCCACGATATTGCTGGCTTGGTCGGTTGGCATCTGGGCCGTGGTTACCCTCTATTTCTACTGGCAGTGGTTCCACTACACGCGGCAGAGTTGGGGGATTTCGCGCGCCTATCGCCGGGCCGATCCGGAGGCTTCGTACGAGGATGGCTGGCTGGACCAGGCGATCTTCTACGCCGTGCCGGTCCACGGGATCCTGCTCAGGTCGAGCGAGGGACATACCAGCTTCATCGGGCTCGATCTCTGGACCCTCCCGGTCCCCGTCCCCCTCGCGAGCGCGGCGGGATACGTGGCGGCGGCCCTGGTGATCTTCTGGGCCGCGCGCCGGGTCGTCGACCTGGCCCGCGGCCGTCTGGCGGGCGCCCACACGCTCTATATGTTGACCCATTTCGCGATCTTCTGGGCTGGTTACATACTTGTGCCGGACATCACGCTCGGCTGGCTGATGATCAACATCTGGCACAACTACCAGTACATTCTCTTCGTCTGGATGTTCAACAACAGGCGCTTCAGGCGCGGGCTCGATCCAAGGGCGCGGTTCCTCTCCTGGATCAGCCAGTCAGGGCGGATCTGGCTCTACCTGCTGACCTGCATCGCGATCACGGGGGCTGTGTACTGGGGCGTGCTGCGGACCATCGACTGGCTCCTCTTCGCGGGACTCTCCGCGACGATCGTGCTGTACCAGATCGTCAACTTCCACCACTACATCGTGGACGCGCTGATCTGGAAGACGCCAGGCCGTGCTGCGTCGGGGGCACCGGTCGTTGCAGGCTGACCGAACCGCACATCCGATCGGATGGTACCGCTCACCGGGTCGGGCTATATTCCGTTACCTGGACTTCGAGGATCGTCCGGGCGAAAATCCGTGGCTCGATCTCCTGCGCTGCGCTGCGATCGGACTTGTGCTCGCCCGGCACGGCCATCGGGCTTGGATCGAGTCCGCCGGAGCCGAGCCGGCATGGTTCGACTTCATCATGCTGAACGGCTGGATGGGCGTGGACCTGTTCTTCGTCCTCAGCGGATACCTGGTGGGACGGATCCTGCTCCGACAGGGGGGGGGATTGGGTGGCCTGTCGACCTATCTTCGGAGACGGGCGCTGCGCATCCTGCCGGCCTATTACGCGGTGCTGCTGGCGACGACGCTCGGGGCATTTCCCCTGTACGGGTTTGCGTCGCAGGACCTCGGACAACGGCTGCTTTACCACCTGGCGATGCTCCAAGACTACCTCTCGTCCGACATAAACGTCGTGTTCTGGTCGCTCGGGGTTGAGGTGAAGTTCTATCTCCTGGCCCCGTTCATCCTGCTGCTCGCGGCTCGGGCGAGATCGCCGGGAACGCTGCTCTGCCTCCTCGGCGTTCTGGTCCTGCTCTCGACCGCCGTCCGACTGGGGATCGTCCTCGAACGGGGCCCGCCCGTCGATTACGCGGCATTCATCCCGGTGTTCCGCCATCCGGCGCACGCGGTAGGGGAACCCCTAATGCTGGGCGCGGCGGCGGCGGTCCTGGGGCAAAGAGGTCTGCTCCGGCTTGGCCCGAGGGCTGCCGCGCGATTGCTCGGGGCCAGCGCCGCAGCGATCACCGGGCTCGCCATGTCACACGAATTGATGGCCGACATCTCGATCTTCGATATCGTGTTCCAGCCGCTGCTCATCGCGCTCCTCTTCGCGGCCGCAGTCGCGGCCGGAGCGGCGCTGTCCGACACTCACCTGCCCTGCGCACGCGCCGCCCGGATCGGCGCTCGGCTCGCCTACCCGCTCTATTTGACGCATTTCCCGTTGCTGCCGCTGTCTTTGGCGGTCGCGCATGCGTTCGACGGCGCGGCAGCAGCCTTCTGGACCGTCTTTCTTGGGCTTTCGGTTGCGAGTGCGCTTGCTGTGCACTATGCGTTCGAGAAGCCGTTCCTGATCGCCCGCCCGACACAGGCGGCAGCTGTCCGGGAGCGTTGAAATTCCGGAAGAAAGGTATCGGGTGGCGTGGGCCTCACAGTCGAACTCCGGACGACGCGCCCCGCCGGTTCGACAACGAACCTCTGCGCGGTGCGCTACGCAAGATCGGCGACGACAAGATCGCCGAGATGGTGATTCGGACGTTGGCGACCATGTGTTGTTTCCTGATCTGACAGGGTAAGAGATCGGTGATTTTTGTCGATTTGCACGATCTGGAGACCTTGCCGGATGATAGGGGCATGCGGGACGGTTCCGGCCGGGATCGGACACGCTGCGACCTGGCGACGCCGCAACTTTGCTTGGAACGAGGAATGCCGCCGGTTCAGATTCCCGTCGGGTACCGTTACTATACGGTTCCGGGCGACTTGCTGTTGGCTCGATCGTCACTCGACTTCAAGATGCTGACATCGTTCGGTGTTCGGGTGGTCCTCGCGTGTGTGATCACCGTCTTGGCGGTACTTCTGTCTCTCGCGTCCGGGCTGCGAGGGACCAGCGGTGGCACCAGTCGACGAAACCTCGATCAAGAGTCGGTCGAAATAGACGTCGACAGCGCCGCAGGCATGGATGCCGGCTGACCGGACCGCACGCGTCATGTCCGCCATCAGCAATAATGGGCAGGCTCGTAAACCGGGCGATCTCTCGATTGCCGTGCTGATCCCCTGCCTCGACGAGGAAGCCGCCATCGCCGGCGTGGTGCGGGAATTCAGGGCGGCGCTGCCGACGGCGGAAATCCATGTCTACGACAACGGCTCGACCGACGGCACGGCGCGGGCGGCGAGGGACGCCGGGGCTCTCGTTCGCTCCGAACCGATGCGCGGCAAGGGAAACGTGGTCCGGCGCATGTTCGCCGACATCGACGCGGATCTCTTCGTCCTTGTCGACGGCGACGGCACCTATCCGGCCGACCGTGCCCCGAGAATGATCGAGGCGCTGATCGAGGGCGGGCTTGACATGGTCGGCGGCGCGAGAATGGCCGGAGAGAAGGCCGCATACCGGCCGGGACACCGATTCGGGAACCGCGCGATCACCGCCACGGTGGGGCTGATCTTCGGCCGGCGGTTTTCCGACATCCTGTCGGGCTACCGGGTCATGTCGCGCCGCTTCGTCAAGTCCTTCCCGGCACTCTCCACGGGCTTCGAGATCGAGACCGAGATCGCCGTGCACGCCCTCGAAATGCGTCTGCCCTGCGCCGAGCTGGAGATACCGTATTTCGAGCGGCCCGCCGGGTCGTCGAGCAAGCTCCGGACGATCCGGGACGGGATCCGTATCGCCAGGACGATCGCCGCGCTGATCAGGGAGGAGCGCCCGCTCGAATTCTTCTCCGTCCTGTTCGCGGTCCTGGAGCTCGCGGCGGTCATTCTCTCCTGGCCGCTCCTGATCGAATATCTGGAGACCGGGTTGGTCCCGCGCCTTCCGACGGCCGTCCTCTCGACCGGCCTTGCCCTGCTCGGCTTCCTGAGCCTCGCCTGCGGGCTGATCCTCGATACCGTCACGCTGGGCCGCCGGGAAACCAGGCGGCTTCACTACCTCTCCCTGCCGGGCTTGCCCGTCCCCGACGAGCGGCGAGCCGCGGAAGATCGAGGGCATGACGCCGCCTCCGGCACCCGCGAAGCCCCGCCGTGCGGCCACCGGTAGCGGGAGATCCGGGAGCGCCGGGGAGGAGACCGCTTTCCGAAGCGGCTTCGCACCGGCTTCGCACCGGCCTGCACTGCTTCGCGGTCGCCGCCCTGTGCTTTGCCCTGCTGCTGTCGGCGGGTCTCGGCCGGGACGGCGACACGGCGGCCCTCCTGCGCGACACGGACGATTTCATGCGCATGGTCCAGGTCGCCGACTGGCTGGACGGCCAGGGCTGGCGCGACACGGTGCAGCGCCGCCTCAACCCGCCGGACGGCGTCGACATGCACTGGTCGCGCCTAGCCGACCTTCCGGTTGCCGGGACGGTGTCTCTGCTCGATCCCTGGTTCGGCCGCGTGAGGGCGATCCATCTCGCGGCGCTGACGGTTCCGCCCCTCCTCGGCGCGCTGCTAGCCGCCGCGTTCCTCTGGGGTGCCGCCGCGCTCTTGCCGGACCGGCGCACACCGTTGCCGGTGGCGATGGCCGCGACCCTGATCGTGCCCCTTCAGTACATGCTGCCCGGACGGGTGGACCATCACGGCTTGCAAATGGTGCTGACCGCGCTTGCCATCGGATGCCTTGTCCGTTGTCTACGGCCCGTTCCGGAACCCGGACCCGCTGTCGGCCTCGGCCTCGCGGGAGGCGTCTCGCTCGCCATCGGTCTCGAAACCCTCCCCTTCGTCGGAGCCGCCGCCGCCATCCTGAGCCTGGCCTGGGTGTGGCGCCGCGGAACCGCATCGGCGCTGGCCTGTTTCGGGGCGGCGCTCGCGGCGTCGTCGCTGGCGCTCGTTCTCCTGACCCTGCCCCCGTCCGCTTGGACGACCGCCTCGTGCGACCGGATTTCGTTCGCCCATGCCGCGCCGATCGTGGCCGTGCTCGCGGCCGGTACCGCCGCGCTCGCTCTGGAACGCCTGCGGCCCGATGCCCCGTGGTCCCGGCGCCTCGCCACGGTGGGCTGCATCGGCATCGCCGGTCTCGTGCTGGCAGTCGCCGTCTTTCCCGAGTGTGCGGGAGGTCCCTATTCCGGCCTCGACGACGACATAGGGTATTGGCTCGTCCGGGTGAACGAAGCGCAGTCGCTTGCCGATCTCTTTCGCCACAGGCCGGGCGTTGCCGTGTCCGCCGTCATCCTGCCGGCTCTCGGGCTGATCGCGCTCGGCTGGCAGTGGATTCGCGCCTCCGACCGGTCGGACCCGCGCCGGTTCGCGCTTGCGGCGCTGGTGCTGTCGGGTCTCGCGGTCACCGCCTGGCAGGTCAGGGGGATGGGCTACGCCGGACTCGCCGCGGGTTTCGCGCTCATCCCGCTCGCCGCCGCGGCCGGCGAACGGGCGCGTCTTTCACGGTGGATACCGGCGAGGCTCGGGCTGCGGGTCTGCGTCCCGCTGGCATGCGCGTTCGCGGTCCTCGTGCCGCCCAGGCTGTATCCCGAACCCGCCTCCGGCGCCGGCGGATGGAAAACCGGCTGCGATGTCGCCGCCGTGCTGGACGCGCTCAACGACCCGGCCGCACTCGGTGCCGCAGCGCGAACCGTCGCCGCCCCGATCGACGCGGGGCCGGCGCTCCTGTTCCTCACCCGCCACAAGGTCCTCGCCGGTCCCTACCACCGCAACGTCCGGGGGCTCACCGACAACCGCCGCGTCTTCGCCGGCACCGAAGCGGAGGCGCGCGCGGCGATCGCCGCCAGGGACGTCGATGCGATCGTGTTCTGCCGCAAATTCGCGGGTTTATCGGAATATCCGGACCGTCCGGCCTTCCTGGACGACCGGCTTGCCTCGGACCGCCCGCCCGGGTGGCTGCTGCCCGTCGCGCGCGGCGGAGGCGTCGTCCTCTACAGGGTCGACGCGGGCGGGATCGCGGCACGATGATCCGGCCGCACCTTCGCCAGACCGTCCGGGAGGCCGCCGGTTTCTTCGCGGTCGGCGTTGCGGCCACGCTCACCCATCTGTGCGTCGGGCTTGCGCTTTACTACGCCCTCGATCTGGGGCTGAGCGCGCTCGCGGCCAATCTCGCGGCGTTCTGCGTCGCCTATCTGGTGTCTTATTTCGGGAACGCAACGCTGGCATTCCCCACCACCAGGCTCGGGCCGGCGAGCTTCTTCCGGTTCCTGGCCGTCTCTCTCTTCTCGCTCGGGCTCAACCAGGCGATCGTGTTCGCCCTCGTCGACCTGGCCGGCCGGCCCTACTGGCAGGCGCTGGCCGTTGTCCTGATGACGGTCCCCCCGCTAACCTTCGTCGCCATGAAATACTGGGGCGTGCACGGAAGAGAGTCGTGCCGCTGAATCTCGCACGACCGGGCACGGCAGTTATTGGGAGCTGCTTACCGAACGCGCCTGTGCGTTGGCCCGCGAAATCAGGCCGGTTGAGAACGCGTCGCACGGAGTGCCGTTCCGCCATCGCGGGTCTTCAGAAACCGTTTCAGCGCGAGCCTGCGCCGCGCGATCGGATCGATTTTCGATCGTCCGATCCGGGGAACCAGGGCTTCCCTTTTGCGCGAAGCAAGACGCGCCCCGCACCTGTCCCTCTCACCACACAATTGTGACCTTGCGGTAAGGACGAAGCACATGAGAAACGTTGCATCTATCTGCCTCGCCCTTGCGCTCGCCGCCTGCGGCGGTGGGGGCCATCTTTCTGTCGATAATCCGGGGGGGGGGGGGGACACCCGCCCCCCCCACAGTAATTTTACCACCGGCCAACCCGGTTTAATACAGGTTTCCATTTCGGGTCTCGGGGGGATTTCATCCCTACGAAACAACCA
>JAPPIT010000113.1 GCA_028820505.1 Defluviicoccus sp.
CGGCGGGGCGCTACTCGCCCGGCACCTTCAATCCCCCGGGACCCGAAGGCTTACGATCGGTAGCGCCTGCGTGTCATTTCTGCTTCCGGGTCTTCCCGGCTCAGATTGACGACAGTGATGTCCTCTGGCGGGAGGTCCTTCAGCGCTTCGGAGAACAGCGTCCGCGCGGCCATATCCGTCTCCGGGAACGAATAGCCGATAAACGTGACTTGGTGCGCCGTCGCCAGGCTGTCGAACGCCTGCGACCAGACGAGCCGAAGCACGGGTTGCTTGACGAGGCTGGATTTCGACAGAACCGGAGGGACCATTACTGGCTCCGGCTCAAGGTGACCGTCGACCTGCGGATGACGGAGACTGATGCCGCCCCAGTCGTGATGGTGCGTAATGCTGTCGATCGCCACAGGGCTCGCGTAACCCAGTTTCGGTCGCCAGTTGATCGATCCGTGGAGCTTCAGCAGTCGCAGAACCGAGTGAGTTTCCAAACCCTCCAGGCTGGCGATGGTGTCCGTTGAGGACAAGCAGAAGAAGCCATATCCCCAATACGGATTCCAACTACCCGTCTGCGCCAGCGCCTCGTCGAGGACGTCGTCATAGTTGAAGGTGATGCAGCAGCAACCCTTGGTTTCGCAGTATTCCGCGAACCGCTTCAGTTCCTCGCGATGGACGTTCCCCTTCCTCGCTTCTTGGAGCCGGTCGAGGAACGCTCTCTTCAGTTCCGAAAGGAGGAAACCGTATTCGTTTGCCGCGTTGCCTGCATTCTCGGCATAGTCGTAGGGCATCAGGGCATCGAGACGCGTCATCAGGCGCTCGATGTCGATTCGACCGCTCTCATCCAGACTTCGTTCCCAGTCCAGCAAACGGCTCGCGTTGGGCAATCCGCGGACCCTGGCTTCGAGGGCATCGTTGTTGAAATCGTCGACGAGCAGCGGCGCGCCGGGAACGAACGCGTGGGTGAACCCGGCGCCGGTGACCACGACATGATTGCGGGAGAGGGTTTGCGCGGTGTCCGCATCTCCCGGGGACGGTTCATGCGAGGACATCAGGACGCGGAGTTGTACCGCTGCTCGGCCTGCTGTCTCTCCCAGCGCCACGCTTCTTCGCGCGTGGTCGCTTGGCCCACCTGTTCAATGCGGCCTGTCGGCCACCGGCGCCGGTGTTCCTGCTCCCTACGCGCTAGGTCGGTCGTGATGCCGCAATGCACGACCCTTCCGTCCACCCTGAAGCGATATCTGTAGGTCGTTTCTGCCGCCATGACGCGTCCCTCAACGGCGAGCACTATGCTTGAGGCAGCTCCATCCGGTCAACGGCGCTCTCGCCGATTAGTCCGCTCCCGATCCTCTCGTCCGCAGTGCCAGGCTGTGTCGAATTCCCCCGGGGCCCCGGCCCGGCGGACTCCGGAACGCTCTCAGTGCGGCCGCCCGGACACTCTCAGCTCCGCAGCCAGCCGGCGGCACCTCGGAGCAGCCCGCCGTACGGCGATCGCGAGCGCCGCATGTCTCCCAATCCGTCATCGCCACGCAGACACGACGTCATCCGACAACCGAAACCCCTGACCATTCAGGATTCGTCGAGGCGCTGGACGTTGCCTTGCGTAGCGTCGTGCCAGGCTTGAAGAGCGCTCCGAATGGCATCCGGGGGTCCATCGCGACGTCCGGTCGAACAAGCAGAAGCTACTCAGGTCGGCACGCGCACGGTGAGCCCGGGCGACATCGTCGTCCTCGACAACCTCGGAAGCCACAAGGGAAGACCGGTCCGCCAGGCGATCCGCGGCGCCGGCGCAAAGCTCTGGTTCCTGCCGCCCTACTCGCCCGACCTCAACCCCAGCTGCCTATTTCCCTTCCCGGTCTCGGCATCCAGCGCCCGGTGCAGGCGGGCGATTTCCTCGCGCGACAGGAACCGCGTGAGCTTGGGCCGGCGGTTGGGTCGAATGCCTTGCGCCGGGTTCTTCTCGATGTATCCCCGGGCGATCGCGAAGTTCATGATCTGGCGGAGGATCTCGAGCCCCTTGTTCGCGCCGCCGGGCGCACTGCGGCTCCAAGCGTCGAACCATTTCCGAACCTCCGCCGCAGCGATGCGGTCGAGCGGCGCGCTCCCGAACGCGGGCAGGATGCGAGCCGTCAGAAAGGACCGGACGCTCTTCTTCGTCGAAGGCTTGTAGCGGTCGAAATGCCCTTTCTTCCAGACACCTTCGACGAACTCCCGGAACAGCGGCTTGGGCGGCGCAGGCTCGGGGGTTTCCGCCGCCACCGGGCGGGCCCGACGCTCATGGCATGCCCGCCGCGCTTCAGCTACGGCCATCGTCGAGACCGGCCCCAGCGAAACACGCTTCGTCCGCACGCCGATCTCCTCCAGCAGCACCCAGGTCTTCCCGCCGGTCGGTCGAACCCGGACGCCGAGGCCGGACACATTATTGTCCCAGACCGTATACTCGCGCGCGCGGGGCCGGAGCCGGACGATCGCGGCGTCGGTGAGCTTCCTGCGTTCCCTTGCCGGCATCGTCAGCTCCCCAGAACCGCGCCGACGATCTCGGCGGCATCGGCGATCATGGCGTCGGCGGGATGGGCGTATTTGAGGGTGGTCCGGAGATCGGCGTGGCCGAGCAGCCTGCCGATGGCGAGCACCGTCACGCCCTGCCGCAGCGCGATGCTGGCATGGGTGTGGCGAAGGTCGTGAAGGCGAACATCCCCGATGCCCGCCTCGGCGCGCGCGTCCGACCAGAACCGGTACAGCCAAACCGCGTTGCGTGGTCCTCCCGGTCGCAGCGCCGGGAACACCCACCGGCTGGACCGCGGCAGCCGGTCGAGGATCGTCCGAGCGGGCCGCGAAAGCCAGACGGTGCGGGGTCCGGTCTTGGAGTCGCGGAGGAACAGGTGTCCCTCCCGATAGTCCGACCATCGCAGCGTCAGGATTTCGCTCTTGCGGCACCCGGTCAGCAGGAGGAGGCGGACAGCGGCAACCTGGGAGGGCTGCCGTTGCGCTCGCTCGGACAGGACCGCGGACAGGCTCCGGATCTCGTCGTCGGACAGGAACCGCTCGCGGCCCTTGCGGCGATAGCGCCTGATGCCCCGGCAGGGGTTGGAGCCCTCCGGGCGAAGGCCCATGCGCTCCGCCTCGCGCATGATGACCGACAGGATCGGCATCGACCGGTCGGCCGCCACCGGGGTGGCCGCCAGGGACGCGAACCAGTTGCGCACGTCCCGGCCGTCGATGGTGGCGATGTTCCGGCCCGTGAAGTGCGGCAGGATCTGCTTCTTGAGGTAGCCCCGGTTGACATCGAGCGTGCGCGGTTTCCAGACTCTTTCATGCTCTTGGAATACGGTTTCGGCGACGGTCTCGAAGAGCGCCTCCTCGGGCCGGGCCGGCGCGGTCTCACCCCGCCGGATCGCGGCCAGCATGGTCCCGGCCAGGGACCGCGCCTCGGCGATATCGATCTCGGCGGTATCGCCGACGATCTTCCAGACCCGTTTGCCTCGATGCTGGCAATGAACGAAGAAGCGTTTGCGCCCGGAGGGCGTCACCCGGACGCCGAAGCCCCTGAGCTTGCCGTCGCGGATGTCGTAAGAGTTCTTGCCCGGAACGAGCGCCCCGATTCGGGTGTCGGTGAGGGTCCTTCCGGACATCGTCGATCTCCCGGTTGCGGTTGCAGCCGGGAAGGAAACGGTGACCGTTCCGTCCGTCTGCAACTCGGTTCGGGAGAGAAAACGACGCTGTTTTCAGATAGTTAGCACCGTCAGGTGCGTTGCCGGTGTGGATCCGGATCGCGGCGCCGAGGCAGAAGCAGCGGGGGCTGTCGGGCGTGGCGTTGCGGAAGGCTGGCGGATGACGCACGTCCTGGTCGTCGACGACGAGGAAGCTTCCGTCGAATTCGATGGTGTCGCCGTCGTCGTCGCGTCCCCAGCCTCCCTGGTGCCAGCGCTTCGGCAGGTCGAAGGTCTCGTGGACGCGGCGGGCGATCTCGAGCATCTGTCGCGGGTTGGGGGTCTGCATCGCTGTCCTCGGGGTGCGTGGTGCGGGTGATCGGCGGAGGGCTGACCGCGCTCAGTCGTCCTCCGGAAACATGATGGTGATGACGGGCTCGCCCGCGTCGCCGGCGGTGAGGGCGACGATGGGGAAGTGCTTGCGGGGCGCCCGGTTGCTGTCGCGCAGGTCCTTGCGGATGTCGCGCACCAGGACGCACATTCTCACGCGGTCGCGGTCGGAGGCGCGGCGGGTGTAGTGGCCCGCCATCCAGAGGAGGTCCCACAGGCGGCCGCTCTCGTCCTGGAAGCCGCGGTAGCCTTCAGGTAAGGCGACCAGGCGGTTCCAGACCGTGCGCGTGACGGCGACGGGGATCTTGAAGCCGGCTTCGCGCGCGGTTTCGGAGACGTCGACGAGGAAGCCGTCGTCGATGGCTCGCGCCCGCGTGTAGGCGACGACGACGGGGCCGAAGACAGCGGTGAAATCCTGCGTGGCCATGGCGTGGTTCCTGGCGGATATGGGGGACGGGACGACTCGGGCCGGAGGCCGGCCGCGGTCGCCCCCTTCCGGGCTCGCCATGACTTTCGGCGTCGAGCGGCGTTGACGGGAAGGGTGAGAGCGGTAGCCAGTGAGCGCGAGGGTTTGGGCGGCGGGGCCGCGAGGGCGTCAGTGGACGGCGGAGGGGGTGTCGGGATCGGCCATGGAACGGGCGACGAGGGCGCTCCACTGTTCGCGGTCGAGGCCCAAGCGGCGGTTGAGCTTGTCGCAGATGTTCTCGGCGTCCTCGATGGTGAGGGCGACCATTGCGGTGGGGACGTAGCCGGGCATGTCCTCGAAGACGATGCGTATCTGCTGGACCTGGTCCTCGAAATCGTAGGCGGGGCAGAAGGCGTAGACCGGATCGTCGGGGAGCTCGTGGGACTGTGACATGGTGCGTTCCTCGGGGGTCGGTTGCGGCAGCGATGGCGGAGGCCGGGTCAGGCGTCGGCGACCGGCCAGTGTCGGATGACGCGCTGAAGGACGTCGGTGCCGGGGGCGAAGACGCGGGTGCGCCAGGCGACGATCTCGGTGACGCAGCCGGCGCGCTTGAGGGCGTCGATCTCGCGGTCGGTGGGGCCTTCGATCTCGAGGCGTTCGGCGTTCATGTGCCGGCGCCTGGCGAGCTTCCAGCCGTTGGCGAGCCGGACGGTCTGGCCTCGGGCCATGATCTCGTCGTGCAACTCCTCGGGAGAGAGCGCGGGGCCGCCGTGGAGGCCGAACGCGGCGCGCACGTCGCGGACTTCCTTGGCGATGAGGATTCGGCCGATCAGCTGCTCGCCGTCGTCGGTGGTGAGCCTGCGGACGCGGAGGTCCTCGTCGGGCAGCCGGTCCCAGATCGGAAGGAGGAGGCCGGCAACGATCCAGAAGCGGGATTCGGTGTGGCTCGGGAGCGACGCGATCTCGTCGTTCCAGAGCCGGCGCCATGCGGGCTCGGGGGTGCGTTCCCAGTGCGATGCGGCGAGCGCCTTGGAGTCGATCGTTTCGCGGTCGTTCGGACGCATCAGCCGGTACCGTTGCTGTATGTCGCCGTTGTCGAGGATGCGAACCGGGGCGGGAAGAACGATGGCGGCGCGGTTCGAGCGTGCGTTGACGACCAGCTCGGGGTCTTCCTTGGAGTGGAAACGGTGCAGCCCGATTGCGTCGTCTGCCAGAAGCGGGGCGAGACGGTCGCGGCGAACGATCTCGGCGATCTCCGTCTCGGAGCGGGTGGCGGGGTGCACGAAGACGGTCTCCCGTTCGGCGATGGTGAGCGACTCGGCGTGGATGCTCTCGACGCCCAGGTTGAACGTTCCGGCTTCAATGGCGGATGCGATGTTGGCTTCGATACGCTGCTCGAGGGCGGCGAACAGTTCGTTCTGTTCGTCGATGGGGAGCGCGAGCAGGCGGTTGAGGAACTGCGGCATTGGCGGCAGGTTTTCCTTGAGCGAGCCTTCGTAGGTGAGGCTGAGGCCGGTGGCCTCCTGGAAGCGGAGGGTGGACCAGGCTTCGATGCTGCCGCGATGGAGGGCACGGTAGAACTGCAGAAGAGCGGCCTTCGCGTAGTCGCTTTCGAGGTTGTCGCTCTCGCGGAACAGAGCGGTGTCCTCGCCGCCCATGGCGGTCTGGCTGTCGCGCTGGCCGCGCGTGATGGCGCCGAGAGAGTCGAGACGTCGCGCGATGGTGGCGATGAAGCGCCGCTCGCCCTTGACGTCGGTCGCGACGGGCCTGAAGAGGGGCGCGGAAGCCTGGTGCGTGCGGTGGGTGCGGCCGAGCCCTTGGATGGCCTGGTCGGCGCGCCAGCCGGGCTCGAGCAGGTAGTGGATGCGGCGTTCGGTGTTGCCGCAGCCGAGATCGGCATGGTAGCTGCGCCCGGTACCGCCGGCCATGGAGAAGACGAGGATCCGCTTGGTGCCGTCCATGAACGCGGCGGTCTCGGCGAGATTGGCGGACGGGGGCCGGGAGCGGAGCGCGAGGCGGTCACCGCTTGCGTCGACGATGCGGAGAACGCGCCGCGAGCGGCCGGTGACTTCGGCGACGGTGTCGTGCCCGAACCGGTGCACGATCTGGTCGAGGGCGGACTGGACGGGCGGCAGGGCCGCGAGCTTCTGGATCAGGGCGTCGCGTCTTGCGATCGCTTCCTGGCACAGCACCGGGTTGCCGTCCTCGTCGAACACCGGTCGGGCGAAGAGGTTGCCCTCGTCGTCCTCGAAGGTCTCCTGGAGCTGAACGGGGAAGGCGTTGGCGAGGAAGTCGAGGACGTATTCGCGGGGCGTTAGGTCGATCGAGAGATCGTCCCATTCGGCGGCGGGGATGGTGGCGATCCGGCGCTCCATGAGGGCCTCGCCGGTGGAAACCAGCTGGATGACGGCGGACCGCCCGTTCTCCAGGTCGTTCTCGATCGCGCGGAGGGTGGACGGGCACTTCATCGAGGTGAGCAGGTGCCCGAAGAAGCGCTGCTTCGCGCCCTCGAAGGCGGACATGGCGGCGGACTTGGCGTTGCGGTTCCGCGTCCCCTCGTCGTCCACGATGCCGGTGGCCTTCAGCGCTTCCTGGATGTTGGCGTGGATGATCTTGAAGGCGTTGGCGTAGGCGTCGTAGATGCGGCGCTGTTCCGGCGTGAGCGTGTGTTCGAGGATGTCGACTTCGATGCCGTCGTAGGAGAGGACCCGGGCCTGGTAGAGACCGAGCGCCTTGAGATCGCGCGCGACGACTTCCATCGCGGCGACCCCGCCGGCCTCCATCTGCTGCACGAACGCGACGCGGTCCTCGAACGGCGTGTCGATCGTGGCCCAGAGACCGAGCCGGGTGGCATAGGCGAGCCCCTGCAGGGTGGATGCGCCGGTGGCGCTGACATAGACGATGCGGGCGTCGGGCAGCGCGGCCTGGAGGCGAAGCCCCGCCCTTCCCTGCTGCGACGGCTTGACCGCCCCGCGCGAGCCGGTCCCGCCGGCGGCGTTGGCCATGGCGTGCGCCTCGTCGAAGATCACGACGCCCTCGAAGCTATGGCGCGCGTCTTCGTCGCTTCCGTGTGCGAGCCACGCGACGATCTGTTCGAGGCGGGAGATCTTCCCTTCGCGGGCGGGTGAACGCAGGGTCGCGTAGGTCGAAAACAGGATCGCCTCGGCGTGCGGGATGGGCGCGCCCTGGCGGAATTTCGAGATCGGCACGATGTCCTCGGGCCGGCCGCCGAGGGCGGTCCAGTCGCGCCTGGCGTCCTCGATCAGCTTGTCGGAGTGGGACAGCCACAGCGCGCGCCGGCGGCCGCGCAGCCACTGGTCGAGGACGATGGCGGCGACCTGCCGGCCCTTGCCGCATCCGGTGCCGTCGCCGAGCATCCAGCCGCGGCGGAAGCGGGTGGGCTGGGACAGCTTCTCGCCGTCGGCGGTCTCGTCGGCCGGCGGCTGGGGGTCGTCGTTCTCCTGGTGCGCCTCATCGTCGGCAAGGTCGCAGCGTTGCACGGTCTCCCATCCGGCGCCGATGCGGTAGAGCGCGGGGAGATGGCGCTGGTGCGCCTGGCCCGCGAGGACGACGCTCTCGAGCTGGGCGTCTGACAGCATGGCCTCGGGGAGGACGCGGTCGGGGAGGAGCGGCCGATAGGAGGGCGCGGGATGGGGCACGGCCGCCATGGCGGCGGACTGGACGAGCGGTGTCGGGTGGGGCTCGGCGTCGGCGACGAGGACCGCTCCGGGGCGCCATGCCTGGTACGGACCGCTGTCGGAGGAGTCCTGCGCGGACGTGGGTGTCTCCGACGCGGTGTAGTCGAGCTCGGTGACGGTGTCCCATCTGTCCTTCGCGGCACCGGTCTGTGGCGTAATGGAGGGGCCAGGGGCGCGAGTCGGTGCGGGCGTCTTGGACGGCGCGTGCCCGAAGAGATCCCGCGGAGCGGCTCCTTCGACCGGCAGGCGGGCGGGGACGGCGGCGCGGATCGCGTCTAGCAGGGCGTGGGCGTCGTCGGCCCGGGCGGCCGCGTCGATGGGCGGGACGGCGGCGGGATCGCGGGCGCGGTCGAGCACGGTGAGGCGGGTTTCGAAGCCGGTGCCGCGGCGGGCATAGGCGCGGCCGTCGATGGCGCTGGTGAAGATCGGGTGGAGCGGCGGGTCGAGGGTGCGGAACGCCTCGGCCCAGGCGTCGGATGCCGGCGAACAGTGGGCGGACGAAATCGTCAGCAGGCGGCCGCCCGGAGGCAGCATGGATGCGGCGGACCGGATGTGCCGCAGGTCGGTGCCGCGTCGCGTGCGGGAGATGCCGGGGCTGGCCGAGAAGGGAGGGTTCATCAGGACGACGGTGGGCCGGAGGTCCGGCAGGCGGTCGGCGATGGTTTCGGCGTCGTGGGCGGTGCGGGGCGATGCCGGGAAGAGCGCGGCGAGCAGGCGGGACCGCACGTCCGCGATCTCGTTGAGGTGCAGGTCGCTGGCGCGGTCGGGGCCGAGGGCGCAGAGCGCCATGATCGCCAACATGCCGGTGCCGGCGGAGGGTTCGAGCACGACGTCGCCGGGGCGGATCGCGGCGGCCTGCAGCGCGGCGTAGGCGAGCGGGAGCGGTGTCGAGAACTGCTGCAGGCGGAGCTGGTCCTCGGAGCGCCGCGTCTGGGAGGGCTCGAGCGCGGCCAGGTCGGTCAGCATGTCCAGCATGGTCCGGGGACCGTCGGCCTGGCGCTCGGCATCGCGGCGCATCGCGCGCCCGTAGCGCCGGAGGAACAGGACGAGCGCGGTCTCGGACGCTTCGTACGCGTCCTTCCAGGACCAGGCGCCTTCGGTGTCGTCGGCGCCGAAGGCCGTGGTCATCGCGCCGCGAATGAAGGCGGGTTCGAGCTTGCGGCCGGCTTCGAGGGCGGGGAGCAGGGTCTGGGCGGCGGCGACGATGGCGGCGGCCGCGGTGGCGGTGTTGTGCCGGTTGGGGACGCCTGCCGAGGAGGTCGGGACGAGCGGGAGCGTGTCCCGGGACGGGAGGGAATCGAGCATCGCGGGCTCCGGTGATGGGAAGCGGAAGCGTCAGGGGTTGCGCCGGCGCGGGATCTCCGCCCGGCCGGGCCGCTCGAATTCCGCCGCCCGTCGTCTTTTCGAGGCGCTCTGCCGAGAGCCCGCGGTCAGAGCAGGCCCTTGTGGCGGAAGCTGAAGGAGTCGGAGGCGGTGACGATCAGATGATCGTGCAGGGTGACGCCGATGTGCTTGAGGGTATCGCGCAGCCGATTGGTCATCTCGATATCGGCGCGTGACGGGCTCGGGTCGCCGGAAGGGTGGTTGTGGAAGACGATGATGGCCGTGGCGCCGGTGTCGAGTGCGCGGATGCAGACTTCGCGGGGATACAGCGGTGTGTGGTTGACCGAGCCGTGCTGGTGCCTCTCGTCGAGGAGGAGGCGGTTCTTGGTGTCGAGATAGAAGACGTGGAGTTCCTCGATCGGACGATGCCCGGCGAGGGTGCGGCAGTAGGCGAGAACGCGGTTGTAGTCGTTGAGGACGGGGTCGATCGTGGCGGGTAGCGAGGCTCGCGCATGGCGGGTCGCGAGGGCTTCGGCGGTCTTGAGGAGGGCGGCGTGGGCCGCGCCGATACCGGCGATGCGGCGGAGGCGGTCGGGAGGGGTTGCGAGGGTGCGCGACGCCGTGCGGAAGGCGGCGAGCAGCCGGGACGCGATGCGCTGCGCGGTGTCGGGCGGCTCGATTCCTGAAAGGAGGAGGGCGAGCAGGTCCTCGTCGTCGAGATTCTTGTCGCCGGAGTCGAGGATGACCGCGCGGAGGGAGCGCGGGGCGGTTACAGGTGCGAGTTCCACGGCTGGAAGCGTGGCCATGAAGAGCGGCATGTCGGGCGCGGCGTCGGGATTGTCGTGCAGGGTCATGGGGATCCTGACCGGGTAGTTGGTGGGTGGAAGGGGGCGGCTGGCGGAGGCCAAGGACGCGCCAGGGGAAGCGCGGCGCTCCCCTCGGCGGCGCGGCGTCAGCTGGGGGTGGATCCCGGACCGGGGTCGTCCCAGCCGACAATGCGGACGTGGGCGGCGGCGCCCGAAACCGAGACGTCGGGGCTTCCGTCGGGACGTCTGGCGACGGTGACGATGGGTTTGGCGCCGGGCGGCGGAGGCGGATCCGTCAGCTCGCTGGTGACCGCGAACCGCGGGTGCACGAAACGGAGCCGGACCGTGCCGCCCGAGACTTCGACGGAGCCTGGCGGCGGTTCGCCGTGAAGGGTAATCGTGGGCGGGGGTCCGTCGCGCGTGTAGGCGTCCGGGACCGGCACGGGCGCGGCGTCGCCGTAGGGCGGCTCCGGACGGTCGGTGGCGAGGATCTCGTGGACATAGGCGTCGGAGGCGTGGTCGGTGCTCTTCCACGCCTCCGTGGCATCGGCCTTCTCGATGGCGAGGCGGCAGGCTTCCTCCACGCTGTCCGCCTCGACGGTGACGTTCGCGCCGTAAACGAGGTCGTAGAGCAGGTCGATGTCGTACCAGGTCATGCCGGCGCCTCGGCGGCTTGGGGCGCGGGTCCGAGAGAAACCGTGACCTTGCCGTCGGCGACGGCGATGTCGACCCTGCGGTCGCGCGGCATGACCCAGAGCACTTCGCGCCAGATGGCCTGCGCGATGACGTGCCTGAGCCCTTCGTCCTCCGAGGCGAGGAGGGTAAGCGCGATGCGCATGGCCTCTTCGTCGAAGCGGCTCTTCTGGGTCTCGTGGCTGTCGGCGTCCGCGTCGTCGGACGGGGTGAAGAAGGCGCGGTGAATGAGCGCGGCGAGCTCGTCCGCGTCGATGTCGCTGGCGGCAGTGACGAGGGGGTCGATCTCGGTGACGTAGCAATCCTCGTCGTTCATGAACAGGACGTCGGCGGGGATCTGAAGATGGCGCGCCCGGCCGGCGGACTCGGCGATGTGGAGCCGGATCGCGATGGCGTCCGGGCGGGCGTCGAACTTGAAGGGCGCGGTGGGGGCGGACGGCTCCGTGGGCGCGGGCTCGTCCGCCATGGGCTCGACGACGGTATGCGTGCGCCCGCCGTGGGTGACGTCGATGGAGAAGTCGGTGATCCGCGGCATGGCGTCGTACCAGGGATAGCCCTCGAGACGGCGGTCGGGGGCGAACAGCCGTTGCGAGACCCCTGCCCTTTCGGCGGCGCGCCAGATCGCCTGGCCGTGATGGGTCTCGGGCTCGGCCGTCATCAGAAGGGCGCTGGGCCGGGGCGCGTCCCAGCCGGGCGGCGCATGCCAGTGCTCGATGTCGGCGACGGGCGGGCGCCAGGGCTCGAGTGCCGGCGGGGGCTGCTGGATGACGATGCCGGCGTCGGCGGCCCGCTTGTGGTGACCGTAAGAAAGGCGTGGGGCTGGCTCGTGGGCGGCGATCGCCCGGTAGATGGCGAGGAGGGCCTCCTCGCGCATGCGGTGCAGGAAGTCGTTGACGACGGGCTCCTTGCGGGCGGGAAGCACCAGCTCGATCTCCGGGCATGCACGGATGTCGGTGCGGACCGACCAGACGCCGCCGTCGATGCACTCGACGGTCGGGAGGCCGGCGCTGAAGGTGAGTCCGTGGAAGTTGACGTCGGGGTCGTCGTAGGCGCGGTACCGGTCGCGGTAGACGCCGAAGGTGAGGCCGGCCCAGGCCTCGCTGTGGACGGCGCGGTCCAGGAAGTACGAGAAGTCCATCTTCCGGCCGTTGAAGAGGACCGGGAGGGGATAGTGGCGCGCAGCCGCGGCGAGCGAGGACTCGATGCGGTCCGGGTTGTGCTCGGTGACGAACGCGATGGCGGTGCCGTGAGGGGACGGGGCGGTGTCGTCGGGCAGCACCGGCGCAATGGCCTTGCCGAGGAAGGCGTCGGGGGAGATCCGGGCGTGCCACGCGGGAGCGGGGGCGGCGTCGATCGGGCGGGATGCGATCGTGCATCCGTGCTTCGCGAGGGCGTAGAAGCCCATGCCCGCGGGGTCTTCCAGCGACGCGCTTTGGGTGGTCCAGGCGCTCTCGCCGAAGGAAAGAATGACGGCGGGATCGGGGATGCCGGCGCCGTCGTCGGTGACGGTGACGGACCAGCGGTCGGGGGAGATGAGGGTGGCGGATACGGTGACCTGCGTGGCGCTGGCGCGGCGGGCGTTCTGCAGCAGCTCGACGAAGATGTCGTCGAGGGTTGCGTTGAAGAAGCGGCTCACGCGATCGATCGCGGCGTCATGGACGCGGGCGCGGATGCTGGGCGGGTACGCGGGTTCGGGTTGCATCGGGCTCTCCCGTTGCTGCGGAAAAGGGATGCGCCCCGCGGCGGGATCGTCGCGGGGCGCAGGGGGATGGGGCGGGGTCAGGTGCGGCGCAGGAACTCGGGGATTTCGAGTGCGTCGTCCATGTCCGCGTGGCCGTTGGCGGCGCCGACGTGGTGGACGATGACGCGCGGTCCGCCGTCGGCGGTGGGAACCGCGTTCATCGCGTCGATGGCGTCGGAAATTGAAGGCGCGGTTTCCTCGGCCGGGGGAACGGAGCCCGGGTCGACGACGAAGTGACCGTTCGCGGTGTCGGTAGCGTCGTTCCCGGTGTCGGCGGCTGCGGAGGTGCCGTCGTCGGCGCCGGCGTCCGCGGGGGCGGTGTCGGCGGGCCCGTTGGCGGGTTGCGGATCCGCGGGCGCGGTGTCGCCGTTGGCCGAGGATGCCGCGTCGAACGCGGCGAAGCCCGGCATGGTCCAGGCGAGGGCGGCGGCGCGGCCCTCCTGGGTGACGCCCGCGGGCAGGTCGTCCGAGGCGCCGAACGCGCGGTGCATCGCCTGGGCGAGGACGGCCTTCTTGTCCTTGCCGTGCGATGCGGCCCAGTCCTTGCCGAGGGTGGCGCGGGCGATGTCGAGCATCTGGGACTTCTTGATGCGCGACCAGAACATCTCTTCGCTGGGCCGGATCTCGGCCGCGAAGTCGATGTCGAGGCGGGCAACGGTCGCTTCGAGCTCGGGGCGGGCCGCGTGCTCGAAGGCGAGCTGCCCCTTGACCGTGCGGGCGATGCAGGCCGCGAAGAGGTCCTGCTTGGCGTCGAGCGGCAGGGCGCGGAAGAGCGCGAAGGCCTCGCCGTCGTCCTCGGCGGTCAGCCAGTCGAGGCGGAGATGGGAGCGGTCCGCCAGGATGGCTTCGGCCGGGCTGTGGTCTCCGAAGCTGTCGTCGTTCGTCCGGAGATGCGGCCGGTCGGCGGTTTCGCGGACGGCGATCTCGAGGGCGGTCGCGCGGTATCCGGGGGTGAAGACGGAGCGGGCGGCCTGGAAGACGAAGAGGTCGAACGCGGCCGCGAAGTCGGTCGAGAGGCGGGCCTTGACGGTCGTCGTGCGGATTGCGCGCATGTCGTCGGCGAGCCCGATCCCGACACCGGCCTCCTTGCGGGCCTGGGCGGCCGGGTCGGGGCTGCGCTCGGGGGTGGTGAGGCGCGGCGCGGCGACGGTAGCGGCGTTGCCGGCGGCGGGCGCGTGCGCGTTGCCGGCGCTGGAGTCCGCATCGTCCTGCTTGGCGGGAATGTCGTCGGGGCGGACGAGTCCGGCGATGATCTGCACCTCGCCGGCGTGGTCGATGGTGACGATGCACCCCGAGATCGCCTTGTCGGCGTCGGCGTAGACGGCGCGGGAGTCGACCTCTTCCTGCATCCGGGCGAGCCGTTGCTCGATCTCCTCGGCTTCGACGACCAGTTCGTCGGTCCAGTCCTCCTCGTCGAGGTTGCCGAGCTCGTCCTGGCGGGTGAGGAGGCGGTCGCGCTCCGCGGTCTCGTCGGGGGTGAGCTCGGCGGGAACGGCGTGGACGCGGCCGAACCGGGCGGTGGTGTTCCAGTCGACCTCGAGGCGCGCCTCGGCCCACTTCCACTCCTGGGCGAGCGGCAGCGCGATCTCCTGCAGGTGCTTCTGCGCGAGCTTGTCGAGCAGCCGGGGATCCTCGAACCAGACGCCGGCGTCGTGCTCGTCGGCGAAGAGATCGCGGTCGAGCGCGCCGCCGGCGGCCTCGTAGGCGTCGGCGCCGACGAAGCGGGCGACGGCGGCGTTGCCGGGCACGCGGGTTTCGGTCAGGAGGCGCTTGATGTGCCATGCGCTCGGGCGGTAGCCCTGCTCGGAGACCTGGGCCCAGACCGCGAGCTGGCGGGCCGCGTCGGTGGTGACCGCGAAGGCCTTCAGGCATTCGAGGTCGATCCGGTCGTCGCGGTAGGCGGCGAGCAGCTCGGGCGCGACGTTGCCGAGGCGGAGGCGCTGCTCGACGGTGCGCTCGGCGACGCCGAAGCGGGCCGCGATGGCGGAAACGGTGGCGCCGGCATCGGCCAGGGCGGCAAAGGCCTCGACCTGGTCGACCGGGTGCATGGCGGCGCGGAGGACGTTCTCGGCAAGCGAGATTTCTTTCGGCGAGGCGTCCGCCGGGACGACGCGGCACGGCACCGGCATGTGGGGCGGGACCTGGCCTTCCTCGGCAAGGTCGACGAGCGCCTTGTAGCGGCGTCCGCCGGCGATGACGACGTAGAGATCGGAGGTGGTGTCGATCGCCTGGACGACGAGGTTGGAGAGAACGCCGAGCGCGGCGATGTTGGCCTTCAGCTCGGCCGCGGCCTGGAGGCCGGGGTCGGTCTTGCGGACGTTCTCTTCCGAGAGCGAGAGCTTGTGGAGGGCGATGAGCTGCACAGCCGTTGCGGGCTGGGCGTGGGCGGGGGCCATGGGCGTCTCCTTGCGGGTGGGAAGAGCCGCGACAGGCTTCGATACCCGCCGAGGCGACCGAGACCCCGCCGGCCCCCTCCTCTGCTCCCGGTATCCGCAAGGTGAAGCGTCGATGCTCGGGTTTGGTGCTCCGCTGTATCTATCCGAAGGTGTCCGCCACGGGAGAATGTTGGGGCGGGGTGGGTCGGCTGCCGGCTAGGTGGAAGGGGAAACGGTGCCGGCTCAGGTCTTGGGAATGAGGATCACGCCGGGGAGGCCTTCGAAGTGGCGATCGCAGGTCAGCAAGTCGGCGTCATGTGCGCGGGCGGTGGCGAAGACGATGGCGTCCGCGGTTGCGAGGCCGTGCGTGCGGCAGGCCTCGGCGGCGGCGAGAGCGATCTCCGTGTCCAGGGGGGCGACGCTGCAGACTTGAGTGAAAGCCATCACCCGATCGGCCACGTCCTCGCCACGCTCCCGGGTGAGCCACTTCGCGAGCTCGAGCTGGACCATGGTCGGAACCAGCCAGGCAGACTGTTCCGGAAGGCGCTCCGCAACGGTCTCTCCCACGGGCGAGCCGATCAGCCACTCGATCCAGGCCGAACTGTCGACCAGGCGCATCAGAGGCGATCAGAGCGATCGCGGTAGCCGTCCGTCGCGGCGCCCTCGGCGATGCCGGCGAGCGCGTCGCGATCCGGGACCGGAACGAGGAGGACGCCGGTTCCCTTGGGGATGAAGGCGAAGATCTGCCCGGCTTCCCACTGCTGGGCCGTTCGCACCGCTTTCGGGATGGAGATCTGGAACTTGGACGACAGGGTTGCTGTCCTTGCCACGGTCGTAACCTTCTTTGATCGATAAATGAAACGTAAGAAAATCAGAGGCTCAGTTCAAGGCCGTCCAGGCCGTCCCGTCTCCGGGAGCGTCAAATGTTCAGGCGGGGTTTGCTGGGTTGTGAGCGGTTTCGGTTCTGTCGGTGGCAGTCGGTCGCGCGGGCGGGATGAGATGCCCTTTCGGGCTGGATCCCCGTGATTTCGGGCAGGGATTGCCGGGAGGGGGAGAGGGAGTGCCCGAGCTTGCGTTCCAGCCGGACGTAGCGCCGGTAGAGGTCCGGGCGGAGGCGGGCGGCCGTGGCGAGATCGGCGCGGGATCCGAAGATGCAGAACGAGCAGCTGCACCTGCTGAGGCCGAGGCCGTAGACCGGGTGCGGGGTCTGGCCGGCCGCGCGGATGGTGCGGAAGACCTGCGTTTCGTCGTGGTCGAAGATGGGGAGCCAGTCGTACCACTGCCGGCCGGCCCTGGAATTGCGGTGGTTGAATTGCCACGGGTCGCGCTTGGCGCGGTCGGGGCTTTCGTCGCGGCGGATCCCCATGGCGTTGACGATGCGGCCCCCGAAGCACGGGTTCGCCTTAAGGTATCGCCGAAGTTCGCGTTCGATTGGCGTTCTCTTGAAATCCGATGTGCAGTACCGACGGCGCCGGTCAGGAAATCGGCCGCGGCGCTCGATCCGGTCGAGCAGGGTTTCTCCGGAGGCGATGTGGGCGAGGATGAGCGGGATCCCGGCGGGCAGGGTTGTCTCTATGTGGCGGAGAGTTCCCGGCCATTCGACTTCAGCAAGCGGAGCGTGAACGGCGACGAGCTGGTTGATGGGGACCTGTCGCGCCAGCTGAATCGTCATTGCTTGCGAATCCTTGCCGCCCGAGTGATTGATGGCGACGAGCGCGCCGCGGTCGATGAGGTCCTGGCAGGGGCTCGGGATTGCAATGGAGGCGGCGGGCCGACGCGGCGGGGTCGGAGGGGTGGGCGCCTGGTGTGCGGTCACGAGGCGATCAGACGCAGATAGCCGTCGGGGCCGGTGGGGGTTTCCGGGAAGGGGCGTGTGACGCCCACGCGGTAGCCGCGGTCGTCGACGAGCTGCACGAAGAAGTGTCGATCGGGCCGGGCGAACCTCATCAAGTCGGCGAGCGTGCGGGCGGACGCCTTGCTTTCGATATGGGTTGCCAGGGCGGGATCGGTCCGGGTGACGATCTTGACGGAGGGGCCCTCGTCGTCTTCGACGATCATCGCCGAGGCGTTGCACACCGGGCATTCGCCGGCCGGCATGACGTCGCCGGGCCGGACGCGCTCCCAGGCGTTCTTGAGCGGCCCGCAGAGATCGGCGGGGCCGGTCCAGTTGCAGGACTGGCATTTGGCGAGGGTGATCATGTCACGCTCCAGTGGGGGTGGGTGAAGGGCGGTTTTGGGAGGATGCGGGCGAGCGTCAGCCGAATCGTTCGCCGTCCGCGGTGAAGGTCCACTCGTTGATCCGGATGACCTCGTCAATGATCTGGTCGGAAGTCTGGTACTCGTATTCCGAGCGGAGCTGGCGGTAGAGCCAGCGCGCGAGGTCGCGCAGCGCCTCGATCACGATGTCCTCGGCACCTTCGGTGATGGGCTGCCAGGTCGGACTGTCGCGCTCGATCTCGATCTTCATGGTGTATTCATGGCAGTAGCGGCCCTGCTGCCGGATAGTGCTGTGTAACTGGTAGAAATTGCGTCTCTGGACCGCCTGGAACTCATCCGCGATGCGGTGCAACTCCGTGTCCTTGGGAGCATGGGCGCGGATGGCCTTGGCGGCGCCCCGGGTGTAGCTGTACCGGCCGGCGAAGCTCGCGCCGTCACCCTGATTCCAGAAGCCGGAAAAATTCACGTGCGGCTTGTCGCGGGTTCCGCCGCCGTAGAGGCGCACGGGGGTCGTCGCGAGCGTGATGCCGAGGATCTTGCAGATGATCTCGAAGTCCTCGTAGACGAAGTCGTACCAGTCGTGGTCCATGCAGTGCTGCCGGTACCAGGCGCGGGCGGTGTCCTTGGCGGACTCGGAGAGCTCGTCGATTGCGTAGACGATGGTTTCGATGACCTGCGGCATGGCGGGCCTCCGTTTATCGGGTCGTCGGAGCGGAGATCTGGATGAGTTCGCCCCAGGGCGGGCGGTTTCGATCGGAAGGCGGCCGCCCGAAATTGCACCAGAGGACGGGAAAGTCCGGCCGCGTTTCGGGGTAGTTGTCGCACTCCATGTCGGTGAAATAGAGGCAGACGGCGGGCCGGATGCCCTGCTCGGCGAGGCGGGCGAACCCGGGTCGAAAGTCGGTGCCATAGCGCCCCTTGACGTCGATCCGGAGCGGGAGCTCGTGCGGGTGGTAGTGCCGCTCGTCCTGCAGCTCGGCGTCGACCTGCAGCACGATCACGCGCCCGGGCTCGATCTCGGCCGCGACGTGGCGGATGTGGGACCAAAAGACCCCGAGGGTGTCGCGGTCGACGGAGCGGGAGCTGTCGACGATGACGGCGATGGCCTCCATGCCCTCGGAGCGGATCGAGGGCAGATAGAGGCCGGAATCGATGAAGCGGCGGTTGGGGACGGACCAGCTGTAGTCGCGCTTCGCGGTGTCGGTCATGTAGCGCCGAAGGAGCGGGCGCCAGTCGAGCGTGCTGCGGTGCGCGGCCTCGACGGTCTCGGCGATCGCGCCGGGGGCGTTGCCCTGCGCCCGGGCCAGGTTGAGGGCCTGGTGCATGGCCTCGTCCCAGTCCTGCTCCTCCTGCGTGAAGTCGGGAGCGTCCGCGTTGTCCGACATGTCCGCGTCGGGGGCGGCGTCCATGATTTCGCCGGTCCCGGAAGGGTCGGTGCTGGGCGGGTCGCTATGGTCCGGGTCGGAATCGCCGTCCGAGCTGTCGTCGGAGGGGTGGTCGGGGTCGCTGCCGTCGAGGGTGCCGGAGGAAGGCCGGTCGTCCTCATCCTGCTCTCCGCCGACGCCGCCGTCGGCGGGTTGCGGGGAGGAGCCGGAAGGGGACGGCTGTTCGGGGCTGTCCTCCTGTTCGGGTTCCGGGAGGCGGTCGTAGGCTTCCTCGGCGCTGAGGTCCGGCCAGGCCTCGGCGTCGGGCGGCAGGATGAACCCGGCGTCTTCGAGCAGGTGGTGGGTGACGAGCTGCGAAGCACGCTGCCAGCGCTCGGGATCGCGGTCCGCGCGGCGGGTGTGATGCTTCAGCGCGCAGGCGAGGACGACGCGGGCGATCGCCGTCTTGATGAGATGCGCGTCGGTCGTCGCGATCCAGCCCGGGGAGTAGCGGATCTCCTTGCCGTCGCTCGCGAGCGTTTCGCGTGAAGCATCGGACCTGATGGGGAGGCGGAGCGCGAGGCTGCCGAAGAAGGGCTGGTCCTTCAGGAGCTCGATGACGCAATCGCTGATTCGGGTGGCGGATTCCCGTCCGGCGCGGGTCGGCATCAGGCGACGTCCTTCTCTGCCGCGCCGACCGACCCGAAATACCCCGCGAACTGCTGGGCGAGATCGTCGGCGTCCCGCTTGACGCGCTGGCGGAGCTCGGGATCGAAGGCGGGTGACGGGCGGAGGGAGGCCGGATCGGCGCTGGCGATCTTGCGCTTGACCTGCTCGCAGAGCGCGGCCAGTCCGTGATCGTCGAAGATGTTGAGGCGGGGAACGATGTCGACCAGCTCGCGGATGTTCTCGATCATGGAATCGCGGAAGACGAGCGGTTTGCCCTCGTCGTCGTTGCGGAGACGCTCGGAGACGCGGTCCACGGCCTCGGCGAGGCGGCGGTAGAGATCGGTGATGGCCTGGTTCAGGCGCTCGGCGTTGTGCGCCTCGATGTCGCGCTTGACGCGGTCGGTGTCGTCGGAGGCGAGGCGCGCCATGAAGTGGTCGGCGTCGGGAACCGGGGCGATGCGGTAGCGGATCGAGAACTTGCCGATCAGCGCTTCCTTGGAGGGGTAGTCCTCGATGCGGAACAGCTTGCCGAGATTCAGGCGGGCCTCGTGGACGTTGGTGTCGTAGTCCTCGATGAAGCGGGTTCGCTGGCGGACCATGCGCTCGCGGATGGCGGCGAGGAGCTCGGTGTAGCGGTCGTAGTTGGCGACGGTGAGGAGGCGGGCGCCCTTGTCGTCCCAGGGAAGCGTCTGGGCGTAATGGGTCTTGCGCGCCTCGCTGACGACGGCGGTGAGGGCGGCGAAGGCGGATTTGGGCAGAAGCAGCTTGTTGTAGCGGCCGGCCGAGCTCGAGGCGTCGTGCGCGGCCGCGACGTGGTCGCTCGCCTCGCGGTCGTAGCGCCGGCCGGACCAGGCGGTGATGGTGAGGTCGACGAGCATCGCGTCGTTGGTGAGGTTCATGCGGGGATCTCCTCGCTGGGGCGGCGGATGGTCCATGCGGGCACGCCGAGAGCGCGGGCGAGCTTGGCGATCGCCGCGTCGAGCGTGTCGCCCTGGACGCGGTAGTCCTTCGAGGGCGCGTCGCCGGGCGGGTGGTGGGTGAGGGTCCAGACCATGCCGGGGTCCCTCACTGGGTGCGGACCGCGGCCCAGCGGATGTAGGCCGGGGTGTTCTGGAGCGGCGGCTGGTTGCGGATGCAGGCGCCAACCAGGAACTCGCCGATCTCGCGCCGCAAGCGCTGGGCGTAGGTGACGATCGCGTCGAGGTTCACGTCGGTGGCGAGGCGGTAGAGCGAGCCGCAGAGCGCGATCAGGGCGCTCTCGTTGTCCGGGATCGGGGCGTTCTCGGGATCGTCGAGGATCGCGCGGGGGTGGGGCAGTTCGCGCCAGACCTTGAGGAACGCCGCGAAATCGACCGCGGCCCCCTCCCCCACCGTGCCGCGGAACAGCGAGCGCTCGATACCGGGATCGAGGTCGGCCTGCTGGTTGACGATATTGGAGACGAACTCCCAGCTGCGGGGCGTCGGGAAGGCGTTGTCGGCGGAGTCCGGTTGGAAGTCGTACAAGAGCTCTGGCCGCATCTGGATGAAGAACAGGACCTGCGGCGCGATGCCGGCACCGGCGGCCCAGGCGCACCAGTCGTCGGGATGGACGCGGATGTCGAGATGCACGAAGCGGTTGGCCAGAGGGGCGGGCATGCGGTGGACGATCGAGCGGTCCTGCTCCCGGTTGCCGCAGGCGATGATCGCGGCGCCGGGCGGGAGTTGGTACTCGCCGATCCTGCGTTCGAGGCAGAGCTGGAACAGGGCGATCTGGACCATGGGCACCGAGGAGGGAAGCTCCTCAAGGTTGATGAGGAATTTGTCGGTGCTGTCGGTCGGGGGAAGGAAGGCGGGGGGCGCCCAGCGGGTGCGTCCGAGCTCGTCGCGCCAGGGGATTCCGCGCAGGTCCACGGGATCGAGGAGCGGGCCGCGCACGTCGAGGTAGGTGTAGGCGATGCGGTCAGCGGTCTGGTTGGAGACCTGGCTTTTTCCGCATCCCGGCCCGCCCCAGACCATGCAGGGTTGGCGGGCCTCAACGAGGACGGCGAGGGTCTCGGCGAGCTCGCTCGGGCGGAGGGTGTAGTCGGCGGAGATGGTATGCGGTTCGGTCATGGATGCGCTCCAGAGGGAACTGTGCACGGCCCGGAAGGCACCGGGATCGCCCCCGCCCGAGCGACCCGGCCTCCTCGTTCATGCCCGGCATTTGAGCGGAGCGGGACAGGCGGATGGGCGGCGTGGGAACGAACTCCGGCTTCGACGATCAATGCTCTGCGCCGTCGTCGACGGCAGTGGTCGTCAAGGTGGTTCGGCGAAAGCACACGTCGTGGATTAGAAAGTGCAACGTGGAGGGAACGGCGC
Organism: Defluviicoccus sp.; assembly: GCA_028820505.1. GTDB lineage: Bacteria > Pseudomonadota > Alphaproteobacteria > MPNO01 > MPNO01 > MPNO01. Next base: position 21,658 of record JAPPIT010000113.1, read on the forward strand.
TGGCAGCGCGTGGATGGGACGCTCCGCCGGTGCCTGCGAACGGCGGACCGGCCGCTATCGAGGGCGCGAGGGAGAGGGCGCACCCGGGTCTGCGGCCACCAGGAGGGAGAGAGGCCAGAAAAGACCCCTCCTCCAGGCGCTCTGGAACCGCCTCCAGAAGGTTTCTCTCTACTCCGACGGGGAAGAGGTCAGGTGCGGTCGCAGTGTGGCGGGATCTGGTAAATCGCTGAGGCGGGGGTCAGCGGTGGGCGAGAAAGTCGTCCGGGCTGAGACCGACTTGGCGAGCGATCTGGCGGAGAAGAACGGGGGAAGGTCGCCGGATCCGTGAACGGGTACGGTGGTCGCCCGGACGTCGGAGTGCCGGGACCGCTTGTGAGAGCCGCGCTGGCGTACCTCTCGGAAGCAGAATTAAGTGAGGATCGCGATGATTTCGCGGGGCCTCAATGTCGGGATCCGGCCATGGCGGTCAGACGTGGAGCGTGTGGGTGCCGACGAATTCGGTTTCGGGTTCGCGGTCCTCGTCTTTGAGGACGAGAGTGATGACCTCGACGAGGTTGAACTCGAAGGTCTGCGGGCCGCTGCGCTTCGGCATCAGCGGCCAGCCGAGCGCGTAATCGCGACCCGTGTCGAAGAGTCCGACCGCGACCTCCGGCGTCCCCGTCAGGTACCCGCCGAACGCCGGCACGCCATAGGCCAGCCGCGCCTCGAAGCGCCGCCGGTCCCAGCCGTCGTCGTTGGCCGCAAGGCCCGCCAAGTCGTCGCGCGCGAACTGCGCGTCCACGCCGCCCGCATCGGACGCGCTCACGGTCGACCGTAATTCTCTGGCTGCCCCCTAGTGGTCGGAAGACCGCAGGATTTCTCGGACATCCCTTGCGTTGTCGGAAACATGTGTCATATTTCGGACATGGAAACTCTGACGCAAGACACCGGTCTTCGCTCCCGTCTGCTCGCCCGGGTTGCGGCCTGTCCGGATGAGGTCTGGACACCCGGCGATTTTGCCGATCTCGGCGTCCGCGCCGCCGTCGACAAGACCTTGCAGCGCCTCGCCTCCGCGGGTCAGCTTCGCCGCATCGACCGCGGCCTTTATGATCGGCCGCGCAAGAACGATTTGACCGGGCGCGAGACTGTACCCGACTACCGCGCCGTCATCCGCGCCGTCACCCGCCGAGATCAGGCGCGCGCCGTCATCGACGGCATGACCGCCGCGAACGAACTCGGCTTCACCACCGCCGTGCCGGCGCGCATCGAAGTTCTGGTCGACGCGCGGCTGAAGCCGATCAAACTCGGCAGCCAGGAAATCCATTTCAGGTTCGCGGCGCCCAGCCGCCTGTATTGGGCCGGACGGCCGGCCATGCGGGTCGTTCAGGCGCTGCACTGGATGCAGGACATGCTGTCTCAAGACAGCGAACGCCTGCGCGTTAGGGAAATGTTGCGCCGCCTGTTCGCCGATCCCCGGCACGGGCAGACGATCCGCGACGATTTGCAGGCCGGGTTCTCGGCCCTGCCGATCTGGATGCAAGAATTGCTGCGCGACCTGCTTGCAACCGCCAGCACGGATGAGGCGCTGCGATGACCGCCGACGCATACGGCCGTCTCATCGCCGCGCCATCGCGCGACCGCCTCGACCTGTTTCTCGCGGCCGCTAATCGGCTCGGCGCCCCGGTCGGCCATATCGAAAAGGACTTCTGGGTGTGCTGGACCCTGAACGCTCTCTATAGGGAACGACCCGCCAGCGATCCCCGTCTTCTGTTCAAGGGCGGCACCTCCCTGTCTAAGGCCTTCGGTCTGATCCAGCGCTTCTCCGAGGACATCGACATCACGGTATTCCGCGACGACCTCGACGCGCCGGCTGCGATCGAGGACCTGGAGATGCTTTCGAACAAGAAGCATCGGGCCAGGCTCGACGCGATCCGCGATGCGTGTCGCGCTTACGTCAGGGGTCGGCTCCGGACGTTTCTCGCAGCGCAGCTCGCCGACGCCACTGCCGGCGCGGGGCGAGTGGAGATCGACGAGACCGACCCAGAGGGACAGACACTTCTGGTTTGGTATCCCGAGGCCGAGCCACGCGACGACTCCTATGTGCGCCCGGCGGTGCGGATCGAATGCGGTGCGAAGTCCGCGCTCGATCCAAACCGCCCCGTCGATATCCAGCCCTACGTCGGCAAGGAAGCGGCGGAGCTCGACTTGGTGATCGGCAGCGTAACAACCATCGATCCGGCGCGCACTTTCTGGGACAAGATCGTCATCGCGCACGGCCTGCGCCGCTGGTACGAACGACGCGGCGTTCTCCGGCAAGAGGGACAGCGCGTGTCGCGGCACTACTACGACCTGCATTGCCTGGTCCACTCGGACATCGGCAAATCCGCGCTGACGGACCACCGGCTTGGCGGAGACTGCGTGCGGCACGCGCGAATGTTTTTCGACCGTCCGGACTACGATCTCGCTTCTGCCCTGCCCGGCTCATTCGCCGTCGCACCCGCTGGCGCAATGATCGACGCACTCGGTCGCGACTATGCAAATATAACGGCCATGATCTTCGGCGAAGCCCCTGGGTTCGACGATATCCTGGCGTCCGTAGGTCGGGTGGAGCGCACCATAAACAGCGACGAAGACCTAGTCCCCTTGCGAATAGGGCAGGCACTTGAGAAGTGGAGAGTCAAATGACGCCGAATTCCTTGACGTGGGAAGAGATTGCGTTGGGACAAGGACGATCGGAATGGATTGTCCACGTGAATACCGGCGCCGGGTCGAAGGAAATTGCCAGAGGAGCCACCGAGGCCGAGGCCCTGGAAGAGGCAATTAGAAAGTTGGGATACACCGTATTGGACCGGGCAGACTCGCTACCGGGAAAGATTGCGCACTTCGCAAGCTGCGGCGACTTTGTCCGTAACGTTGCCGTACTTCGCACGGGCTTGAGTTCGCTTTACGAGGAGGTGAAGGGCCTCGAAGCGAGCCTGCCACAAGGAATTCACGATCGCCAGGACTTCGACGTAAATGGCGATTTTGCGATGCTAGCCTCCAAGTTCGACTGGTTCAGCATCAGCATGCTCAACCTCATGGACGGCGTCAGCCTGCTCGACACGCTAGCGCAACAAGGAGGGGACTATGCCGAATTAGTCTCCGCGACAGAAGGCATGGAGCTGATTGAGTGCCGTGCAAGGGAGTACAGGGACTCCATCGCCGAAGCAGGTCCTCTACGGCAATGGAGGAACAAAGTGGCGGCTCACCGGTCGGGCATTATGCCGCCCCGAAGCAGGGACAGCGATTCCTTGCAGACTCAGCTCATTTCCTTGATGGGCGCTCAGGTGATGGCGAGGAACGGGCGGTACATCGCTCCAGCGCTGAAACCTGGGCCAGCCGGGGTGCCTACGTCAGCCCCGGAACTGCAGGAATGGTCGCTAACGGAGACCTGGGAGAGCCTGGCAAGCCAACGTTACCCATGGCTGAACCACGGCGAATTCTTTAAAGCCGTCAGCTCCTTGCACCTGGGGGAAGGCAGAAGCCTGCATTCATTCGAGCTTGCTTCGGGTGACGCAGCGGTCGAGGCGATAATGAAGAAACATGGCCTCGAATTGCCAGCGGAGTGATGCCTCCGGCACGCCGCCGCGGATCGCGCCCGACAGAGCGCGTCCGGCCGCGAGATTGTCGTCATGGGCCACCCCGCTCGGTGCACCAATGCGCACCAGCCCGTCCGCGCGTAGGTCGACCAGCGCTAGGAGCTCGTCGCAGGAAATCGAGACGACCAGCGCCAGCACCGCCGCCAGCGGTGTACCGCGATGGTCGCGATGCATCATGCGGAACACCCGTTTCGCGCGGACTGCCCGCAGCCGCTCCAGGTCGTAGCCGCGGGTCACGCAATGTCGCCCTGGCGGTCTCCCTGGACGGCCTCGGCCACTCGCTCGACCTCGCCCCGCGCCAGAAGCGCGAGCGGCTCCGGACGCGCTTATTGCGGGCGCTGCGGGGGCGGCCGACTTGCCCCCCGCCGGAAGATTTGCAACGACAGTTGGGGTATCCGGCCCGGACGGTGGAGGACTACGAGCCCCATCTTAGCGTGGGGGACAGGCACGTCCGGATCGGCTATGTCGGCTACAACGCTCGAAACTCCCACACCGAAGTCCGTCAACACCTACCCGAAACGACGTCGAGAAACTGAGGAAATTGATGTTCCAATCTCTGTACGCCGCTGTATACGCCTCGGCCTATAGGCTGCGCGGCGAAACGGTTTCGCTGGAACGGTTGCGACAAGCGAGCCTAGAGCGCTCCGACGAATGTACACCGTCCGAATTGACGATAGACACTCCGAATGAGGAGTTGACCGCACTCCAGACGGAGCTTGCGGCACTTCTGGCCCGTTTCACATTCCCCGAATCTGAAGAGATCGCCTTCAGGCCTCCCGAGGGATGGCACGAGAGGAAACCTGCAACAATACAGACGCTGGCCCTAGGACTGATCAAGGCCGCAGTATATCTCGGCGAGGAACAAGCAATCGACATTCTGTGTTCCTGGCTTCAGGGCGAACCCGCACAATATACGCAGGTCTTCCTTTTGCGAGAACTCTCCCTCGAAGAATCGGTACATTCTGCGCATCCAATCCGGCTGCATCGTGCATCATCCGTCCCGACAGTAGTCACAAGTGCCCCCGGCATAATGCGAGTTCGCTCAAACGACGGTGCAGTACTATTCGTAGACCACACGATGGAAGATGTTTTTTTGGATCTTTCGGACGATGCGAACCATTTTCGTTTCTTCAACGAAGACATCACATCTCCATCAACGACATTGGAAATGCAGATCAACGCGCTTTCTCTTGCGTGCGACATAAGTGTGAGCGTATTGCACTGGTGGACGGAACACAGTCTTCCAATGACCTTGCTGAATTCGACGTGCACGCCACTAATCCTCTCGTATAACGAAAGCGGCCGGGCCGCCGATGTAATCCACAACCGCCGCTTGACATCCGAAACTATGGAGAATGCCAACCAAATAGTCGAGAAGTTGGAAGGCCGTGAAGACCTGACTTTGGCAATCCGCCGGTGGAAAAACAGCAAACGTTCCTCGGACATCGAAGATCAACTGATCGATCTGAGGATTGCTCTTGAGGTCCTATACGCCAAGGGTGGTTCTGGTGAGATGAGATTTCGCATCAGTCTAATAGGCGCGATACACCTAGGACATGACTTGGAGTCCAGAAATGTATACTATAAAACGCTAAGGGACACATATGATCGAGCGTCCCGTGTCGTACATGGTGATTACAAGCTCGACGATAGCGACGAGGGGCTAATTCGATCAGCGCAGGATGCTTGTCGAAAGGCAATTCTCAAACGGCTGGATGAGCCAGAAAAGCCGGATTGGAAGGAGTTTATGCTAAAAATTGGAGTCTCCTCTTGATTTCCCTTACTTGACGCCAACGACGGCCCGATGCTACGCGCATATCGGGTTGACGAGAGGTTGAAAACTCTGGGTATGAGATCGTCGATGCGACCGTATGGACGTCCTTCGGATGTGGTCTGCTGGCGAGCTTGCTGCCATTGCGTCACTCCGACCTCGAATGAGCCACGAACGAGGCCACCGACGTCAAGATGAGTTGGGCATCCGCCCGCGAATATCCGGTCTCTCCACCGTCGCTCTGCCCATGGTGGGCCTGGTGCGTGTAGTGACGAAGCGCGCTCAGGATCGCCCTTGCACGCTCGTCCTTCGGCATTTTGTCCCGTTCATCGGACGAAAGTCGGCGAAGCGAAGGTCCCGCCCAATTCTTCGCTCCGAATTGCTGTCGACCCAACTCGTCGACGACCACCCGGCAGGCTGCCACACAGGCAGGGTAGTCGCCATCGCGGAATCGACGCTCTGCACCCAGCAGCTCGTCCGCGATCTGCCTCCACCGCTCCGAACTTTGGGGGAAGGGCAGCGCAACTTCCAGAAGCAGTATGTTGCGCGCGTTCGCCTCACGAAGTTTTCCAGTCCATTCGGACCGAGGCACATTGCAGCCTAACGCCCCATCGACGGCGCCCGCTTCCTCTCGGTTGGATCCCGTTCCCTTGATTGCAAGATCAAAGTGAAGATCGGCGCTCCCCCGCAATTTCTCGATTTCCGCGAGCTGTCCGGGTTGCAGGGGCAGCGACAGTGTCGGTGCGGTTCTCTGTTGATGGCGCCCAGGCACAATTTCGATTCGCCCATCGGGGCGTGCAAATCCCAAGTCGGTCGCGAGACCGCCGCCAGTACCTACACTGACACGTGCGCCATCGATGATCGCCGAGCGATGTTCGTCGCCGGTGACGGGAGTTACGACCAGGAAGAGCCCGAACCGAAGCTCGTACGCGCCGACAACCGGATGCAAGGTCACACCTTGAATTCGTGCATCGGCGAACACCCAAGAATCGATGGTCAGCATCATGACTTGGTTTGCTTCCTCGAAGCTTCGGATCGAGGCCTGTGCAGCCCACCCTCGGGCCTTTCCAAACTGAACTGTCGCAAAAGAGCGTATTCTAGCTTGGCGCAGTGCACATCGTCGTCGCAGGTGAAATGCTTTTCACCAAGCCGTGGAATCTAGCAAATCGGCGCCGAGCCCGAAGCTGCCGTCGTCCTGTTCCCGCATCGGGATCGATCACATCCAGCATCTCAACGCGCGCATCGGCGAGGCCGGCGGAGCGAAATTCTGGTTCCATGCCCTGCGTTACTGCTTCAGCACCGTCGCCGACCCCGAACCCATGCTGCGGACCAGCTTCACAATTGGTAGTCCAAGAGGTCGCGCTCCGTGACGCTCCGAAAATCTACGAGCCAAAGTCAGCCTGTCCTTTTCCTCGCTCACCGTCTCTTGCGCTCACTTCGCGGGCGACCGCCGCAGCAGGCATCAGAAAGACCTCGAGCGCACTGACTACACCGTCGAGCGGCCCGGGGTCGACACTCAGACCCTGCTTGAAACTCTCCCATTGCTGTCGCTTGACGGCCTCTTTCGCGAACGTCGGCGACAGCCCGTCCGGAACCCGATCGGGGATCGGCGTGCCACGCCGTGCAAAGGTCGCGGTTACTGCCCCTGCGAGACGCATCGGATCGATCTCGAAAGTCTGGCTGATGATCCAGAGGTCGTAGTAGTCCTTCATCCGGCTGTTCGCCATGCCCAGATCCACCATGGCCTGGAATTTCTCGGCAACCACCGTCTCCCGGGCGTAACCGCGGAGCCGCGGCGCCGGCATGTCGAGCAGGACCGGATATTCGAGCCACTCCGCAGGGGGTTCGGTCGCATCGCCGAAACCGACATCGACATTGAGTGCGATGTGAGCGCCCGCAATGTCTGCGGTCGCCCGCATGCGGAGTCCCCCATACTCGTTCTCTTCACGAATACGACCGATTCGAGCTGCGCCGGCATCGAACACAACCCCGTCGGGTTGTTCCTGGCCCAGCACCTCCCTGAAGACGTCCAGAACAGCGTCCGGTTCCGGATCGCCGTAACCCAGAAGATCGAGATCGCGCGTCCCGCGAAACGGCTCGTCGAACCACGTCATCAGCAGCATGGCGCCCTTGAGTACGAAACATTCGGCGTGTCGGGATTGCGCAAGACGATAGAGCAGGCGCTCGATCGCATAGTGCGTCAGGACCAGATCGAAATTCTGGCCTTTTTCCTTGCTGATCCTGAGAAGACGGGCCCGAACCGAGGCCCCGATGTTCCTGACCTGCCTAGGCATTGGCGGTGAGCGCCTCGAGATAGGGGCGGACCACCGTGGCGACGCCGCCACGCTCCGCATGCCGGGCTATCTCGGCGG
>JAPPIT010000046.1 GCA_028820505.1 Defluviicoccus sp.
GAAAAAACGACCGTTCGTCAGATAGTTAGCACCGCAGGGTGCGGACGAGGTGTTCACGGTGCGGCTCGCCGGTCACCCCGAGGCGCCGCTCGCCATATCGGCCGGGTTTCTCGCCGCGAATCCCGTCCATCGCGATGCGATCGAAGGCACGGCGCTCGTAGTGCTCACCGATCCGTCGGGCGCGAATCGGGCCTATGAGAGCGAGGACGTGACGTTCGTCCGGTACGACGGCGACCGGAGTGCGGAGGACAGCACCGGCGCGATCTGGACGATGGACGAGCACGCCTTGACCGCCGAGGACGGGCGTGCGCTCCGCCGTATCCCGGCGCAGCGGGCGTTCTGGTTCGGCTGGTACGCCGCATTCCCGAACACCCGGCTGGTGCGGTAGCGGCGGGAATCGTCCCGCCCGAGTCGCCTACTCCGATCGGGGGCCGCTTTTCCACGCCGATCGACCGAAACGTTACCGGCTGGAACATCGAACGGTGGAAGGCTATCCTCGGCTATGGTACGCCAAACGATGCGGCCGATGTGTGCGGCTCGGACTTTGAGCGTTTCCCATTTGGAAGCGGATCCGGCGATCCAACGCAGAGTCGGAAATGACGATGACATCAGAATCGACGAACCCCGACAGTCCCTCACGGAAACCGCGCTGGCTGGGCTTCGCCCAGCTCGCGCTGATCGTTGTCGCGGTCGCCGTCGCGCTCTATTTCGCGCGCGCGCCGGACCGGGTGGAGCGCGGGCCGATAACCGGCGCCGCGCAGGCCACCCCGGTCGTCAGCGTCGTCAAGCCGGCCGCAACGGCGCATACGCTGACCCTGAAGCTGACCGGGACGGTCACGCTCGAGCGGAAGACCACGGTGGTTTCCGAGGTCGTGGGCCGCGTCGTCTGGGTGTCGCCGAAATTCGGCAACGGCGGCTCGATCGCGGCGAACGAGGTCTTCGTCAGGATCGATCCGCGCGAGTACGAGCTCGAGGTCGAGGCGGCGAAGATGGCGGTCCGGCAAACCGAAGCCATGCGGGGGGCCGACACGGCCCGTCCCGAGATGCGGCAAGCGGCCGAGGCCCAGCTGGGCAAGGCGCGCGCGGAGCTCGCGCTCGCCGAACTCCGGCTGGCGCGAACCGCGATCTCCCTCCCTTATGCGAGCCGGGTGATCTCGTCCGACCTGGAGGTCGGCGACCTGGTGGGGCCGGCCGACGACGTCGGGCGGCAGTCGAAGCTGGGGGTCGTCTATCGGCCCGCCGCCGTGCAGGTCCGGGTGCCGATTCCGCAGGAAGATCTGGCCGCGCTCGCCCCGGCAGTGGGCCGAACCGCGCGGGTTCGCGCCGGCACGGGCGCGTTCGAGGCCAGGGTGGTCCGGGTATCGTCGGTGATCGCGCCGCGCACGCGGCTGGCGAAGCTGTTTCTCAAGTTTCCGGAGGGCGCGCCGCCGGACTCCCTGCCTCTCCCCGGGACGTTCGCGCGGGTCGAGGTGGAAGGGCCCGAGCGCGCGAATGTCTACGTGCTGCCGGAGTCCGCGGCGCGGGAAGACGACAGGCTGTGGGCGGTTCGAAACGGCGCCCTGGCGTCGCTGAAACCCGTCACGGTCGGGCGCGGCGACTCGGGCTGGGTCGTCGAGGCGTTCGACGCGGGCGAGGGCGTGGTCGTGGGAACGCTGTCCGGCGCCCGGGAAGGACTGAAGGTCGAGACCGCCTCGGCGCCCTCCTCGAAATAAGGCGGTCCGGGGCTTGAAGTCGCAGACGCAGAGCGCGTGCCAGAGCGGGGAACGATCGTGAAGCGCGGATTGATCGAATATTTCGTCGGGAATCCCGTCGCCGCCAAGCTCCTGATGATCTTCCTGATCCTGGGCGGCATCCTCGCCGGCCTCAACCTGCACGTCCGGCAGATACCGGACCTGGACTTCCGCACTATCGTCGTCACGCTGGCCTCGCCGGGTTCCTCGCCCCGGGAAATCGAGGAAGACATCAATCGCCGCATCGAGGAAAGCGTGCTGGGTCTCGAAGGGGTGGACCGGGTGGTCAGCGTCGCCTCGGAAGGGCTCGGCCGGATCGAAGTGGAAATCGAGACCTTCGCAGACGCGGACGCGGTCCTCGCCGACGTCAAGAACGCGGTCGACAGCATCGAGAATTTCCCGCCCCCGAGCGCGAGGCCTCCCAGGATCGGCCACAAGCGGCTGTCCGTGGAAGTGCTGTCGCTTTCGGTTTCTTCCTCCACCCTTTCGGAAGACGGTTTGCGCATCGCGGCGGAGACTCTCCGCGACGATCTGCTGGCCCTGCCGTCGGTGTCGCTGGTTCGGCTCAAGGGCACCCGCGACCGGGAAATCTCCATCGAGATGAGCGAGGAGGAGCTGCGCCGCAACGACCTGACCATCTCCGAGGTGGCGCGCAAGGTCCGCCGCGCCTCGCTCAACCTGACATTCGGCGAATTGCGCACCGGCGCCGGCGGCGTGGTCCTCAACGTGATCGGAAAGAGAGAGCGCGGCGAGGAATTCGAAGACATCCCGCTGATTACCCGGCTCGACGGGTCCGTCGTGACGCTCGGCGACGTGGCGCGGATACGCGACGGCTTCGTCGACGAGGACGTTCTGTCCGAGGTGGACGGAAAGCCGGCGATCTTCGTCCGCGTCGAGGCGGGGGCGGAACACTCGGTGTTCGGCATTTCCAGCGCCATCGAGGACTGGCTCCGGACCTACGAACCGCCGGCGGGCGTGGAGGTCGAAGTCTGGAGCAACACGGTCGAGGGTATTCTCGACAGGTTCTCCGGGATCCTGCTGAACGCCGTCATCGGGATCATCCTGGTTTTCGTCTGTCTCGTCCTGGTGTTCGACCTTCGCGTCGCGACCTGGGTCGCGATGGGAATCCCGATTTCCTTCATCGGCTCGTTGTTGTTCTTCGACGTCTCCGACCTGACGCTCAACATGGGAACGCTGTTCGCGTTCTTCCTGCTGATCGGCATCGTGGTCGACGACGCCGTGGTCGTGGGGGAAAGCATCGCAGCCGAGAGGGAGAGAGGGAAAAACGCGCTCGACGCGGCGATTTCGGGGGCGCGCGCCGTTGCCGGGCCGATCACCGTGGGCGTGCTCACGACCATGCTGGCCTTCGTTCCGCTGCTGTTCGTGACGACCGGGAACTACCAGATCGTAAAGGTCTTTCCCCTGGTCGCGTTCTTCGTCCTTTTCGTTTCGCTCGTCGAAGCGTTCTGCATCCTGCCGTCCCATTTGTCGCACGCGGGGCGCTGGAGTCTTTCGCCCTTGAGCGACCTTCAGTCGCGGGTAGGCGGCTGGCTGGACGATTTGCGGGACGCCGTCGTCGTGCCGGCGGCGTCCTGGGCGGTCCGCCACATCTACCTGACGGTAAGCCTTCGGGTCCCGGGGGATTGAAGGTGCCGGGCGAGTAGCGCCCCGCCG
>JAPPIT010000060.1 GCA_028820505.1 Defluviicoccus sp.
TCCGCGAGGGCGGGCGAACCGTCGGCGCCGGCGTCGTCGCGCAGATCATCGAGTAGCAGCCGGGCCGGGGCGGAGAGCAGAGAATGGACAATCAGAACATACGCATCCGCCTCAAGGCGTTCGACCACCGGGTCCTCGACCAGTCGACCGGCGAGATCGTCAACACCGCCAAGCGCACGGGCGCCGAGGTGCGCGGCCCGATCCCGCTGCCGACGCGGATCGAGAAATACACCGTGCTGCGATCGCCCCATATCGACAAGAAGTCGCGCGAGCAGTTCGAGATCCGCACCCACAAGCGGCTGCTCGACATCATCGATCCGACGCCGCAGACGGTCGACGCGCTGATGAAGCTCGACCTCGCCGCCGGCGTCGACGTCGAGATCAAGCTCTGAGGGCGGATCGATGCGGACCGGTCTGATAGCCCAGAAGCTCGGCATGACGCGCGCGTTCCGCGACGACGGATCGCACGTGCCGGTGACGGTGCTCAAGGTCGACAACTGTCAGGTCGTCGCGGTCAAGACGGCGGAAAGCGACGGCTACACCGCGCTGCAGCTCGGCGTGGGGGCGGCCAAGGTCAAGAACGTCTCGAAGCCGATGCGCGGGCACTTCGCGAAATCCAGGGTGGAGCCCAAGCGCAAGCTCGCCGAGTTCCGCGTCTCCGACGATGCGCTGATCGACGTGGGCGCGGAGTTGACGGCGGACCATTTCGTCGCCGGCCAGCATGTCGATGTCGTCGGCACCAGCATCGGCAAGGGTTTCGCCGGCGCGATGAAGCGGCACAATTTCGGCGGGCTCGAAGCCTCGCACGGCGTTTCCATCAGTCACCGCAGCCACGGCTCGACCGGCAACAGCCAGGATCCCGGCAAGGTCTTCAAGGGCAAGAAGATGGCCGGCCATCTCGGCGATGCCCGGACCACAGTGCAGAACCTGGAGGTCCACTCGACCGACGCCGACCGCGGCCTGATCCTGGTCGCCGGCGCGGTCCCGGGCGCCAAGGGCGGCTACGTGCTGGTTTCCGACGCCAGGAAGCGCGCGGCACCGGACGGCCTGCCGTTCCCGGGCGCGGTCAAGGCCGCCCCGGATGAAGAGACGCCGGAGGAAGCGGCTCCGGAAGCGGAAGGGAACGGCGATGAAGATTGATGTCGTGACCCTCGACAACAAGAAGGCGGGCTCGATCGAGCTCGCCGAGCCGGTCTTCGCCGCGCCGGTGCGGGGCGATATTCTCGCGCGCGTCGTCAACTGGCAGCGCGCCAAGCGCCGTGCCGGCACCCACAACACCAAGGGGATCAGCCAGGTCCGCGGCACCACGGCGAAGCCCTATAAGCAGAAGGGCACCGGCCGCGCCCGCCACGGCAGCCGGCGCTCGCCGCAATGGCGCGGCGGATCGGTGACCTTCGGACCCAAGCCGCGCAGCCATGCCCACAAGCTGCCCAAGAAGGTTCGCCGGCTCGCGCTGCGCTCGGCGCTGTCGAGCAAGCGCGAGGAGGGGCAGCTGATCGTGCTGGACGCCGCCAGGGCGGAAGATCACAAGACCGCCGCCCTCGCCGAGCGGATCGCGGCTCTCGGCTGGCGTTCCGCGCTGATCATCGACGGGCCGGAGCTCGACCCCAACTTCGTGCGCGCGGCCGCCAACCTGCCCAATATCGACGTGCTGCCGCAGCAGGGCGCCAACGTCTACGACATCCTGCGGCGCGAGACGCTGGTGCTGACGCGCGACGCGGTGACCCATCTCCAGGAGCGGCTGTCATGAAACGCACGGGTCCCGTCCGGGTCTCCGAGGGCCGCGCCTGCGAGCTCCTGCGCTCGCCGGTCATCACCGAGAAGTCGACGATGGCGAGCGAGCACAACCAGGTCACCTTCCGCGTGCCGCTCGACGCCACCAAGCCCGAGATCAAGGCAGCGGTGGAGAAGCTGTTCGACGTCGAGGTCACCGCGGTCAACACCATCCGCCAGAAAGGCAAGGTGAAGCGTTTCCGCGGCCGCATCGGAAAGCGGCCCGACTACAAGAAGGCCATGGTCTCGCTCGCCGAAGGCCAGTCGATCGACGTGACCACAGGGGTCTAGGCGATGGCGCTCAAGAAATACAACCCGGTCACGTCCTCGCAGCGCGGGCTGATCCTCGTCGACCGTTCGGAGCTGTGGAAGGGGCGCCCGGTCAAGAAGCTGACCGAGGGGCTGCCGTCCAAGGGCGGGCGCAACAACGCCGGGCGGATCACCGCGCGGCGGCGCGGCGGCGGCCACAAGCGGCTCTACCGCAAGATCGACTTCAAGCGCCGCAAGTTCGACGTGCCCGCCACGGTCGAGCGCATCGAGTACGACCCCAACCGGTCGGCCTTCATCGCGCTGCTCAAATACGAGGACGGGGAGCAGAGCTACATCGTCGCGCCCCAGCGCCTCGCCGTCGGCGACACGGTGGTCGCCGGCAGGTCGGTGGACGTCAAGCCGGGCAACGCGATGCCGATGGAGAACATCCCGGTCGGGACGATCATCCACAATATCGAGATGCGCCCCGGCAAGGGCGCCCAGATCGCGCGGGCCGCGGGAACCTATGCCCAGCTCGTCGGCAAGGATTCGGGCTATGCCCAGCTCCGCCTGACGTCCGGCGAGGCACGGATGGTGCCTGCGCGCTGCATGGCGACGATCGGCGCGGTGTCCAATTCCGACAACCAGAACATCAAGAAGGCCAAGGCCGGGCGCAACCGCTGGCTCGGCAAGCGGCCTTCGGTGCGCGGCGTCGCGATGAACCCGGTCGACCACCCGCACGGCGGCGGCGAGGGGCGGAGCTCGGGCGGCCGCCACCCGGTGACGCCGTGGGGCGTGCCGACCAAGGGCAAGCGGACGCGGCGCGGCAAGAAGAAGAGCGACGCGCTCATCATGCGCCGGCGTCACAAGAGATAGAGGGGACAGACGGTGTCTCGTTCGGTTTGGAAAGGGCCCTTCGTGGACGGCTATCTGCTCAAGAAAGCCGAGAAGGTCCGCGAGTCCGGGCGCAAGGAGATCATCAGGACATGGTCCCGGCGCTCCACCATCCTGCCGCAGTTCGTCGGCCTCACCTTCGGGGTCCATAACGGGCAGAAATTCCTGCCCGTCCTGGTGACCGAGAACATGGTCGGCCACAAGTTCGGCGAGTTCGCGATGACGCGCACCTATCACGGCCACGCGGCCGACAAGCGCGCGCGGCGGGGCTGAGATGGGCAAGCCCTCCGCAGAGCGGCGTCTGGGCGAGAACGAGGCGATGGCCTATCTGAAGGCCATCCACGTCAGCCCGCGCAAGCTGAACCTCGTGGCGCAGATGATCCGCGGCATGGATGCCTCCAACGCGCTGACCGCGCTCGCCTTTTCGCGACGGCGCGTCGCGCGGGACGTCCGCAAGGTGCTGCAATCGGCGATCGCGAACGCGGAGAACAACCATCAGCTCGATGTCGACCGGCTCGTCGTGGCCGAGGCCCATGTCGGGCGGAGTTTCGTGATGAAGAGGTTTCGCGCGCGCGCCCGCGGGCGCGTCGGGCGGCTGGAAAAACCGTTCAGCAACCTGACCGTCGTGGTGCGCGAACGCGAGGAAGACGAGGAAGACGTCTGATGGGTCAGAAGGTCAATCCGGTAGGGCTCAGGGTCGGGATCAACCGCACCTGGGATTCGCGGTGGTACGCCGATGCGCAGTACGGCGACCTGCTGCACGAGGATCTCAAGCTGCGGGACTACCTGTTCAAGCGCCTGTCCCAGGCCGGCGTCAGCCGGGTGGTGATCGAGCGGCCCGCCAAGAAGGCGCGGGTGACGATCCATTCGGCGCGGCCCGGCGTGGTGATCGGCAAGAAGGGCGCCGATATCGAGAAGCTGCGCCAGGACGTCTCGCGGATGACCGATTCGGACGTCCACATCAACATCGTCGAGTTCCGCAAGCCGGAAATCGACGCCAAGCTCGTGGCCGAGAACATCGCCCAGCAGCTCGAGCGCCGGGTGGCGTTCCGCCGCGCGATGAAGCGCTCCGTCCAGTCGGCGATGCGCCTCGGCGCCGAGGGCATCCGGATCAATTGCGGCGGACGCCTCGGCGGGGCGGAGATCGCGCGGATGGAGTGGTACCGCGAGGGCCGGGTGCCGCTGCACACGCTGCGCGCCAATGTCGATTACGGGATCGCCACCGCGCGGACCACCTACGGCACCTGCGGCGTCAAGGTCTGGGTCTTCAAGGGCGAGATCATGGCCCACGACCCGATGGCGCTCGACAGGACCAACCAGGAAATGCAGACCGCCCGCTAGGCGGGATCAGGGGTACCGAGCGATGCTGAGCCCGAAGCGAACCAAGTTCAGAAAGGCCCACAAGGGCCGGATCCACGGCAACGCCAAGGCCGGCACGACGCTCAATTTCGGCGCCTACGGGCTGAAGGCGATGGGGCCGGGCCGGGTGACGGCGCGCCAGATCGAGGCGTCGCGGCGCGCGATCACGCGCCACATGAAGCGCTCGGGCCGGGTGTGGATCCGCATCTTCCCCGACGTCCCGGTGTCGCAGAAGCCGGCCGAGGTGCGCCAGGGCAAGGGCAAGGGCACGCCGGAATACTGGGCGTGCCGGGTGAAGCCGGGCCGGATCATGTTCGAGATCGACGGCGTGCCGAACGATGTCGCGCGCACCGCGCTTTCGCTCGCGGCGGCGAAGCTGCCGATACCCGTGCGCTTCGTGCAACGCCTGGCGGGAGGCAATTGACCATGAAGGCCGCCGAAGTCAGGCAGAAGACGCCCGACGAACTCACGGAACAGCTGCGGGCGCTCCGCAAGGAAGCGCTCAATCTCCGCTTCCAGCGCGCCAGCGGGCAGCTCGAAGCCACGTCCCGGGTGCGCGAGGTCAGGCGCGACATCGCGCGCATCCAGACCGTCGTCAACGAGCGCCGCCGCGCGGCCGAAGAGGAGGGCTGAGCGGTGCCGAGACGCGTTCTGCAGGGTGTCGTGGTCAGCGACAAGATGGACAAGACCGTCGTGGTCAGGGTTGAACGCCGGGTGCGGCACCCGATCTACAAGAAGATCATCCGCCGGTCCGGCAAGTTCACGGCGCACGACGCCGGGAACCGCTGCAAGGAAGGCGACGTGGTGCGTATCCGCGAGTGCCGGCCGCTGTCCAGGTCCAAGCGGTGGGAGGTGATCGACGAGGCGGGCGCGGCCTCGGCGACGTGAGGACGGTATGATTCAGGCCGAAAGCAATCTCGACGTAGCGGACAACTCGGGCGCCCGGCGGGTGCAGTGCATCCGCATCCTGGGCGGCTCCCGGCGCCGCTGGGCGTCGGTGGGCGACGTGATCGTGGTCTCCGTCAAGGAGGCGATCCCGCGCGGCCGCGTGAAGAAGGGCGACATCCACAAGGCGGTCGTGGTGCGCACCGCCAAGGAGATCCGCCGGCCCGACGGCACCGCCATCCGGTTCGACCGCAACGCGGCGGTGCTCATCAGCGCCGCCGGCGAGCCGATCGGAACGCGCATCTTTGGCCCGGTCACCCGGGAGCTGCGCGCCAAGCACTACATGAAGATCGTCTCGCTCGCGCCGGAGGTGCTGTGACATGGGACGGGCGGCGAAGGGCGGACGGAGCAAGCGGATTCGCAAGGGAGACAACGTGATCGTGCTGACCGGGCGCGACAAGGGAAAGCGCGGCAGCGTGCTCAAGGCGATACCCAAGGAAGGGCGGCTGATCGTCCAGGGGGTCAACATGGTCAAGCGCCACACCCGCCAGACGCAGACGCAGACCGGCGGCATCGTCGAGAAGGAAGCCCCGATCCACGTTTCCAACGTGGCGTTGCTCGACCCCGCTTCCGACAAGCCGACGCGCGTCGGTTTCAGGCGACTCGAGGACGGCCGCAAGGTGCGCTACGCCAAGGCGTCCGGCGAGTTGATCGACTAGGGACCAGGACGATGCCAGCCCGCCTTCAGGAACACTACGAACAGGTCGTCCGGCCCGCGCTGCGGGAGGAGTTCGGCTACGCCAATGCCATGCAGGTGCCGAAGCTGGAGAAGGTCGTCCTCAACATGGGCGTCGGCGAGGCGGTCGGCGATTCGAAGAAGATCGATGCCGCGACCCGCGACATGACGCTGATCGCCGGGCAGAAGCCGATCGTCATCCGCGCCCGCAAGTCGGTCGCCCAGTTCAAGCTGCGCGAGGGCATGGCTGTCGGGGTCAAGGTCACGCTCAGGCGGGCGATGATGTACGAGTTCCTCGACCGGCTGATCACCATCGCGCTGCCGCGGGTGCGCGACTTCCGCGGCCTGTCGCCCAACAGCTTCGACGGCAACGGCAACTACGCGATGGGGCTGCAGGAGCAGATCGTCTTCCCCGAGATCGACTACGATTCCGTCGACCAGATGCGCGGCATGGACGTCGTCGTCGTCACCACGGCGGAGACCGACGACGAGGCGAGGTCGCTGCTCAGGGGATTCCAGTTTCCCTTCGTGAACTGAGACAAAGGATCGGGAACGAACGGATGGCGAAGAAAAGCGCCGTAGAGAGAAACAACAAGCGCAAGCGGCTGGCCGCGCGCGACGCGGACAAGCGCAGGGCGTTGAAGGAGCTCGCGAACGACCGCGACCTGCCGATGGAGGAGCGGTTCAACGCGCGCCTCAGGCTCGCCAAGATGAACCGCAACGGCTCGCCCGTGCGCATCCGGAATCGCTGCGAGCTGAGCGGGCGGCCGCGCGGCTATTACCGCAAGTTCCGCATCTCCCGGATCGCGCTGCGCGAGCTCGCCGCGTTCGGGCTGATCCCCGGCATGGTCAAGTCGAGCTGGTAGGAGGATCGCGGCGATGACGATGAGCGATCCTCTCGGCGATATGCTGACCCGTATCCGCAACGGCCAGCGGGCGCACAAGACGGCGGTCGACTCGCCCGCCTCCAGGCTGCGCGCGAACGTGCTCGACGTGCTCCAGCGCGAGGGTTTCATCCGCGGCTACAGCGAGAGCGAGCTGAAAAAGGGGATTTCCGAGCTGCGCATCGAGCTCAAGTACCACGATGGCGAGCCCGTGATCCGCGAGATCCGGCGGGTCTCCAAGCCGGGGCGGCGGGTCTATTCCAAGATCAAGGACCTGGCGCCGGTCTATAACGGGCTCGGCATCTCGATCCTTTCCACCCCGCAGGGCGTGATGTCCGACGGTGAGGCCCGTGCCGCCAATGTCGGCGGCGAGGTCCTCTGCATGGTGTTCTAGGAGGCCGCATGTCGAGAGTGGGACAGGTTCCGGTCGCGCTGCCCGCGGGTGTCGAGGTGGCGGTTGCCGGGCGCGAGATCAGCGCCAAGGGAAAGCTCGGCGCGCTGTCGATGACGCTGTCCGACGATGTCGAGCTGACCCAGGAGGACGGGAAGCTGACGGTTATGCCGCGCGGCCAGTCCAAGCGCGCCCGCGCCATGTGGGGGACGACGCGGAGCCTCCTGCAGAACATCGTCACCGGCGTCAGCGAGGGCTTCAAGGTCGAGCTCGAGATCACCGGCGTCGGCTACCGCGCCGCGGTCGAGGGCAAGGAGCTCGTGCTCCAGCTCGGCTACAGCCACGAGGTCCGGCACGCGATCCCGGACGGGATCGAAATCGCCTGCGAACGGCCCACGCATATCGCGGTGTCCGGCATCGACCGCCAGCAGGTCGGCCAGGTCGCCGCCGAGATCCGCGCCTATCGAAAGCCGGAGCCGTACAAGGGCAAGGGCATCCGCTATGCGAACGAGATCATCGTCCGCAAGGAAGGCAAGAAGAAGTAGGGGCGTTCGATGGCAAACGTGTCCGAACTCGCCACGAAGCGCCGCGCCAGGGTGCGCCGGCAGCTCAGGCGCCGCAACGGCGGCCGTCCGCGCCTGTCGGTGTTCCGGTCGAACAGGAACATCTCGGCCCAGGTGATCGACGACCGGGCCGGCCGGACGCTCGCGGCGGCCTCCAGCCTGGAAAAGGAGCTGCGCGAAAGCCTCAAGAGCGGCGCCGACAAGGAAGCGGCCGCGAAGGTCGGCCAGCTGGTGGCCGAGCGCGCGATCGCCAACGGGGTCAAGGAAGTCGTCTTCGACCGCGGTTCCTACGATTATCATGGCCGGGTTCAGGCCCTGGCCGAAGCGGCCCGCGAGAGCGGTCTCGCGTTCTGAGGAAGTGACGATGGCAAGAGGTCCGCGATCCGAGCGCAGCAACCGCCGGTCCGAGGAATCGGAACAGAGCGAGCTCGTAGACAAGCTGGTCAGCATCAACCGCGTCGCCAAGGTGGTGAAGGGCGGGCGCAGGTTCGGCTTCGCCGCGCTGGTGGTGGTCGGCGACGCCAAGGGCCGCGTCGGCTACGGCAGCGGCAAGGCCCGCGAGGTGCCGGAAGCGATCCGCAAGGCGACCGAGCAGGCCAAGCGCAAGCTGATCCGCGTTCCGCTGCGCGAGGGCCGCACGTTGCACCACGATATCGTCGGCCGTTTCGGCGCGGGCCGGGTCGTGCTGCGCGCCGCGCCGCCCGGAACCGGCATCATCGCCGGCGGGCCGATGCGCGCGGTCTTCGAGACGCTCGGGGTGCACGATGTCGTCGCCAAGTCGATCGGCACCGCCAACCCGTACAACATGGTCAAGGCGACCTTCGACGGTCTGTCGCGGCTCAATTCGCCGCGCTCCGTCGCGGCGCGGCGCGGCAAGAAGGTCAGCGATATCATCGGGCGCCGCGGCGGCGAGGATACGAGGAGCCAGGCGGCGGGAGCCGAGGCCAATGGCTAGGAAGGCCAGCAAGCGCCGGACGGTCACCGTCACCCAGATCAAGAGCCCGATCGGCCGGCCCAAGGACCAGCGGGCGACGTTGATCGGGCTCGGCCTCAACAAGATGCACCGCACCCGCGAGCTCGAGGACACGCCCGCGATACGCGGTATGATCCGCAAGGTCGCGCACCTGGTTTCCGTTGACGAGCGGGACTAGGGAAAGGCCGGGAGCCATTCGATGAAGTTGAACGAGATCCGCGACAACTCCGGCGCGAGACGCCCGCGCAAGCGCGTCGGCCGCGGCATCGGCTCCGGCCGCGGCAAGACTTCCGGCAAGGGCCAGAAAGGCCAGAAGTCGCGGAGCGGCGTGTCGCTGCTCGGATTCGAGGGCGGCCAGATGCCGCTCTACCGGCGTCTGCCCAAGCGCGGCTTCCACAACATCTTCCGCAAGAACTACCGCGTGCTCAATCTCGGCCGCCTGCAGGCGGCGATCGATGCGGGCAAGATCGATCCCGGACAGCCCATCGACGAGGAGGCTCTGGTCGCCAGCGGGCTGATCAAGACCCGCCGGGACGGCGTCCGCATCCTCGCCAAGGGCGAGATCACGGCAAGCGTGACGCTGCAGGTCTCGGGCGCGTCGAAGGCCGCGGTCGAGGCGGTGGAGAAGGCGGGGGGCAGCATCGCGGTCGATGCCGGGTCACGCGCCAAGGCCGGGACGGCATCGGACGGGGACGGCGCAGGGTCGGGAGACTAGCCCATGGCTTCGGCGGCCGAACAGCTCGCCTCTCACATCAGCTTCGCCAACTTCGCCAAGGCGACCGAGCTCAAGAAGCGAATCTGGTTCACGCTCGGCGCGCTGATCATCTATCGCCTGGGCACCTATATCCCGATCCCCGGCATCGACCCGGCGATCCTCGAGGACATCTTCCGCCAGCAGGCCGGCGGCATCCTCGGCATGTTCGACATGTTCGCGGGCGGCGCGTTCGGCCGCATGACGATCTTCGCGCTCAACATCATGCCGTACATCTCGGCGATGATCATCATGCAGCTGCTCACCGCGGTCTCGCCCTATTTCGAGCAGCTCAAGAAGGAAGGCGAGCCCGGCCGCAAGAAAATCAACCAGTACACCCGCTACGGCACGGTGGTGCTGGCCGCGCTGCAGGCCTACGGGATCGCCGCCGGGCTCGAGGGCATGACCGGAAGCCAGGGTTCGGCGGTGCTGGACCCCGGCCTGTTCTTCCGGGCGACCACGGTGATCACCCTGGTCGGCGGGACGATCTTCCTGATGTGGCTCGGCGAGCAGGTCACCGCGCGGGGCGTCGGAAACGGCATCTCGCTGATCATCTTCGCGGGCATCGTCGCCAACCTGCCCGCGGCGCTCGCCGGAACGCTCGAACTCGGGCGCACCGGCGCGCTGTCGGCGATCTTCATCGTGGCCCTGATGGTGATGGCGGTGGCCGTGATCACCTTCATCGTGTTCATCGAACGCGCCCAGCGCCGGGTCGTGGTGCAATACCCGAAGCGCCAGGTCGGCAACCGCATGTTCGGCGGCGAGAGCTCGCATATCCCGCTCAAGATCAATACCGCGGGCGTCATCCCGCCGATCTTCGCGAGCTCGCTCCTGCTGCTGCCGATCACGGTCGCGGGGTTCTCCTCGCAGCAGGGCCCCGACTGGCTCGGCGACGTGACCGCGCTCCTGGGGCGCGGCCAGCCGATCTATCTCTTCATCTACGGCGCGCTGATCGTCTTCTTCGCGTTCTTCTACACCTCGGTCGTCTTCAACCCCGCGGAGACCGCCGACAACCTCAAGAAATACGGCGGTTTCGTTCCCGGGATCCGGCCCGGCAAGAACACCGCCGACCATCTCGACTTCATCCTCACCAGGCTCACGGTGGTGGGCGCGATCTATCTCACCGCGATCAGCATCCTGCCGGAGATCCTGATCTCGCAATATGCGGTGCCGTTCTATTTCGGCGGGACGAGTCTGCTCATCGTCGTCACCGTCACCATGGATACCGTGGCCCAGGTACAATCGCACCTCATCGCCCATCAATATGAAGGGCTGATCAAGAAGTCGCGGCTCCGGGGACGGCGCGGATGAACCTCATCCTGTTGGGTCCACCGGGTGCCGGCAAGGGCACCCAGGCCCAACGCCTTGAGGAATCCCGCCGGCTCGTCCAGCTCTCCACCGGCGACATGCTGCGCGCCGCCGTGGCGTCCGGCAGCGAGATCGGCCGGCTCGCCAAGTCCATCATCGAGGCCGGGAAACTGGTTCCCGACGACGTCATGGTGGAGATGATCGAGCAGCGGATCGACGCGCCGGATTGCGCCGACGGCTTCATCCTCGACGGCTTCCCCCGCACCGTGGCGCAGGCCGAGGCGCTCGACGAATTGCTCCGGCTCAAGGGCAAGCGGCTTCACGCGGTGGTCGAGATGGCGGTCGACGACGGGGTTCTGGTCGAGCGCATCTCGGGACGTTTTTCCTGCGCGGCGTGCGGGGCCGGATATCACCGGCGGTTCCGGCCGACCGCCGTGGAGGGGGTCTGCGACCGCTGCGGCGCGACCGAGTTCAGGCAGCGGCCCGACGACAACGAGGAAACGGTCCGGACCAGGCTCGCCGCCTACCACGCGCAGACCGAACCGCTGCTGCCCTATTACCGCGGGCGGGGCGTCCTCAGGACCGTCGACGGGATGGCCGCGATCGACGACGTGACCGCGCAGATCGGTACGGTCCTCGCGGCGCTCGCGACCGATTGACCGTCGTCGGACCCAGGGCTACGTTTTCGCTATCCCCGCAGCCGCCCTCGACGCCGAACCGCGAGCTGTCGAGCGGCGGCGACGCACCCGGAGAGGTTCCGACATGACGCAGAAAAAGGCCGTCTTCATCGACCGCAGCGGCTACACCGCGCCCGAGCTCGATCTCTGGGAACCGGTCGTCATCGCCAAGGAAGAAATCGACGAGGAAGTCGATCGCCTCGCGAGCCTCGACCGGCCGGGCAACGGGCGGCGCCATTCGATCGTCGCCCATCCGGACTGGGAAAAGCTCGGCGTGGGGCCGGGGCTCCAGCCCGGCGTCCGCGTGACGCTGGAGGTGCTCAAGCCCGGTGAGCAGTCCGCGCCGATCCGCCACAACGCGACGCAGGTCAATTTCTGCATCGGAGGCGGCGGTCATTCGATCGTCAACGGCAAGCGCATTCCCTTCGCGCTCTACGACGTCTGGAATTTCCCGTCGATGGCGACCTACTGGCACGTCAACGACACCGACGACGTCCAGGTCCGGCTGTCCTATTCCAACGCGCCGCTCCTGGAGAAGATGAACGTCCACATCGTCGACGAGGAGCCGCCGCCCCTGATCGGGGCGGTCGGCGGCGGCGACGGGGAAGCGGCGGCGGAAGCGCCGCCCGACAAGCGCGACATCAACCCCTACGGCACGTTCCAGCTGACCGACGAGGGCGCCTGGCTGATGCCCTACGAGACGCTGATCAACCCCGAGTCGGTCGATTCGCCCGCGCTCCACTGGCCCTGGCAGGACGTCAAGCGCGAGCTCGACAAGCTCCAGGACCTCGGCAAGGAGTATCGCGGCCGGCGGCTCTACCTGCTGTTCAACCCGATGACCGGGCGTTTCAACGGCACCACGCCGAGCTTCTTCGCGACCATGACGGTGCGCCCGCCGAAGATCGTCGACCGCCCGCACCGCCACGTCTCGGCGGCGATCAACTACTATTTCTCGGGCAGCGGGCGCTCCACCGTCGAGGGCAAGGTCTATGAGTGGAAGGCCGGCGACCTGATGCTGTCGGCGCCCGGCTGGGCGGTTCACAACCACGCCTCCTACGACGAGCCGGTCTACGAGCTCACCATCCAGGACCAGCCGCTCAACATCGTCATGGAGTCGCTCCTATGGCAGGAGGATCTCAAGCACCCGTGGTCGGTGCTGGGCGCCAATGTCGGCTTCGAGACCAACAAGGAGCAGGTGAGGGCCGCGCTCGGCGAGTAGGAGTTTCCCGACCATGATGGATCTGCCGAAGGATTTCCTGCGCGGCTCGATTCCTCCCCTGATCACCCCCTTCCGGAACGGGACGGTCGACTTCACGGCCTATGCCGCGATGGTCGAATTCCAGATCGCGGAGGGTTCGCACGGCATCCTGGTGAACGGCACCACATCTGAGCCCGCGACGCTTACGGTGGACGAGCGCAACCGCGCGGTCGACGTGGCGGTCGAGGCCGCCGCCGGGCGGGTGCCGATCGTGGCCGCCACCGGCTCGCAATCCTTCGCCGACACCGAGGCGCTCACGCTCCACGCCGAGAAGGCGGGCGCGGATGCGCTGCTGATCGTCACGCCCTATTTCATCCGCCCGCCGCAGCGCGGGCTCGCCGCCTACTACCTGGAGCTCGCCAAGCGCACCGGACTGCCGTGGATGATCTATCACATCCCCGGCCGCGCGGCGGTGAACGTCACGCTGGAAACGCTCTGCGAGATCGCAGACAAGGCCCCCAACTTCGTCGGCATGAAGCACGCCGTCGACGATCTCGGCTTCGTCAGCCGCTGCCTCGCCAGGCTCGGCATGGATTTCCGCATCTTCGTCGGGCTCGAGGATCTGAGCTACCCGATGATGGCGGTCGGCGCCTGCGGGCTGATGAACGCGGTCGGCAATCTCCGCCCGGCGCGGCTGGCGGCGATGTGCGAGGCGGTTTGGGAGGGCGACCTCGGGAAGGCGCGGGACATCCACTACGCTTTGTTCGAGATCAACCAGGCGGTGTTCTACGACACCAACCCGATCCCCATCAAATACATGATGAAAAAGGTCGGGCTGATCCCGGAGAACGAGCACCGCCTGCCGATGGTGCCGGCGCTGCCCGAGCTCGAACGGCGCCTCGACGGGGTGCTCGAACGGGCGGGGATGGTGTAGGGCGACGATCCCTCGATACGGCCCCGCTGTCCCCCACCACGTCATGCCCGGACTTGTTCCGGGCATCCACGTCTTGCGGCATCGCGGTATAAGCGGGCGCCGGCGAGGCGGCGGAGAGACGTGGATGCCCGGAACAAGTCCGGGAATGACGACTGGGAGGGAGAGGCGTGCCCGCCCCGCCCGACATTGTCTCCGCCCCCGCTGTCACCCCGGCCTTGAGCCGGGGTCCAGGAAAACCGGGCGACGGCGGTGCCTGTATCCCTGGACCCCGGCTCAAGGCCGGGGTGACAACAGGGAGACAAAGGGGCCAGATGCGGGCGTCCCGCAATCCGAGTCTCGACCGGACCGGTGTGCCGGAAACCCGCCTGTAGCGACGCCTTGCGCCGGATCCGCCCCATCTTAACCGGACAGCAGTGGAACAAGTCCGGGCATGACGAAGGGGCGGTTCGATCGGATACGGGCGGGCTGCAAGGCGGCCGCGCCTACAGGCCGAGGATCGCCTCGGCGTTGCCGTGGAAGAATTTCTCCAGGAAATCGTCGCTGTAACCCACGTCGTTCCATTCCTCGAACAGCCGCTTGTAGGGCATCGAGGGATAGTCGCTGCCGAACATGACCTTGTCCTTGAGGCGCGAGCGCATGTCGCGCAGCAGCGATGCGGGGATGTACTTGGGCGCCCAGCCCGACATCTCCCAGAACACGTTGCCCTTGTGCAGCGCGACCGCGGTCATTTCCTCGATCCACGGCCAGCCGGGGTGAGCGGCAACGATCGTCAAGGTGGGGAAGTCCGCCGCCAGGTCGTCGATCGCCGACGGGTGGGCATGGCGGATCCTGGCGCCGAGCCCGCCCGGCATGCCCGCGCCCATGCCGGTGGTGCCGACATCGATCATCACCGGCACGTCGAGCGCCGCGATCGCCTCCCACAGCGGGTAGAAGCGGCGCTCGTTGACCGCGAAGTGTCCCATGATGGGGTGGAAGTGGAAGCCGAGCAGGCCGAGATCCTTCACCGCGTGCTCCGCCTCCGCGATGGCCGCCTCGCCCTTCAGCGGATCCACGGCGCCCCAGGCCTGGACGATGCGCCCCGGGTGGCGCTTCCACATGCCGGCAACGTAGTCGTTGGAACAGGGCGGCGTGCCCACGGTCTCTTCGAGGTCGAGCGCGACCAGCACCGCGTCCACGCCGGCCTCGGCGAAATCCCGGACCACCTCGTCCTCTTTCTTGGCCGACCAGTCGCGCTTCCAGTATTCGGCCAGCGCCTTCACGTACGGTCCCTGGCAGTCGATCCAGGGCTGGGTGTTGGGGTAGCAGTGCAGATCGATGATGCGCATGGGTCACAGCCGACGCTGCCGGAGCCTGTCCGCTTTGGAAGGAATCGTTCCACTTGTCCCTCCACCGTCATGGTCGGCGAAGGCCGACCATCCACGCTTTTTTGTTTTTCCGGCGATACAGAAAAACTCGTGGATGGTCGGCCTTCGCCGACCATGACGGGGTGGGCGGGGAAACACGCTAACCCTCCGACTCTTGCGCCAGCTTCGCCGAGATCGTCTCCACCAGGGTCTTCTTCGAAACCTTGCCGAAGTCGGAGACCGGGAAGCTGTCGACAACCTCGATCCGTTCCGGGAGCTTGAAGCGCGCGATTTCCCTGGTCTCCAGGAACGCCACCAGCGCCTCCAGCGAAATATCCCGGCCGGGATGGAGGATCAGGAAGGCGCACATGCGCTCGCCGAGGCGCGCATCGGGCATCGGCACGCAGGCCACGTTCCGCACCGCGGGGTGCATGAGGATCAGGTTCTCGATCTCCTCCGCCGAGATCTTCTCGCCGCCGCGGTTGATGAGGTCCTTGATCCGGCCTTCCACCATATAGTTGCCCGACGGGTGCTGGCGCAGCAGGTCGCCCGAGCGGTAGAAGCCGTCATTGGTGAACGCGCGCGCGTTGTGCTCGTCCGCGGCGAAATAGCCCCTGAGCGTGTAGGGGCCGCGCACGCAGAACTCGCCGACCTCGCCGAACGGCACGACATTGTCCTCCTCGTCGAGCAGCATCACCTCGTCGTCCGGGCACATCGGCTGGCCCACGGTCTCGAGCTGCGCATCCTCGCTGTCGGTGCGCTTGACGAACATCAGCGTGCCCTCGGCCATGCCGAAATTCTCCTGCACGAAGGCGTTGGGATAGACCTCGCGCATCCTCCGCTTCACCTCGGGCTGAAGCCGCTGACCGCCGCTGCCGATCATCCGGACCGACGACAAATCGCGATCGGCCGCGGCGGGATCGTTGATCCAGCCGATATGGAGCGCCGGCACGCCGATGACATGGGTCACGCGGTGCTTCTCGATCATGGCGAAAGCGTCCGGGGCGCGCGCGCTGGTGGACAGCACCACGGCGGCGCCGTTCATCAGGTAACCCTGCAACCCGGGGCAGGCGAGCGGCAAATTGTGCGCGATCGGCAGCACGATCAGCAGCCGCGAATCCGGCGTGACCTCGGTCTCCCGCGCCGCCTGTTTCGAGTTGTAGGCGTAGTCGTTGTGGGTGCGCGGGATCAGCTTCGGAATCCCGGTGGTGCCGCCGGAAAGCTGGAACACCGCGGGGTCGGTCGGATCGATCGGAATCGCGTCCAGCGCGTCCGCGCCGAGCGCCGGCGGACGCTCGATCAGCTCGTGCAGCGACAGCGAATCCCCGGTCGCCTCGCCCATCACGATGAGGTGCTCGAGACGGTCGTTTTCCGCCCGGACCCTGGCCGCCATCTCGCGATAGTCGAAGCCCCGGATGACGTCGGGGATGACGCAGGCCCTCGCGCCGGAGAGCGCGACGAACTGGCTTATCTCCGCGAAGCGATGGGTGACCAGGGCGGCGATCGGGATGCAGCCCGCTTTCTGCAACGCCACGTAGAGCACCGCGAACTCCCGGACGTTGGGGAGCTGGATGACCACCCGGTCGAGCGGTTTCAGCCCGAGAGCGACCAGGTTCAGCGCCAGGCCGGTCGACAGCCGGTCGAGCTCGCCATAGGTGTACCGGCCGGTCCCGTCGATCACCGCCACCCGCTCGGCGAATTTCTCCAGGCAGGGCTGCAACTCGTCGCGCAGCGACCGGTCCTCCCAGTAGCCCTTTTCGCGGTAGGCCTCCTGGAAATCCGGGGGGTAGGGGACGACGCCTTCGAGCATGGCGGGCTCCGGGAAAGTTCAGGTGACGGCGGTGAAGCCGCCGTCGATCACGACGATGTGGCCGGTGACGAACCGGTTGCCTTCGATGAGGCCGAGCATGGTCTCGGCCACGTCCTCGGCTGTGGCGACGCGTTTCAGGGGCGTATAGCGCGCGCGCCGCGCCATCAGCCCTTCGTAGTTCCCGGCCAGCGTGCGTTCCATCCACTCGCCTTCCATCCAGCCCGGCGCGACCGCGTTGACCCGGATTTCGGGCCCGAGCGCGCCGGCGAGCGTCCGGGTTAGGTTGGCGACGGCGGCCTTGCTGGCGGCGTAGGGGAGCGGTTGCGGGCCGGGCCGCAGCCCGGCGATCGAGCAGGTGTTGACGATCGAGGGATCGGACGATCTGCGGAGCAGCGGCACCGCGGCCCTGGTGACCTGGAACAGGCCGCGCACGTTGACCGCGAAGACGCGGTCCCAGGCGTCGAGATCCACCCCCTCCATGTCCTTCGGCTCGGTCTCGACGGTGGTGCCCGCATTGTTGATCAGCACGTCGAGGCGGCCGAAAGCGTCCTCGCAAGCGGCGAGCATCGCCCTGACCTCGCCCTCGTCGGCGACGTTGCACCCGACCGCGAAAGAGGCCGCGCCTTCCGTCGCGCAGGCCGCCGCGGTCTCCTCCGCGCGCGCCTTCGACGAAGCGTAGTTGACCGCGACGTCGTATCCCGCCCGGGCGAGCGCCACGGCCGCCGCGGCGCCGATTCCGCTCGACGACCCGGTGACCAGCGCCTTCCGCCGCTCTTCGCTCATGCAGGGGCTCCAGGATCGGACAAAAAGGCCGGGACGAGCGCCGCTTTGCAGTGTTCCGTTTCAGCGGGTCGCGTTCAACCCCGGCGCCGTCGCGCCGGGTCCCGCCTCCGGTTTCCGGTGAGGGTGTCGACCAAGGCCCCGTAGGCGGCGGACAGCTTCGCGGCGGGGCTTTCGGGATCGGCGGCGCATTTTTCGCACATGTTGAGGCTGGTATGGTGCACCGGTCGGACGCTCACCGCCATGGCAAGCAGGGCGCGCTCCTCGTCGGATTCCGGCACTACCGGCTCGGGGCCTTCCGCGAGTCGCTTCATTTCCGTTTCGTCGCCGCCCGCGCGGCGCGACAGGATCTCGAAGGCCGCGCTTTCGAAGGCCGCGGCGGTCGCGTAGTGCGCCTCGACGCAGCAGACGGGAAAGCCGAGCAGCCGGGCTTCCTGCTCGATCGTCGGGCGGCCGCCATCGGCGAGCGCCTTGATCTCGTCCGCCGCGGCGCGCGCCTTTGTCACATAGTGCGCCCGTCCCTCGTCGAGTCCCTTGCGGACCTTCTCGACGAACCAGTCCGGCAGGTCCGACGGCTCCCGTCCGGCCTCCCAGTAGGGGCCGGCGACGACATAGAGCCCGTTCGACGCCGCGAGCTCCAGCACGGCGGCGTGCCAGCCCTCGTGTTCGAACCCGCGGCCCGACACGTAGACCGGCTTCAGCCCGGCCATCATGGCGATGAAGTCGATGGCCTCCTGACCGGCGGTCCCGCGGACATAGCTGTCCGACCAGTCGATCTTCGCCGCGTACAGCTTCCTGAGCGCCGAGCGCAGCCGGGGCTTGTTGTCGAGCTTCATGCGCGTGCCTTTCGCCGCCGGTTGGGCGGTCCCGCGGTCCTGAGCAGCGCGATCAGCGGGATCGTGGCGAGCGCCGCGATGGCGATCGCGTGGAAGTCGTTGGCGAAGCCGATCGCCTGGGCCTGGCGGAAGATCTCCGCGTCGAGCGCGGCGAGCCCGGACGGCGAGGACAGGTCCCAGGCGTCCGGCAGATAGGGTGCGTGGGCGCCTTCCGCGTAGGGATCGACCCGCGAGGAAATCTCGCCGTGCGAAACCGCACGGGTGCGGCTCAGGATCACGACGACGATGGAGACGCCGACGCCCGAGCCGTAGTTCCGCGCCAGGCTGGTGAGCGTCGAGGCCTCGGTCCGGTGGCGCGCCGGCAGGGTTTCGAAGGAGATCACCGTGAGCGGCACCCAGATGAAGCCGATACCGAGCCCGTTGACGAACGCCGCCCATGAGACATCGTAGAGATCCACGTCGGCCGAGAATGTCGAGAGATAATACGACGAGACCGCGACGCAGGCGAAACCGAGCGCCGTCACGAGCCGCCCGTCGATATGGCGCACCATCCAGCCTGCCAGCAGCAGCGAGGCGAAGGTGCCGAGTCCGCGCGGCGCCATCACGAACCCCGCGGTCATCACCGGCAGCCCGCGCAGCACCTGGAGAAACATCGGCAGGATGACGTTGAGCGCGAGCACGCAGACGCCGAGCAGAAACATGAATAAGAGGCCGAGCGCCAGGTTCCGGTCGGACAGGATGCCGCGCGAGATGAACGGGTTGTCGGTGGTCAGCGAATGGACGGCGAAGATGTAGAACCCGAGGACCACGACCGCCGCCTCGATCACGATCTCGGTCGAGGCGAACCAGCCCTTGATCTCGCCCCGGTCGAGCAGGAGCTGGAGCGCGGCGAGCGCGCAGGCGAGCGCGACGAAGCCGAACAGGTCGAAGGGGCGCTCCTGCTTCGCCAGCGTCTCCCGCATGAACAGGAGACCCAGGGCGAGGCCGGCGAGCGCGAACGGGATGCCGATGAAGAAGATCCATTGCCAGCCGTAATTCTCGGTGACGAAGCCGCCGACGACGGGCCCCATCACCGGCGCGAACATCACGCCCGTGCCCCATATCGCGAGCGCCGAGCCGTGCCGTTCCGGCGGGTAGTTGTCGAGCATCAGCGCCTGGGAGATCGGGATGACCGGCGCGCTCATCGCGCCTTGGCAGGCGCGCCAGACGAGGATCTCCGGCAGCGAGGTCGCGCTCCCGGACAGCACCGAGAACCCCATGAAGCCGGCGAGGGCCATCAGGAAGGTGCGCTTCCGCCCCAGCCTTCCGGCGAGCCACCCGGTGCACGCGGTGGAGATCGCCTGGCAGACGAAATAGGTCGTCATCACCCAGCCGATCTGGTCCTGGTTCGCGCCGAGGCTCCCCTGCATGTGCGGCAGCGCGATCGAGGCGATGGTCATGTCGAGGATCACGACGGTGGTCGCCATCATCACGGCGACCGTGACCATCGAGCGCGCAAGGTCGGATCGCGGCGGATCCGAGCCCGTGTCGGAGGTCATTTCCCGGGGGTCATGAAGGCGAGCGCGGACCCCACCACGTCGAACAGGGACACGTCGCGTCCGGTGTCGATGCTGACCGAGACGGTGGCCCCCGCCGGCATGTCGAACGGCCGTCCGGTTCCGCCGTCGATCTCGATCCGCACCGGAACCCGCTGGACGATCTTGACCCAGTTCCCCGACGCGTTCTGGGGCGGCAGGACGGAGAGCTCCGCGCCGGTCGACGGGCTGATGCTGGCGACCTTCGCGCGCCAGGCGAGGTCGGGGAAGGCGTCGACGACGATCTGCGCCTCCTGTCCGACCCGGATGTGGGTCAGCTGGGTCTCCTTGAGATTGGCCTCGACCCAGGCGCGGGCGGTCTCGATCAGCGGCAGAACCGGCCTGCCGGCATCGACATATTCGCCCTTCTGCAGCCTGACCCGCCCGATCCGGCCGTCCGCGGGGGCGTGGACGACGGTACGCCGGACGTCGATCGCCGCCCGGTCGCGCGCGGCGAGCGCTTCGAGATATTGCGGGCTGTTCTCCGGCTTCAGCTCCGGGTCCCCGCCGAGATTGGCGAGGATGGTGAGACCCTTCTGGCGCACCGTGCCGGCACGCTGGCGGGCCGCGATCAGGTTCTGCTCCGCTTCCTCGAATCTGGCGCGCGAGGCGTGGCCGCGCCCGGCGAGCTTCTTGAAGCGGTCGAAGATGCGCTTGTGGTAGGCGACTTCCTGCTCGGCCTCCCTGAGCTCCATCCGCGCGCCGCGCCAGGAGGCGCGCAACGCGAGGATCTCGTTCCGCGCCATCGTGAGTTTCGCGTCGGCCTCCGCGAGCGCGACGCGGAACGGCTCGGGATCGACGGAAAAGACGGGATCGCCCGCGCGCACGACGGCGTTCTCATCGACGAACACCTCGGCGACCCGGCCGGAAATTTCCGCGCTGATCTGGATCAGGTTGGTCTTCACATAGGCGTTCTCGGTCGTCACGTAGCGTCCGGACGCGACCCAGTAATGCGCGCCCGCGACGATGGCGGCGGCCGGCACGACGACGAGCAGGAATATGCGAAGCAGTCCGCGCCTCAACGCGCCGGTCCCTTCCTGTATCCGGGAATTCGTTAGATTACTAACATTCCCCGCCTCCGGCAAAGCAGAAAGGGGGCGTATCCTTCGATACTCTTCGACGTCGCGCCGACGAACCCCTCCCGCGCCCTCTCGCCGTCATGCCCGGAACAAGTCCGGGCATGACGAGGGAGAGGCGGACGAAAAAACCGGAAACGGTAAAAAATGGTCTAAAAAAGAAAATTCCTCTTGACTCGGGACACGTTTGATACCATATTTCTCACAATGGGGAAGTGGGGGCGCCGGAGGGTTCGGCGCCCCTTTCCAGTGCCGGGCACGCCGCCCACCCATGTGGAGGACACGATCGTGCATCACGCGACCGCCATCGTCACCGACCCGGCCGTCACCCGGAGCGGGCCGCCCACGGCGCTCCCGGCGACGGAGGGGTTCCGCGACATGTCGACCCGCGGATCGAATATGCCGGCGCCGCGCGCGCAGTCGGCATTTGCCGACGGAAATGTCGTCCTGCCGGTCGGGTCGGCAAATGTCGACATTCCCGCCCGGCATTTGCGGGACGCGAATGCCGACCCGGTAGCGATTTGTCTACCCGCCCGGCGGGGGTATTATCGACCGGACCGCACGGGAACGGGTCGCGAGACGGACGGTGAGCCTGCGCATCGAGAAGCTGCACGAGTCCATCGGCGCCGAAATCACCGGCGTCGATCTCGCCAGGCCGCTGACCGACGCCGAGGTCGCGGCGATCGAGCGCGCCTGGCTGGAGCACATCGTTCTCGTGTTCCCCGGCCAGGAGCTCGACCAGGAGGCGCAGCTCCGCTTCGCCGCCCGGTTCGGCGTCCTGGGAGAGCGTTCCAGGCCGCCCGAGATACGGCCCGAGGGTGCCGACTTCCATCCCGCCGTCATGCTGGTCTCCAACATCCGCGAGAACGGGAGGCCGATCGGCTCGCTCCCCGACGGCGAGATGTGGTTCCACCACGACATGTGCTATGTCGCCGAGCCCTATCGCGGCACCATGCTGTACGCGATCGAGATCCCGTCGAAGGGCGGCAACACGCTGTTCGCCGACATGTACGCCGCCTACGACCGGCTCGACGCGGCGACCAGGGAACGGATCGCCGGCGCCCGCGCGCTCCAGATCTACAACTACTCGGTCACCGAGAAGGTGCCGCTCGACGGCGACCTCGATGCCTACCCGCACCACGTCCAGCCGGTGGCGATCGCCCATCCCAGGACCGGCCGCAAGGCGCTCTACGTCAACCCCCTGATCACCGCCCGGATCGAGGGGCTGCCGGAGGGCGAGAGCGACGCCCTGCTGGAAGAGCTGTTCGGGTTCGCCGGCGACCGCGGGCTGATCTACGAGCATGTCTGGCGCGAGGGCGACCTCGTGATGTGGGACAACTGGTGTTCGTGCCACGCGCGGACCGATTTTCCGGAAACCGAGCGCCGCCTGCTGAGGCGCTGCACGATCCTCGGCGAGGCGCTCGCGGAATAGGAGGGCTGGAGATGGCGCTCAGGACGAAGAAGCTCACGCCCCATATCGGCGTCGAGGTCATGGATATCGATCTCGCGACGAGGCCGGACGACGCGACGGTCCGGGAGATCTACGACCTCTGGCTCGACAACGTCATGGTGGTCTTCCGCGGTCAGTCGCTCGACCAAGAGCAGCTGCTGCAGGTCACCCGCTATTTCGGCACGCCCGGCGGCAACGCGCGGCCCAGGGAGTACCGTACCTCCGGCCAGCACGACATGCTGCCCGGGATCATGCTGATCAGCAACATCCGGGCCAACGGCGAGCCCATCGGCGCGCTGCCGGACGGCGACATGATGTTCCACCACGACATGATCCACGCCGACATCCCGGACAAGGCGACCTGCCTCTATGCCGTGGAAATCCCGTCCGAAGGCGGCAACACGCTGTTCGCGAGCGGTTATGCGGCCTACGAGACGCTGGATTCGGAATTGCGCGATTCGCTCGAAGGCCGGCGCGCCTTCCACCATTACAATTACGGCTCGCAGCACCGGGGCGACGACATCGGCACGCCCGCCTTCTCGGAATCGGAACACCCGGTCTTCCGCACCCATCCCGAGACCGGTCGCAAGGCGATCTATGTCGACCGGCTCATCACCGCATCCATCGTCGGCATGGAGGAGGGCGAGAGCGAGTCCGTGCTCACCCGGCTGTTCGACCATTCCGAAAAGGACGAGTTCGTCTACGAACATGTCTGGCGGAAGGGCGATCTGCTGCTTTGGGACAATCGCTGCTCGATGCACGCGCGGCGGGACTTCCCGTCGACCGAGCGGCGCCTGCTGTGGCGCACCACGGTGAGCAGCGAAGACCGGCCGGCCTGACGGAGGGCGCTCGTGGGCAAGGCTCTGAGCGAGGCGCAGGTCGAGGCCTATCGCCGGGACGGCTTCGTCTTCCCGGTCCGCATCATGGACCGGCCGGCGGCCGACACCTTGCGCGCCAGGTTCGACGCGCTGGAGGCCGAGACCGGGGCCGAGCTGCAGAGCCGGTTCAAGATCAAGGCCCACATGCCGCTCACCTGGCTCAACGAGCTGGTGCGCAACCCGGCGATGCTGGACGCGGTCGAGGACCTGATCGGCCCGGACATATTGTGCTGGGGCTCCAGCTTCTTCACCAAGAAGGCGCGCGACCCGCGCTTCGTCTCCTGGCACCAGGACTCGACCTATTACGGGCTGCGCCCCGCCGAGACGGTGACCGCCTGGGTGGCCTTCACCGACAGCAGGATCGAATCGGGCTGCGTCCGCTTCCTCCCCGGCACCCACCGGAGCGGGATTTTCGATCATGAGGAAACGTTGGATCCCGACAACCTTCTGATGAAGGGCCAGACCGTCAACGGCGTGGACGAGAGCCGCGCGGTCGACTGCGAGCTTTCCGCCGGCGAGATCTCCATCCACCACGAGTCCGTGGTGCACGGTTCCAACGCGAACGGTTCGGACAACCCCAGGATCGGGCTCTCGATCCACTACATCGCCCCGCATGTCCGCCAGACCGCGTTCGAGGGTGCGTCGGCGCTGCTGGTGCGCGGGCGCGACACGCACGGCCACTGGGACGCCGAGCCCGAGCCCCGGCACGACCTCGATCCCATCTGCCTCGCCGCCCTCGACGAGGTCTACGCCCAGTACCGCAGCGGCAGGGGGAAGCGGGGCTAGTGTCGTCCTTCCGAAATTCGTTGTCTTTCGATGCCGTCCCCCTCCACCCGTCATGCCCGGACTTGTTCCGGGCATCCACTCCCGCAATCACGCCCGACGGTCGGAGATGCCCGGAACAAGTCCGGGCATGACGTGGGGGGAAGCCGGCTCTTCGACACCCATATCGTCGTTGACTGGTCGGCGCGGTCCAGCCCGAGCCCCCGGCGGCCCGCGAAGGACTCGATCTGGTGGGCGGCGAAGCGCGACGGCGATGCGCTTGAGCCCGAATACGCCCGGACCCGTCACGATGCGATCGAACGCCTCGCCGATTTCATCGCCTGCGAGCTGGACGCCGGGCGCCGGGTGCTGACCGGTTTCGATTTCCCTTTCGGCTATCCCCGAGGGGTCGCGCGGCGCCTGACCGGGTCGGATTGCGCCCTCGCGCTCTGGGACTGGATCGATAAGCGGGTAAAGGACGGCCCCGACA
The DNA here is from genome assembly GCA_028820505.1 of Defluviicoccus sp. Taxonomy (GTDB): domain Bacteria; phylum Pseudomonadota; class Alphaproteobacteria; order MPNO01; family MPNO01; genus MPNO01. Next base: position 24,575 of record JAPPIT010000060.1, read on the forward strand.
ACGGCAACAATCGATACGAAGTCGCGACAGAGATCAACGAGCGCTACCCGGGCGTCGGTCCGTTCTGGGGTCGCCCTGAGCGGTGGGATTTTCCGCGTATCCCGATCAAAGGCAACGATCGCACATGCCCGGATAGCCGCCCGCCGGAACGACGCATCGCCGATCGTCGCGCCACGAGCGCCAAGGCGGTGTGGCAGCTGGCCTACACCGGTTCCGTCGGCTCGCAGGTCATTCTGGGCCTGCCCGCGCTGAAGCGGCTGTCGAGCGATCCGCGCGTCGAACGCCACGCGGCGATCTGGCCTTTCCGGACCGGGCTTCGCGCGCCCGATACCGTCGCCACCCCGCTCGTCCTGGCGGAAATCTACCCCTCACTCCTCAAGGCCGAGATCGCCCGCCTCCGAAAGGAAGAAATCCCCGACCGCGCCCAGGTGCGCGTCAACGCGGCCGCTTTCGCCGAGCTGGACCGGCGCGGCGGCCTGGCGCCCCTGTTCGAAGGTGCTCGCGACCTCGACCGGGAAGAACGGGATCTCATCGAGCGCGAGGAAGCGTGGATACTCGGCCTGGGCCACGAGACCGCGTTGCGGGAGGCCTGCCCGTGACCGCCGTGCCCGAGGCGCCGCCCTCTCGCACCGTCACGGTCGGCGGGCGGAGGATCGCGTACCGCGAGGCGGGCGATGCGTCGTCGCCGGCGCTGGTGCTCCTGCACGGGCTCGGCGGGAACGCGGCGATGTGGCGGCGGCAATACGGCGCGCTGTCGGACCGGTTCCGCGTCCTCGGCTGGGACATGCCCGGCTATGGCGGGTCGGATCCGCTTGCCGGAACGCCCGCCGCGGCCGACTTTGCCCGGGCGCTCGCGGGTCTGCTCGATGCGCTCGGGATCGACCGGGTCTGCCCGGTCGGCCAGTCGGTGGCGGCGCTGATCGCCGCAGGCTTTGCGCGCGCGTTTCCCGACCGGATCCGCGCCGTCGTCCTCGCCCACCCGCTGTTCGGCTTCGGCGCGCTGGCTCCGGCGGCGCGCGCCGCGGCGGTCGAGGAAAGAACGGGCGCGTTCCTGCGGCTCGGCCCGCGCGGCTTCGCGGAAGACCGCGGCCCGCGCCTGCTCGCGCCCGGCGCGTCCGAAGGGCTCGTCGCGGAGGTAGTCGCCACCATGGCGGGCGCCCGCCCCGAAGGGTATGTCCCGGCCGTGGCGATGATGGCCGACATCGACCTTTCGGCCGAAGCCGCTCAGGCCGCCGCGCCGGTCCATATCGTCGCCGGTTCGGACGATCCGCTGGCGCCGCCCGATCGGTGCCACGCCCTTGCCGAACGCCTGCCCGGCGCGACCTGCAAGGTGATCCAGGGGGCCGGACATTACGCCGCGCTCGAGCGGCCCGAAGCCTTCAATTCCGCGTTACTCGCGGCGTTCGAACGGCGGGAACGGTCTTGATCGAATCAAACCGGTTGACTTTGATGACCGTTGGTTCATACCAAGCGGGACGCCCGGTTCGGGCCTCTCACACGCGTGCAACCCCGTATCCGGGCGCGACGTTGTCATGAAGCTTTCGGTACCCAGGGAACGGCGGCGCAACGAGCGGCGGGTCGCCGCATCCCCCGATACGGTCAGAAAACTCGCGGGGCTCGGGTTCGAGGTTGTCATCGAAACGGGCGCCGGCGCCGGGTCGGGGTTCGCCGACGAGGCCTATGCGGAAGCCGGCGCCACCGTCGCGGCGGACGAGGCCGGGACCCTCGCCGGGGCCGATGTCGTCCTGAAGGTCCAGCGGCCCCTGATCGAGGCCGAGGACGGCGACGACGAGGTCCGGCTGATGAAGCCGGGCGCGACCGTGATCGGCGCGCTCGCCGCGCTGCAGCACGCGCCCCACGCCGAAGCCTACGCGAAGGCCGGACTGACCGCGTTCTCCCTCGAACTGCTGCCGCGCATCACCCGGGCGCAGTCGATGGACATCCTGTCCTCGCAATCGAACATTGCGGGCTACAAGGCGGTGCTCGACGGCGCCGGTGCGTTCGGACGCGCGCTGCCGATGATGATGACCGCGGCCGGCACCATCCCGCCGGCCCGCGTCCTGGTGCTGGGCGCCGGCGTCGCCGGGCTCCAGGCGATCGCGACCGCGAAGCGGCTCGGCGCGATCGTCACCGGCTACGATGTGCGCCCCGCCGTCAAGGAGCAGGTCGAGAGCCTCGGCGCGAAATTCCTCGCGGTCGACGAGGCGGCGACGGCGGACGCGGAGACCGCCGGCGGCTACGCGAAGGAGATGGGCGCGTCCTACAAGGAACGGGAAGCCGAAGTGCTGGCCGACGCGCTCGCCAGGAACGACATCGCCATCTGCACCGCCCTGATCCCCGGCCGGCCCGCGCCGGTGCTGATCCCCGAGGACATGGTGAAGGGAATGCGCGTGGGCTCGGTAATCGTCGACCTCGCGGTGGAACAGGGCGGCAATTGCGCGCTGAGCGAACCCGGTGAGGTCGTGGAGAAGCATGGCGTCACGATCCTCGGCCACGCCAACGTGCCGAGCCGGCTGGCGGAGAACGCGTCCTCGATGTACGCCCGCAACCTGCTGAACTTCCTTTCCCCCCTGGTCGACCGCGAGAACGGAACGCTGGCGATCGACTGGGAGGACGAGATCGTGTCCGCCTGCCTGATCACCCGCGGGGGCGAGATCGTCCACCCCTCGCTCGTTCCCCCGAACGCCGACAAGGATGTAGCGTGAAACCCGAAGAAGCGGCGCAACCGGCGGCGGACGCCGCGGCCACCGATCCCTTCATATTCCTGTTCACCGTTTTCGTTCTCGCCATCTTCGTCGGCTACTACGTGGTCTGGAACGTGACGCCGGCGCTGCACTCGCCGCTGATGAGCGTCACCAACGCGATCTCCTCGGTGATCATCGTCGGCGCGCTGATCGCCGCCGGCCCTGCCGAGCTCGACTTTTCCAAGGTAATGGGCTTCATCGCGGTGACGCTAGCCTCGGTCAACATCTTCGGCGGCTTCATCGTCTCGCAGCGCATGCTCCGCATGTACCGCAAACGGCGCTAGGGGCGGGCCGCGATGCACGCCGACCTCACCGGAATCGCCTATCTGGCCGCGGCGATCTGCTTCATCATGGCGCTGCGCGGGCTCTCCTCGCCGGAGACCGCGCGCCGGGGCAACGCGATCGGTATCGCGGGCATGGTCATCGCGGTCGCCACCACGCTCGCCGACCCCGGCGTGGTCTCGTTCGAGCTGATCGCCGCGGGTGTGGTGATCGGCGGCGCGATCGGCACCGTGATCGCGCTCCGTATCCAGATGACCGCGCTGCCCCAGCTCGTCGCCGCCTTCCACAGCCTGGTCGGCCTCGCCGCGGTGGCGGTCGCGACGGCCGCGTTCTACGCGCCCGAGGCCTACGGGATCGGCACCGTGGGCGACATCAAGACGGCAAGCCTGATCGAGATGGCGATCGGCACGGCGGTCGGCGCCGTCACCTTCACCGGCTCGGTCGTCGCCTTCGCCAAGCTGCAGGGTCTGGTGAGCGGTGCGCCGCTGGTCTTCAAGGGGCAGCACCCGCTGAACGCTGGCCTGGGGGTCGTGCTGGTGCTGCTCGTCGTCTGGCTCTGCCTCGCCGAGGCGCCCGCGGCCTACTGGCTGATCGTGATCCTCGCGCTCGCGCTCGGTTTCCTGATCATCGTCCCCATCGGCGGCGCCGACATGCCGGTGGTGATCTCGATGCTCAACTCCTATTCCGGCTGGGCGGCCTGCGGGATCGGCTTCACGCTGTCCAACACGCTGCTGATCATCACCGGCGCGCTGGTCGGCTCGTCGGGCGCGATCCTGAGCTACATCATGTGCCGGGGCATGAACCGGTCCTTCTTCAGCGTCATCCTCGGCGGCTTCGGGGTCGAGGGCGGGACCGCGGCGGGCGCGGACGACGGCGAGCGCCACGTCAAGGCCGGCAGCGCCGAGGACGCGGCCTTCGTGCTCAAGAACGCCTCCAGGGTCATCGTCGTCCCGGGTTACGGCATGGCGGTCGCCCAGGCGCAGCACGCGCTGCGCGAGATGTGCGACACGCTGAAGGGGCAGGGGATCGACATCGCCTACGCCATCCACCCGGTCGCCGGGCGGATGCCGGGGCACATGAACGTGCTGCTGGCCGAGGCGAGCGTGCCCTATGACGAGGTGTTCGAGCTCGAGGACATCAACAACGAATTCGCCGCCGCCGACGTGGCCTACGTGATCGGCGCCAACGACGTGACCAACCCGGCCGCCAAGACCGACACCGAGAGCCCGATCTTCGGCATGCCCATCCTGGAGGTCGAGAAGGCGAGCACCGTGCTGTTCGTCAAGCGCTCGCTGGCGTCGGGCTATGCCGGCGTCGACAACGAGCTGTTCTACCGCGACAACACGATGATGCTCTTCGACGACGCCAAGAAAATGACCGAGGAAATCGTCCAGTCGTTGTGAGGGTGACATCGCCATCACGTCATGCCCGGACTTGTTCCACTGCTGTCCGGTTAAGATGGGGCGGATTGGGACGCGGATTGCGGCCTGCCCGCATCTGCCCTCCCGTTGTCACCCCGGCCTTGAGGCGGGGTCCAGGGCCACAGGCACCGCCGTCTCCCTCGCCGTCATGCCCGGACTTGTTCCGGGCATCCACGTCTTGCG
>JAPPIT010000106.1 GCA_028820505.1 Defluviicoccus sp.
GGCCGCGTTCCTCCTCTCCTCCCTCCCCTCGGGGACCGGTTCCACGCAGCGCGCGGGGCCGGTCCCCTTTTTTGTTCCTTTGGCACGAGCCTTCCCGATATTGTCCCACATATTCCTACCGTACTCGGAGAACGGCATGGCACTCGTCAAGAAGAGCATCACGGTCACCGATCGTCAGGAGAAGTGGATCAGGTCGCAGATCGAAAGCGGCGAGTACGGAAGCGACAGCGAATATCTTCGCGACCTCATTCGGCGCGACCAGGAACAGAACGCCCAATTCCGTGCCCTGAAGCAGGCCATCCAGGACGGGCTCGAGAGCGGCGTGGGCGAGAAGACGCTCAACGAGGTCTGGGCCTCGGCCGAAGGGCGCCACCGCGCGCGCCATGGCTGACTACAGACTCACCCTTCTCGCGGAAGGCGACCTCGCCGGGATCGCCGACCGCACGATCGAAACCCTGGGTATCGAACAGGCCCGGCGCTACCGCGACGGGCTGGAAGCCTGCTTCGGCATGCTCGCCGACAATCCCCGACTGGGCCGGAACGCCGAAAGCCTGGCGCCGAACCTGCGGCGCTTCGAACATCGGTCCCATGTCGTGTTCTATGTCGAGCGCGACGACGATGTCGTGATCGTCCGCGTCCTGCATGCAAGCATGGATCCTCCGCGCCACATCTGAACGGCGCCCCGCCGCGTAGCCCTGGGTGGATCCACCGGGCATCGCGCTCTCCCTTTACTCCCCACCTCGGGTTCGAGCCGCGTCCGCAGGACGTGGAGCCGGCCCGCATGTTGCCGGACGTTTCGAGACCCCGCGGCCGCGAGCCGAGAGAAGCTTCGGGTAAGGGCGAACGGTAACGAAGGAGGGGACGATGCGAACCTATCCCGCCGAGAGCGCCTGCGGCTTCCGCTATACCCGCGCCGAATGGGGAGAATTCAGCAACTTCTACCCGCTGCCGCGCCCGATCGCCGCCGCCCCCTGGTCGTTCCCGACGTCGGAGCATCTCTACCAGGCCGCCAAGTTCGCGGTCGCGCCCAACATCCAGGCGCATATCGCCGCTGCCCCGACGGCGCGCGACGCGGCCCGGATCGGCCGGAACCGCGGGCTTCCCGCCTCCCCGTTCTGGAACGAGATGCGCGTCGACGCGATGCGGTGGACGATCCGCCGCAAGCTCGAAACCGTGCCCGAGCTCCTGCTGCCGATCCTCGAGCGGACGGCCGAGCGGCCGATCGTCGAGATATCGACCCGCGACCCGTTCTGGGGCGCGGCGCCGGCCGACGGCGGGACGGTCTATCGCGGCCGCAACGCGCTCGGCCGGCTGTGGATGGAGCTCCGCCAGCAGCTCCGCGACGGCGACCCGCGCGCCCGCGCCGATGCGTGGCGCGACGGGCTGACGATCGGAAAGCTTGCCGCCACGCCGGACTGACACCGCGGCTGCCGGCGGGGTCGGCCAGGAGAGGAAAGGCTGTAGAAGACGATTTGCCGGGTCGCGAGAAGGCCCGCGCCCCCTCGCTCCGGACGTCCCGGATCCGCTCCGGGGCTTCCTCACTTCACATCCATTTCGGGAGACCCTAGGTTATGAACCAGCCCGACACCAAGACCGCTCCGGCGGGGAAAACCGAGACCAGGTCCGTGGCCAGGTACGAATTCTTCACCATCATCGGCGCGTTCATCGCCCTCGGCGCCTTGCTGCTCACCACGACCGGGCGCATCGAGGCCCGGCTGGACAGCGCGATCGCCGAAGCGGCCGCGGACCGCCGGGCCTCCGAGGCCAAGATGGACGCGTGGCTCCGCGCCTCCGACGCCAAGATGGAAGAGTGGCGTCGCGCCTTTCAGGCGAGCATGGAGGAGTCGCGCAAGAGCATGGAGCAATATCGGCGGGACTCCGACGCCAAGATGGACGAGTTCCGCGGCCACATGCGGCGCCTCGGCGAGCGCCAGGCCCGGCTCGAGGGCCAACGCGAGGCCGGCACCCGGCAGTAGCGTCCCTCCTCGATCCTCATACCCGCCGCACACCGGCCGCTCCCCATCGGAGCGGCCGGTTTTCTTTGTGCCGCCGTCCCGAGTCCCCGGCGGGCGGGAGGGGAGAGAAGCTTCGGGAGGGGCGATCCCGGGAAACAGGAGGACGCCCCCATGGCAGCCCGACCCCACGCCGACCCCGCGACGCCGATCCTGCCGGCCTCGCATCCCTTCTGGTCGTTCCATCTCGCGCCTCGCCCCGAGCGCCTTCCGCGCGGACCGCGGCGCATCCGCGACGGTCTGTGGAGCGCCGCCCGCTACACCTTCGACGATCTCGGCCGCGAAATCGCATCGATGACCCATGCCGACGGGCACAGCATCGTCTGGCCGGTGAACGCGATCGAGGACGCCATCCTGATCGACCCCGACGGGCGGATCGTCGACACCCAGGCCGGCCGGCGCGAGGCGCACGCCTTCGCCTTCCACTGGGGGGCGCCGTAATCGTCCATCGACGCATCCCTGCATTCGGAGAAATCTCCCATGAGGATCCGCGCGCGCCACCACCTGCCCACGGCACGGAAATGGGTCTCGGTCGACTTCCATCCGAGCGAGGCCCGGGCATTCGCCGACTTCCTCCGCGAGTCGATCGCATCCGCACCCCGGCCCGGCGGACCCGACCTGTTCGCCCACGACGTGCTCTACCGGCTCGAAACCGCCCTCGAGCACGTCGCCGGGGACGGGCCGCCGCCGAGTGGAGAAAAGCTTCGGGAGGGATGAACCGCAGGAGATCGAGCATGTCCCTTCTTCCCTATGCCGGCATCGGAGCGCGCCGCACCCCGCGTGAGGTCCTCGAGAAGATGACCGTCGCCGCGGCCTGGCTGTCGCGCAGGGGATGGCATCTGCATTCGGGCGGCGCGCGGGGAGCCGATAGCGCGTTCGCCGCCGGAGCCCCCGAAAACCGCCGCACCCTTCATCTGCCCTGGCCCGGCTACGAAGGACATCGCGGCACCGGCTGCCACATCCCGGCGGGCGACGTCTACCGGAAGTGCATCGAGATCGCGTCCGGGCTTCATCCCGCCTGGCACAGATGCACGGACGGCGCCCGGCGGCTGCACGCGCGGAACGTCTCCATCCTGCTCGGCGAGGACCTGGTGTCGCCGGTTCTGGCCGCGATCGCCTGGACCCCGGGCGGACGTCCGGAAGGCGGCACCGGCATGGGGATCCGCATCGCCGAGAAGTTCGGGATCCCGCACCTGAACTTCGGTTCGATGCATCCCCGCACGATCTGCGAGCGGATGGAGGAGCTGAGGGCCGCGTACCGGCTCTGAGCGGCTCCGCACGCGATGTTCACATCCTCACCGGGA
>JAPPIT010000088.1 GCA_028820505.1 Defluviicoccus sp.
GGGGGGGGGGGGGGGGGGGGGGGGGGGGGGGGGGGGGGGGGGGGGGGCGCCCCGCCCCCCCCCCCCCCCCCCCCCCCCCGCCCCGGTGTTGCCGCGGGGGACGGCGCCGCAGGCGCCCATGGACCCGGCCGCCAGGCCGGGCCCCCTCACTTGTCGTCGCCGCCGAGCGGCGGCGGCTTGTTGCGCTTGCGCTGGGATTCGCCCTTGAGGTCGATGCGGTAGGCGTTGTGGACGATGCGGTCGAGGACCGAGTCGGCGATCGTGGGTTCGCCGATCACCTCGGGCCACTGCCGCACGGGGATCTGGGAGGCGATCAGGATCGACTTGCGTCCGTGTCGCGCCTCGACGATCTCCAGCAGGTCGCGCCTTCCCTCGGCGGAGAAGCCCTGGAGCCCCCAGTCGTCGAGGACCAGCAGGTCGACCCTGGCGAGGCGGCCCATCAGCCGGGCGTGGGTGCCCTTGTCGCGGGCGCGGACGAGGGCTGTGACCAGCTCGGGGACGCGACGGTAGAGCACCGAGCGCTTCTGGTGGCAGGCCTGGTGGGCGAGCGCGCAGGCGATGAAGGTCTTTCCCGAACCGGTCGCCCCGCCGACGATCAGGTTGAGCGCCTGTCGGATCCAGTCGCCGGCGGCGAGCTGGGTGAGCGTGGTCCGCGCGATGCCGCGCCCGGCGCGGCAGTCGACGTCCTGGATGTCGGCGCGGATGCGCAGCTGGGCCTGTCGCAGGTGACCGAGATAGCTCCTGTGGTCGCGGTGCTCGGCTTCGCGCTCGATCATCATGGCGAGGCGGTCGTCGAAGCCGAGCTGCTCGATGTCGGGGACGTCCTTCTGCTCCTCGAGGGCCTCGGTCATGCCGGTGAGGCCGAGCTGGAGCATGCGTTCGATGTTGGGCTGTCGCAGGGTCATGGTGTCGCTCCATCGTTTCCGTAGTAATCGCCGCCGCGGATGTTGTCGTGGCCGGGGATGGTCTCGCGGGCTTGCGCGCGGGGCCGGTCGCTGCCGCCGCCGTGCTTGATGCGCTCCCTGAGGAAGCCGGAGGCGAGGCGGTTGAGATCGAGGGCCTCGGCGCACAGCGCCTCGAGGCGCGCGCCGCCGTGGTCTTCGGCGAGGCGGATCATCCCCTGCACGGTGGCGAAGGCCTGTTCGGGGAAGTCGCGCGAGGCGAAGCATCGCTCGGCCCAGGCCAGGGCGTTCGGGCCGACCTTGCGGGCGCGCCCGAGCAGGATGTCGCCGTAATCGGGCTCGCGGATGTCGCGCACCGCGTTGAGCCGGTCGGGCATGTGCTCGGGCTCGGTGGCGTACTGGTTGCGCCCGTTATTGCGGCGATGGACGGCGATCCGCGGGCCGCCGCGTTCGAGGAACACCTCGATCATGCGCTCGCCGGCGCGCACCGCGAGCTCGCGGCCGACATGGCCGTCGGGTACCGAGTAGTGGTTCCGGTCGACCCGGACATGGCCGTTCTGCGCGACCTTGCGGGGCAGCCACTCGCCCCATTCCCAGGGGTCGGCCGGCAGCGGCTGGAGATGGGCCCGCTCGTTCGCCTCGAAGAGGGCGCGGCGGCTGTCGCCGCACGCCATCGGCGCCTCGTTGAGCCGGTCGAGCTCGCGCCGGATCGCGGCGTTCATCGTCTCCAGCGAGAAGAAGAGCTCATGGCGCAGCCCGAGCAGGATGCGGGTCTGGATCGCGCCGACGGCCGCCTCGACCTTCGCCTTGTCGGTCGGCTGGCCCGAGCGCGCCGGCAGCACGGCGAGATCGTGGTGCCTGGCGAAGTCGCGGAAGCTCGGATTGAGCCGGGGCTCCTCGCGGTCCGGCTTGTCGACGCCGACCTTGAGGTTGTCGATGATCCAGCGCTCCGGCACGCCGCCGAAGTATTCCAGCGCGCGGCGATGCGCCATCGTCCAGTGGCGCACGCCCTGGTTGGGCACCGCCTCGGCGTAGGTCAGGTCGGAATGCGCCAGCACCGCGACGAAGATCTCGACATCCTTCTCGCCGCGGCCGGTGCGCAAGCCCAGCGTCTTGCCGGAGAAGTCGGACAGGCCCCACAGCCCCGGCGCATAGTCGAAGTGCATCTGCGTCTTCCCGCCGCCCTTCAGCCGCGCCGTGAGCCGGGCGCAGAACTGGCTGTAGCTGTAGGGCGCCTCGCCGCGCGCCCGCGCCTCGTCGCGATACTCCTTCCACAGCTGGCGCCGGGTCAGCCGGGCGCGGCGGCGCTTGCGGGGCGCGTTGAGCTCCTCGATCACTGCATCCCAGTCGGGCTGAGCGTGGCGGCTGTCGCGCGTCGCTGGCGGGTAGAGCCGCTCGCGCAACGCATCGTCGTCGAGATCGTCCGGCAACGGCCAGGACAGACCCGCCGCCGAGGCGCGCTCCAGAACATGCGACACCGTGCCCGCGCTCACCCCGGTCGCCGCCGCGATCCGGTCGCGCGTCAGGCCGAGACCGTAACGCTGCCGAAGAATGTCCTTGATGTCGTTCATGCCGATCCTCTTCATCGAGCCCCGCCTCCTCGCTTCGGTCGATCGACCGATGAGGCAGTGCCGGGAGAGAATCAGCGCGTGGGGTGAGCCGGAGGGCCGGCCAGGCCGACGGTCCTCAGAGCCGGCGGAAAACCGGACCCGGACCGTCAAATAACGCCGGAATCGCCGTCAAGTGTCGCCAGAATCTTCGTCAAGTGTTTCCAGAATCTCCGTCAAATGCGGCCAGAATTTGCACTCCGCTGCTGCTGCCTTTCTGACTACCGCCCCCGCTCCGGCCATGGCCTCACTGCCGGGTCCCTTGCAATTCGCCCGTTGTGCTCCAACACGACGTAGAGCCGGGAGGCCAGCCGGCGGGTCCGATGCCACGCGCGCGCCGCAGCAGGATGTCGCCGTAATCGGGCTCGCGGATGTCGCGCACCGCCTTGAGACGGTCGGGTATGTGCTCGGGCTCGGTGGTGTACTGGTTGCGCCCGCTCTTCAGGCGGTGGACGGCGATTCGTTCCCCGCCCTTGTCGAGGAAGAGCTCGACCATGCGCTCGCCGACGCGGGCGTGGATCTTGCGGCCAATATGGCGCTCCGGCGCGGAGTAGTGATTGTGGTCGATGCGCACGTGGCAGTTGGCCGGACCTTGCGCTCGTTCCAATCGCCCCATTCCCAGGGGTTCCGGGGCACCCTTAGGAGGCGCATCACGGACTCGCTGGAAGTGCGCGGTGGGGGTATCATTGGTTTCACGAAACCCGCCATACCGGAGATCAAGAGTGCCGTTCCATCCCTTCGACGGTCAGAATCCTTCAATCTGCAACGCGGACAGTGATTGAAGGGATGATAGATGGGTTCCATACAACACATCCGTTGAAGCCACGGATTAGTTCCGCGTGCACGCGGGTTTCGCGAAGCGAACTGCGAGGATAGGTCGACCATGCCGCGTATCACAAACGTCGAAGAGCTGTTCTTTCCCGTAGAGACCCAACCGATCTTCACCAGGCCTGCCGGTAGCCATTTGGGAATGGAAATCCCCATTTCCAACAGAATGGCGATACTCAACGGCAGAACCAATGAAGTCCTTGGTGTCGTGAGTAAGGACTATCGCTTGGTCACTAATCGAGAAGCTTGTGACTACGCACGCAAGTGCGCACAGGCAGTGTTCGAGGACACCACGGAGGATGAATGGGAGATATTTGCAGTCGATGCTCCGCCATCGGCGACCTATTGCCATGTGGATCTCAGACACAGGACGGGAAAGCTGGACTTCGGCTACGTCATGGTCGGTACGCGCGAGGATGTTCCTGATAACTATGGCCCTTATATTCGCGTCACGAACAGCTATAATGCGCAGCGCGCCCTGAGATTCACAATTGGCTGTTACAGGAAAGTATGCGCAAACGGAATGACCGCACCCGGCGACATCATTTCCTTTTCGTTCGCACACACCCGCGACAAGATTCAATCTGATATTACCTTTGTCGTGGACCATGATCGCGTCCGAAAGATGCAGCAAGAATTCAAGGCTGCTTTTGATGGCTTGCGTCGCTATGAGTTCGCCAGGAAACATGGTAGGAAATTGGTTCAGACCATTTTGGCGATACGAAGACCGCGGAACGCAATAGAAGAAGAATCGAATTTCAATGCGTTCCAGAGCGACTGGTTCCGTTTAGAGGGCTATATTGACTCGTTGTACGGAAAGTACGCAGATAGGCTTGGTGACAATGCCTATTCTGCCTTGCAAGCGGCTACAGAATTGGCGTCTCACCCACTCGAGAATTTGTGTTTGCGTAAGGACAAGAACACACTTCAACGATTGGCCGGAGAATGGATGGTGGACTTTCAACGCCAGTGCGCAGAACAAGCATTTGACCTCTCAGAATACCTGGGACGCTCTACCCATACGCACGAAACGCTTGCGACGTCAGGTCGAGTCTTAGCGTAACTGCAGCCCGATCTCTATCAGGCCGTTCGGCGGCGCAGACCGGTCAGCGGTGCTGTTCTGCTACTCGCGGGACCGCTTCGGCACTCATCCGGCCGAGCACCTGAAGACGTTCGCTGCCAAACTCGGCCCGAAATACCCTGCGGCGGTCGGCGCATGCATACGATACGAGGCATTTCCATGGCACGGCCGGTTGCTCGATCCAGTGTCTGTCGCACCTCATAGGTCTGTGCATAATAAGCGCTCACCGGCAGGAGCACCACAGAGCATCTGTCGCATGCTGGGCTCGTTCATCAATTCGGACGGTGGCGGAGTTGTTGTTGTGACGATGTACTGAAACAGAGGTTGCGCAAAACGCTCTTGTAGACCGCGTACGAACCGGAAGTGTCTGTGATATACCTCAAGATCGAGATCCGCTTCGCGGGGACTATCATGGATCAAGAAGGGCGCAATCTGGGCGTTCTTTTCAGTGCTGAGACATAATGCTGTCAAATCGAATGCCAGGATCTTGATGCAGTTCGTTCCCGGCGTCGAACGATCCCCGCCGAAGTGTAATTTAAGCTCGAGGCCGTTGCCTGTAAGACGGACGCTACCAGTCGCGTCGCTGCCAACAAGCTGCTGAACGATGTGATCGAATATGCCTGATATCTTCGTGAACAGCTGACGTTGCCGTTCACGGAAGAGGGCCATCTGCTCACGCTTTTCTTCGAGCCTTCGATTGAGAGCTTCGAGCGAATTGCTTGCGGAAGTGTGAGCCTCAAGCAGTTGTTCATATCGCGCGGCATCATCGACCATGCGTCGAGCCTGATACCAGGCGTCCGCCTGCCCATCACGTGTCTGCTCAACCGCCTTTAACTGTCGATCAAGCTCCGTGGTGCGTGTTCGCGCCTGATTGTATTTCTGCTCTGTCTGAAAGAGATCTTCTCGGAGAGTGGTGAGGCTGAGTTTTTCATCGCTCAGAGCTTTTCTGTGATTTTCCCGCTTCTCCCGGATGCTCTCCAGATCGACAAGCTTATGGGAGAGCTTGCATCCTTCCGCCAGAGCGCGATCGATCGGCACTTCGCAAATCGGGCACGCCGGGGTCTCCTCTTCGTTTGTAGAGAGCGCCAACCCAAAGACCTCCTTCTCCATACGGCTGACGTTTCTGTCTTTCTCGTCGATGCGCGCCCTCATCTCGGCAAGGCGTTCGCCAAGGGTCCTTTCCTCGGTCTGAGCCTTGCTCAACTCTTCGCGAATTGGAGCGGGGTCGACATGCCCGGAACTTGAGGAGACGCTGGCGACTTCGGCAAACTGTCTCCGTGCAGCCTGCTTCGATGCGTCGACGGCGAGCGGACCTTGCAAATCCTCTTCATTTAGGCCTAGCTCGTTGGCAAGCCGCTTCTTCGTCTGCTCGGCTTCCCACATGCGATGTCCGGCCTCCTGTTTTGTCCGGTCGCGCTCGGTCTCCATTTCCTTGATTTCATCGTCGAGCGCTCGCTCTTCCGGGGTCATCGCCTTGAGAAAGACACGTAGGGCAAAGAGCTTGGCTTCCTCCGTTCTCAAATTGCCGACGGGAGACTCTGAGCCAGATGACGGGTCCCGCCAATCAAGCACTCTGTTGAACCCGCATTCCTGATCGCGGGTTAGCCATGCGAGTTCGGTAAGCCACCCGTATTTCCCAGGAACCAAAGCGATGCTCTCGGGGGTGAAGAAGGCACTTTCGACAGCAGTAATGAAGGGCCCCATGCCGGTATGGGAGTGCTCGCCGACGACGATCGCGTCAAGATCTCCGTTGGGCACAGCAACGTGCCGCTGCCTATGCCCGAGCGGACGCAATATGGTCCAGCATGTCCCATCGAGCATGATTTCGGCACCGACATTTCCTTCGAGAAATTTAACCCCGATGAGTGCCCGCTGATCGTCAGGAGCAAAGCGCCGCTCCCCCATGCAGTAGCGGATCAGCCTGCAGAGCAGCGTCTTGCCGCTACCATGGCCTATGACACCATCCTGCTCTCCGGTAGTCTCGCGTACGCCACGCGACCAAACGATGTTGAGACCCGGCCGAAAAGAGATGTCGCGGATGGGGGCCGCGCCGGGTTCCGGCCAGATCGCTAGGCGGCGAATCCACAGCCGAGGCTCGGACCGCGTCTCGTCGGGCGTCCACGAAGTGTTGGCGTTTCCAAAGAGATCATCACGCCGCCTCGGCATTTCTCCACCTGTTGAGCTGCGCTGAGAACAAGTTGATGACTTCAGCCTTGGCGCCAATGCTGCGCATCATTTCCCATGCGATGGCGACGCGACCAAGTGCCCATTCGCCGACTGGGAAGCTTTCCGGCAGCGCGCCCGGACCCCAGTTCCCGGCCATTTCCTCAAGCCAGCCCCGGCTACGGAAATGACGGACGGCGGCGCCCCAGTGTTCGTCGATTTCGGTGCTATCCCGAGCCGGGCTGTTCGCCTCCTCGCCGACCACGCGGCGCCAATCGCTGGCGCGCTCAGCGTCGAGATGCGGCACGAGCCGGTGCGGCTCCATTGCCAGGAGAACTGCGAGACGAGCTCGCTCAGACGGGCAAGGACCATCCATGACCCGAAGAGCGGCGAGAAGCACTTCCATGGTCTCGCCGCGCGGGTTTGTCATCGGGCGAGCCCAAGCACCATCTGCTGCCGACGCGATGTGAGGTAGAGTTCGTGGTTCGAGCGCATGGAGAGGCATCGGAACAACCGCAGGCGCTGCTTCGCCGATCTCGCCACGTTCGAGACGATCCCAGGCTTCCAGTATCAGCGTCTGCGTCCGATATTCGCCGAATTCTCGAACTTCCCGGTTACGTAGCGCCTTGAAGGTCTCGACCCCACAATCTTCGCCGAAAATGTTCGCCGGATCGAGGATGTAGAGCAACTCGTTCTTCGTAAGTCCGTAGACTTCTTGCGCAACGAATGTGTCGATTTCCGCGGCGACTTTGGCACGGCGGTCAGGGTCCTCGATCACATCTTCATGCGAGATCAGGATACCTTCATGGATCGCTTGATCGCAGAAGTTCGCCATCTCGTGTCCTACGGCGCAGAGCGAGCAGACGCGTCGGACAATTTCCATCGCTGCCGGAGTTCGCTCGAATTCGCGTGGAAAGGGGAGGCTGTCCATGACCGTGTAAGACATGTGAAGCGACACCTTCGAACGCACGAGGAAGTCCATCGCAAACGAATTTGCGACCCCAATCCAAAGGAGAAGATCCCGCAGACTTGCACCCATGAACTCGATCGTGGGCACGCTATGGCCGCTGATCGTCCCACCCGGAAGAAGCGCAGCAATCAATCCGCGTGAGTTGGTTGGGCTTGCCACGTCTCCGAAACCGATCCGATGGCGGTCGATGCGACCTTCGAGCTTGTCAGGGATGTTCTCGTGCAGGATGCGCCATTGCGGCTGAATCTGCTTGGAGGGTGAGCCGAAGGGCAGGTCTTCCCACACCGCCGAGCGCCCGCGCCCCGAGACATAGCCCTTTGCCCGGTAATCATAGGCGTCGATCATCCGACCCTCGAAGACTGGCAGCCCCTCGTCGCCGTCGGAGAACAGAGCGCGGTCGTTGCCCATGTGTACTTCGGCCATGTAATGCCGATAGGGCAACCCATCTATCCTGGCACCAAATTTCGGATATCGGGCGTACATCCGCGTGCAGATGTCGATTTCTTCCTGCGCAGCAAATTCCATCACGGCCTTCGCATTGGGCGAAAACTGGGCAACCACATCGACTGGGATGGTCAGAACCCGGCCGGCGGAGAAGTCCTGCAGTCGCTCCATGCTGTTCACCCGGAAGCCCGCTGTGAACCAGTCGGTGCCCCCACCCTTCCAGGCGATGTAGAGGCAGAATTTGGTTCGTGTGTCGATCGACGGGAACCAAATGCCCTTTGTATTCTCGAAACCGGCCAGCTTGTCGACGCGGAAGTTCTCGAACAGCTCCTTTCGAATTGCGGTAGCGTTGGCGCCGTTGTACAGCCCTTCCGGCACGAATTGCGCGGCCACGCAGCCTTCACGCGTCCCGCCGAGCGCCGTCTCAACGAACATTCGATATACGTTGAAGTCGCCCTTACCGAGATTGCCCGGCGCGAAAAGCCGATAGCGCCCGCTCGACTTCATAAAATGCACGGCAGCATAAAGGTCGCGGCAATATTCCTCCCAGCGCGCGGCGATCTGCGGATGCTCGAGCAGGCGGTCGAATGCCGCCTTCTGATCCGCAGGCGCCATGAAGCGGACTTCGGGATCGTAGGTCGAGAAGAACCCCTTATGATCGGGGCTCATCGTCTCCCATGGCGGGTTGCCAAGTACGAGGTCGAACCCACCGCGGGCGATGACATCCGCAAAGGCAACCGGCCAATGGAAGAAGCGATAGTGGCCGGCGAGTTCGGCCACGGCACCCGTCAGCGGGCCGAAGGGTTCGCGTCCACGGAGGAGCTCCCAGATCACACCCGAGGTGGCAACCGTCTCGGCGCCACGGCGGGGCATTCCGTCAAGGCCGGCGAATTGCCCGCCTTTGATCTTGTGCGCGAAGAAAGCCGACGTCCACAGATCGCAGGCCCTTTCCAGTATCCAGGCGGCGGCGCCTTCCTGGGTGAGAGCTTCGAACCGCGTGCGCTTTTCCGCGATCTTGTCGACCGTTTCCTCCGACATATCGGTCAGTGCCGCGAGATCCCGCGCGAGATCCGTCTGGCGGGCCAGACCGAGACCACCTTCCACGCGGTTCCGCTCGGCCACCTCGCGTCTGTTCTTTGACTTGTAGTGATTGGCTACCTCGCGGTCGTCTCCGTCGAGCGACTTATACGCCCCGTCAGGGATTCCTTCGCGCAGCACTGACAAGTCGAACACGCCCAGCAGACTGTCACCGCACCGGATGTGGGAGTCGAGAAAACTGAGCGGCTTGCCCGGCTCCACGGTTTCGATCCACAGCGCCGTGCGGCAGAGCTCGACCGCGAGCGGATTGCGGTCGACGCCGTAGATACAGTGTTGGACGACTTCGCGAAGAGCATGCTGTCGGGCGGATTCGTCGGGCGTGTCAGAGCCGGCCTCAATGCGGGCAACCTCAGCGGCAATACGTCGGGCGGCGGCGAGCAGGAAGTGCCCGGATCCGCAGGCGGGATCGATGATTTTGAGGCCAAGAAGAGCCGTCCTGGGATCAGCCGGATTCGCCTCAACGGCGTTGGCCATGACCGGTTCCAGCGCCGACTTGATCAATTCGTTCACCAGCGTCGAAGGCGTGTAGTACGAGCCCGTGAGCTTTCGCTCCGATCCCATCGTTTCCGCGCCGTTGGTCTCGCCGGCGAACCCGAATTCCCAGGGTGCAGCATCGACGTCGATCACGGGATGCAGTTCGAGCAAGCTTTCGTACACCGAGCCGAGCTCCTCGGTGTCCATGTCTCGGTAGTTGACGCGCGCGAGGGTCGAGCCGGAGCGGAAGTAAGCAAGGGCTCGGACGGCCTCGAGAATCCGCTCGTTGCTGATCAGGCCCGCTTCCAGATTCCAGCACTGCTCCTTCGCGAACAACCCGCCGAGCGCGGGCAGGCCGAGCGCCGGCTCGCCGCGCGACAGTAATTTGAATACGAGCCTAAGCCCCAGCCACAGATCGTGGTGCCGGTCGTAGTAGCGGCGTTTCAGGGCCCGATCACGCTGGTGCGCCAGGCTATAGCCTTGCGCATAGACTGCGCGCTGGTCTTCGGTGGCATCCGGGCTGTGAAGGAGGTCGCGCTCTTCAGTGGCGAACAGGAATAAAAGCCGGTAGACCAAACGCAGGAGCTCTTGGAAGTAGCGCTCGGCGGTCAGAGTCCCATCCGACAGCGCCGCGCGCAGGTTTTCGTTGTGGGGATGCTGCAGAAAGCCATTGCCCAGCTGGCGGAGAGCTTCGGTCACACCGTCCCGCAGGTGTTCGAGTGCCCGTTCGCCGGTTTCGTGGGCTTCGGCACGCCAGCGCTCCAGGACGGCGGCGGTTGACTTGCCGTTGACGGGCTTCAAACGGGTGGCGTGAGCGAGGAGCCAGAGGGCAGCGAAGTCGGGGTAGAGCTGCTCGGTCAAGATGAGATCAAGGTCAACCTCTATATAGGCGGGTCGCGTGAGGCTCGCGTTGTCACGAAGGAGTCTCAACCTGGTGCCATTGGCGACGATCCCCCAGAGCGCGTCATCGCTTGCGTTCAGGAGTTCTTGCATGAGGCCATGCGGCGCGCGGCGCCTACCGTCCTCGCCGAAGCGCGGATCGGCGCGATCCAACTCGAACTCCCGTGTCGTCAGCAGGATCGGTATCGCCCCGCCAAAGGCTTGATGGGTGGTCGGAAACGCGCGGTCGCCAATGACACCGAATCCAGCTGGCTCAAGGTCTCCGAAGCCCAAGACCTCTTTGAGGAGCGCCGCCAGCCACTCCTCCACCCCGACTTTGGTGCGGTTCAGGTCCGTGCGTTCGCGCCGTTCGGAGTAGGCGGTATAGAGATCGTTGGCGATTCGCCAGTAGCGGGCGAGCTCGTCCTTGAGCGTAAGCGATTTTGTCAGACCGTAATCCGCGCCCGTCTGATGCTTCGCCTCGAGCGCCGCAATAGTGCTGAGAAACTCGGGCGGGAGGATTCCCCCCTCGATACGGATGGCGGTGAAGCTGGAGTTCCTGCGGTTGCGAGCCATGCTCACATTCCTCACAGCGTCGCCATCGGCATCAGGACATAGACGCCGATCTTGTCGACCGGCAGCGCAGCGCGGAAGCTATAGCGGAGACCGCGTGCGTCACTCGCTTCGCGGATGCGTCGGTGATCCGCGAGCAACGTCTCCGCGCGGCTCTGAGCGATCGAGTCGAACCTCGGCTCGAGTTCCGGCACGGCATCGAGCGCCCGAGCGACGAGGCGAGTCTTTTGGCCGTCCTCCATATTTCGGCCGGGCTCCAGGGACAGCAGAGCGAGGGCGTCGGTCTCGTCGAGCACCTCTGGCTCTGTTATGCCACGAACGGCAATGCCGAGACATTCCTCGGCGAGCAGGGACTTGGCGAGCTCGTAGCGACCCTGCGCATCGCGCCGTTCGACAGCGATCTGGTGGCGCAGACGCAAGAGATAGACTGTGGTGCGGTTGTCGATGCCAGCGGTGAACATGGCCCCGGCCCGCGTTCCCAAGTTGGCATTGCCCAGGTCCAGAGCGGACTCGGCGATGTGATCGGCCAAAATGGATACGAGGGGATGGGCGCGATGGATGTGTAATACGCCGCTCGGCACCGGGTGCGTGAACCCGATCTTCAGGGTCCCCTTCAGTCCGATGCCCTCCAGGCGTTCCTGGACCGCCTTGGGCAGGTGCCCGAGTGGCATGCGGTAATGGTCGGGTGCGGATTCAAGCGGCGTTCCTAAGCGCTCGGCCGCACTCGACACGAAGCGGACGACGTCCTCCTCACCTCCAAGTATAGCAACCGCCTTACGCCACTCCGGCAGCACCTCGTCCGGTCGCAGGCGCCTTTGCGCGAAGACGGTCCGGCTCATCTTGTCACGCGCCGTTTCCCAGGCGCTATCGACTTCGGCCTCGGTTTCCCCAAAATCGAGCGTCAGCTGGCGAGTGGCTTCAGCCACTCTGCCCGACTGGAGCAATACCGCCCGCATGATGGCGTCGACGACTTTCGCGTTGTCGGCCGGCAGCGGTACTGCCACGCCCAACTCCTTGCGGATCTTCTCCGCCTTGCGAAGGATCACCTTCAGCACAGCGCCATCGACGGGGTTGTTCTCGCCATAGAGCATGAGGGCGCGCACCGTCTTCGAACTCTGCCCGAAGCGGTCGACTCGTCCCTCGCGCTGCTCGTGACGGGTCGGGTTCCAAGTGAGGTCATAGTGGACTGCGGCGTCGAAATAGCTCTGGAGGTTGATCCCCTCCGACAGGCAGTCGGTGGCGACGAGGACTGGCGTAATGGCGTTCTCCAAAGCGCCGAGTTCCTCGACCCTGTCTTCGCGCTGGTCCGAGGTGAACTCGCCGGTGACGGCGATGACGTGTGCCTTGCCTTCAGGCAGTGCGGCCTTCAAGTGTTCGGCCACGTAATGAGCAGTGGCGATGTAGCGGCAGAACACCACCGGCCTGAAGCCGTCGGCCAGAAGGCCTCGGACCTCCAGTATGAGCGTCGCGAGTTTCGGGTCGCTCTTCGCGCCACGGAGCGCATCAGCACGTTCGATCAACTGTTGGAGCGCCGCGGCATCCGCCGGTGACTCTACGGTGCCGGCCGGGACGGTCTCATCGAGCGTCAACGCGTCGTCGGCCGCCCCATCCATGACCGTGTCGCTCGCCGTCTGGTCGAGCTCGGCGATCTGCTGGCCCTCTGGTTCGCCTTCCACCGCCTTGAGACGGGTGCGCAACGCCAACGTCGCAGCGGCCGGGCTCGACGAGGCGCAGCGCAGAAGCGCAAGCGCCGCCCACCAGGACATGCGTTGCTGTAGGTTCGTCCCGCCCTCGGCGCGTTCGATCATGCCGCGGGCATAATTGAGCACGTCGTCGAAGAGGTGCCCCCATTCGCCGGTCAGGCTATAGGTCGCCTCGCGGCTCTCCCGCTCAGGGAAGCCAGCGGTATCCTGCCATTCGACGATGTCGCCGCGGCGGCGCTGTACGAAAAAGTTGGCCAGCTCCTCCCGAAGTCGCCGACGTTGGTTGCCCTCGGGGACATCGGTGAGAGCGGCGAACCGCGGGTGGATAAGCCCGAGCAAATTGTGGAATGCCGTGTCATCGCCGGAATGGGGCGTGGCGGTGAGGAAGAGCATGTGCCGGGCCGGACTCGCCTCCGCGAGTCCCTTGACCAGCTGGTAGCGCTGATGCCGGGTACTGGTATTGGCCTGAACGCACGTGTGCGCCTCGTCCACGATGACGAGCTCCGGACACGCGCGCAGGAAATCGGCCCGCCGCCGGTCTGACTTGATGTAGTCGAGCGAGACCACGGTGCAGGGATAGACCTCGAAGATCGACTCGTCGGGCCTCAAACCCCGCTCCAAGCGCGTGGCAGTCCCGGTCCGGACGACTTCCGCTTCGATGTTGAACTTCGACGCGAGCTCCTGCTGCCACTGCTCGCACAGGTGGGGCGGACAGATCACGGCGAAGCGTTCCACCTCGCCGCGGTCGAGCATCTCGCGGGCGACGAGAGCCGCCTCTATGGTCTTGCCAATACCGACGTCATCGGCGATGAGGAGCCTGATCGTATCGAGCTTGAGTGCCATCAGCAGCGGTACAAGCTGGTAGGCGCGAGGCTCCACCGAGATATTGCCGAAGCTGCGGAACGGTCCGGCGCCGGCACGAAGCTTCAGGCGCAGTGCATCGCGCAGGAGAAGCGCTGCAGTCTGGGATCCCGTCTTGGTCGGGTCGGGCAGGTCGAAGCTCGCTGCGATCGGCGGTTCGGGTTCGAGCGGCAGATAGATCAGAGTCGCGTCGTCCTCGCTGCCGCCCAGCGGTCGCAGCTTCACGAGGTCAGCACGCTTTTCCGGCAGCACGACCCATTCACGGCCTCTCGCCTTGACAAGGTCCCCCGGTTTGTATGCGACCGCTGCGGTCATCGGCTTACCTCCCCCAATTTATTTGTCTCACGATGCCGCGCGCGCTGAACCATTCCCGGAGCCCGAGCCGAACACCCAGGCGTGCTGCGCCACGATCTCCGGCCACACGCCTTTGTCTGTCGTGAACCGGATGACGGTGAAGCCCGCGTCTTCGAGACGGGAAGAGATGGCAGCGTCCAAGGTCTTCTGGGCGTTGCCCTCGTGGTGGGGACCGTCGATGTAAACGAGGGTCTGCTTATCCTCGTAAGCGAAATCAGGACACGTTTCGAACGTCTGGAGATAGGGTTGGGCTCGATCGGGCAGGACGTACCCGCCATCCTTCACAAACCCCAGCCATTCCCTTTCCAGAACGGAGACCGAGGCGTTCATCAGCTCGTCGAAGCTGTCGTCGGCGCTGCGATGATTTTCGACCTCGCCGCGAGCCGCGCGGGTCAGACGGCAGAGGATGTCGAGGGCTGTCTCGTTGCGCCGGTCGATCTCGCCGTGTTCCGGCTGATTGTAGTAGCTCAACAAGCAGCGGTAGCAACCAGCCTCGCAGGTCAGGTCCTCGTCTCGGAGGTCGCCATGGTCCGTCCAGCTGCCCGATGCGGAGCTGTAGTGGCATATTTCCAGCGCTTTGCGCGCGACTTGCTGCAAAGCTTCGGCGTCGCTTGCGAGGCGCGTGAGGACGCCAGCGCCGCCTTCGGCGGCCTCGTAGAACAGGATGGCGCGCCTGTTGTCGGGTTCCGGCAGCGGCTCGGCAGCGAGCTCGGCCTCTTCGAGCTGGAACTCCTGCTCGATCCCGCGCTTGAGTGCGTATTGCAACGTGACCATGACGTCCCTGGGGAGCGTGGTCCGGGGGCTCAGGATCAGGACGTTGCGCGTGTCCTCGACGAAGGGGGTAATGCGCTCGACCGTCTTGCCCTCCCGCACCGAATCATCCTCGGCATCCGTCGGGGCTTGGGAGTCCTTGCTCCATTCGCCGGTGTTGACGTCGATGGTGAAGCCGTAAATCGACTTATCCTGGCGCCGCCGCCATCCGAGGTTGATCCGCCAGATCGTCGCCGCCGGGCCATAGCGGAGCTCGATGAGTGTCTCGTCGCCTTCGGCGAACGCTGCGGCCTCCGCGCGTGGCTTGCCGTTCTCGGCAGCGAAGCGCAGCGTGGTGATCATTTCGTAGCCTTGGCGCTGGCGCTCCTCCTCGTCCGAAGTGATCCGCGTGGCGCGCCGGGTTGAGACTTGCTCGATCC
This sequence comes from Defluviicoccus sp., assembly GCA_028820505.1. Lineage (GTDB taxonomy): Bacteria > Pseudomonadota > Alphaproteobacteria > MPNO01 > MPNO01 > MPNO01. The sequence continues at coordinate 15,128 of JAPPIT010000088.1, forward strand.
GATAGAGGTTCGAGATTCGGCGGCCGCCATCGAGCTTGTGGCTGCAATTCACGCAGCGCTCGAACTCACGCTGTTCCCCGAAATGCCCATAGCCACAGGCCGGGCATAGCCGAGCACCCTGCATCGGCAGCTTGGCCGAAGCGGTGACGCTGCCCTCGTCGCGGATCGTCAGGATCGCGCGCTTGACCCTATAGGTGCTGCCTTCGTGATAGATGATCGACTGCGGCCCGAACTCGCTGAGGCCGAGGAAGCGGGGTCGGCTGAGGAAGGCGTCACGGACGACCTTCTCCCTGCGCCCCGGGATGAAGGCCATGAGCGGCAAGCGTGGGAAGTTGTAGCCCGGCAGGAACCCCTCAGCCGCGAGGTAGCGGTATGTGTAGAAGTCGGAGTTCATCGTCGCGCGTGCGTCGAGCAGTAGGCTCTGCTGGGTGTAGGCCTCGTCGTAGCGCGCCTTGGCCTCGCGACGGTCCTGCTCGGTGGCGGCAGCGTTATTGAGGATGTCGTTGGCGAGCTTCATCTGGCTCGCGGTGGCGCGGTAGAGTGATCGCCAGCGTCGGAAGGCCTCGTCGAACCGTAGCGGAGCCCCGGCGACCACATGGTCGAGCCAGGTGGGCGTGTGCCATGCAGCGTGTGCGGCATCCAGGTCGGCCTCGAGCATGGCAATAATCCGCTCGCCACGGGACTTTGCCGCCGACCGTACGCCCGGCTTCGCCAGTTCGACCGCGATGTCCTCGCGAACCGGCAGGCTGTCCGCCTTTTCCAGATCGAGCACGTCGCGGACCGAGGAACCGAGTTTCTTTCCGGTTTCGGCCAGCCACACCGCTTGAAGGTGGCTCTTGACCAAATCCTCGTTGGCGAGGTCGATCGTTGGCGGGTTGACCACGCCAGCGACCATCCGCGTCGGTTCGGCGAAGAAATACTGGTCGTGCGGCGACTTGGCGGCGCAGTAAGTGATCACCAGGGCAGGCTGGCCGCTTCGTCCCGCTCGACCGCTGCGCTGGGCGTAGTTAGCCGGGGTCGGCGGCACGTTGCGCATATAGACGGTGTTGAGGGTCGCGATGTCGACGCCGAGTTCCATGGTTGGCGAGCAGAAAAGGATCGGCAGGCCCGAAGGCTCGACCGCTCCCGCTACGACGCGCTGCGGCACCAGGCCCTTTCTGAACCGCGCCTCGCGCTCGATCCTGATGTCGGTGTCAACCTGCGCCGTGTGCTCGCGCGCCTCGAGCTGATGCAGGAAGCGGTCGGTATCTTGCAGAAGCTGGGCGACGTTGTCGTAGAGCGTGCGGAAGAAGATGTTTGTCGAACCGGCTCGCTCTTCGTCGAAACCGTGAGCGAGGCGCCATGCCAGCACCGAGCTGTCGATCCGGTAGCCGATGCGGCCCCGCTCTAGTTCGGTCGGTTCGACATACCCGTAGGTAGTCAGGACCCGGAGGACGTCGTCGATGACGGCGTTGTAGGTCGCCTCGTCGAACTTCTTCGGGAAGTCTGGGTTCCCAGACCAGCTGGCCTGGGCACGCAGCCGTCGTCCAAAGACCGAGCGGTGGGAGACATGCAGAACCCTCTCTTCTAGCCGGCCCACTCTGCGCTGTTGTGCCCGCGGCACCATGTAGGCGTGAGAGAACAGCCGTTCGTCTTCAGACAGGCCCCACGGCTCCTTCAGCTCATTGAAGCTGCGGTTGCGTATCTGCTCCTGGAAGTTGGGGTCAAGGTAGATGGTCTTGACGCAGAGCGCCTTGCGCATGCGGTCGAGCAGGTCGTGGATGATCGCATAACGCTGCTCCGCGGTCGCAGAGCCGAGGAGCGGGTGGCCCATGTTCCATTCAGCCTCGTCCTCGCAACACGCCTGAAGCCCCTGGTAATCGATGGCGAGGAGCCTGACCTGTTCCAGGTTGGGATTGGTGATGCGCCAGCCGCGCTGGAGATCGAAATAAAGCCGATAGCCGAGCACATCGCGCAGCGACTTGAGCGTGTTCTGAGCCTTTATGCCCTTGGCGTCGGGATTGGCGGCGTAGTCGGCAGGGTCCAGATGAAGGTGCTCTAGCACCTGCTGCGTCAGGACATCATCGGTCAGCTTTTCGTCGGACTGCCTGCGGATTGCAGCCAGCAGCGCGCCACGCAGCAGCAGGATCTGAACAAAGTCGTTGAAATGGCCCGCCTGCAGCGAGGCGTCCTGGCGGTTGTCGGTGAAACCGAGGATCTTCTTGGCTTGGTCGTCGAGGTCGGTTCCGATCAGGTACTTGAGAGCGGCGATCGCGAGCACAGTGGTCGCCGAGCTGCGCCCCTCGCTCGACAACCCCGACAGCTTCGTGAGATCACTGCGGACGCTGCCGTCATAGGCGACACCGCAGTGCAGACAGAACCGGAAAGAACCCGGGATAAACCAGGCGGGCAGAGCATCGGAGGCGATCTGGCCGTTCGTGTCGACTTGGACCGGGAGCGGCCGATAGCGCCGGTAGTTGGGCTTCAGGCGGGCAGCGCCGTCGCTCAGGTCCAGCCAGTCCTCGGGATAATGCCCTTCGACGTCGGTCGGATCGAAGATGCCCTCGCTGTCGGGCATCAGATATCCATACTGGAGATCCTCGTCCTCGTTCGAGCGTTCGGTCAGCTCCCGTGGGCTGAAGCCCTGCGGTTGTTTTTCGGCCATGGTCGCCCACACCGGGAGATACTCCTGTCCACACTCCCGGCAGAAACAGAGATTGAACAGGTTGCGCCCGCGGTCGCCAGGTTTGAACTGCTGCCCGTCGAGCGTAATAAACCGCGTGTCCTTTGCCTCCAGGGTCGTGTAGACGTTCCAGGCACCGCTTACGAACTGGTGCAGGCGAAAAGCGAAGAAGGGTCGACCTTTGTCGTCCCGCGTCTCATACGCCTTCAGCAATAGTGCGGCGAGATAGGCTCGACACGCATCGGGGGCGACCCCACTGTCTTCGGTCAGCATCGTTGCCGCCTCTTCGACGGTGCGCGGGCGGGAGATACGAATGAGCTTGCCGTCCCGCTCTTCCAACCCCAGCCTTCGTTCGATCCAGGCGGCGATCGGATGCGCCGCCAGATCGGCAGCGCTGGACTTCGTCGGCACGCCGGCCGCAATCGCGGCGCCGAGTGCATTCCGATCGATGGGCGTATTGTCCGCTGTCACAGGATGCAGCGTCTCGGTGATGATGTTCGCGGGCGCGACCTCCACACCGAACAACCGCGTCGCCACCCGAGCCACGACTTTGGCCTGGCTTTCTGCATCGTCCTCAGACGCCATAGTGGCCGATGTTCCGATGCAGAGGAGGTTCTCGTTGAAGCGCTGCCGGACGCGACGCACGAGCATAGCGACATCGGCGCCCTGTCGGCCTCGATAGGTGTGGAGTTCGTCCAACACCAGAAACCGCAAGCCCGCCGCATGGTCCCGGACCGCGACGTCGGTGGGGAGAAAACGCGTCATGATCAATTCGAGCATGACGTAGTTCGTGAGCAGGATATCCGGCGGATCCTTGGCAATCCGTTCACGCTCTTCACGGCTCTCCTGACCCGTGTAACGCGCAAAGGTGACGGGTTCCTGACCTTCCCCGTAGCCAAGCTTGAGGAACTTCTCGAGCTCGTCGCGCTGGCTGTTGCAGAGCGCGTTCATCGGGTAGACGACAATTGCCGTGATGCCCTTGAGCGTTTGGCCTGTTCGTTTGCGGCGCAGCACATCGTCAATGATCGGGATGAAGTAACTGAGCGACTTGCCTGATCCCGTACCTGTCGTCAGCACGTAGCTCTCGCTGCGTCGCGCTACATCGACGGCGTCGCGCTGATGGCGGTGCAGGACCATCGGCTTGCCGAAGGCGTCTTCCGGGGACTTGATCCGGAAGATCTTGGCGCACTCCGAGTCGAGCAGGCCAGCTCCGACCAGCTCGTCGATCGTGCCGCCGGACACGAAATTCGGATTGATCTGGATGAGGGGCGCCGGCCAGAAACGGCCGCCACGGTAGGCGATCTCGACGGCATCGCGGACGTCCTCGGCGCGAATCTGGGTGAAGCTGCGCGAGAAGCGCTCGTAGTCCTCGATCAGCCGGTCGCGGAATTCAAAGACGTCCATACATCCTCTTCGCGTTCATTCGCCGGCACGGGCTTCGCCCAGCGCGCCCCGAACTTCCTTCCGGTTCATGAGCACGATGTGTTGATCTTGCAAGCGAGCCACCCCGCAGACCTCGCACACCACCACTCCAACGAAGGTATCGCAATGCAGGCACTTGCCTCTATAGACGCCGCGCGTCTCGTGGAGCGGGTCGAAGCAGGCGCTCGCCGCATACCCGTGCCGTGAGGCCGACCATCGGCACTGCCCATCACTGTTGTGCGAATTGGCGGCCTCGGTGACAGGCGAATGATGTCCGGGTGTTGACCGTGGCTCAAGTGCAGGACTGCGGGCGGCAAGCCCCCTTGGCTCTTTATCGATGCGGCCAAGGAGAGCCCAGTTGCTCAGGAGGGAATGCTTTCCTTCCCGTCCATTCCCGGTCCGCGATTTTATGGTTCCCAATCTGCGGGCTGTTGACTCCCAATCGTCAGTCGTCATAGTTCCAATCGTCGGAGAGCGGGGCGGCATGTACCTACGATTCGTGGAGAGGCGGGCGGAGGAGGCCCTTGCGGATACCCCGGTGGTGCTGATCGTTGGACCGCGCCGGGCAGGCAAGACCACGCTCGCCCGAAAGATGGCGGAAGAAGGCCGGACCTATATCACACTGGACGACCGTACGGTCCTCGATGCCGCGCTGTCGGACCCGAACGGCTTCATCCGCGGCCTGGACCGGGCCATCATCGACGAGATCCAGCGCGTCCCGGACCTGCTGTTGGCAATCAAGAGGAGCGTGGACGAAGACCGTCGTCCCGGCCGTTTCCTGCTGACCGGCTCCGCCAACGTGATGACGTTGCCCCGGGTCGCCGACAGCCTGGCGGGCCGGATCGAAACCATCCGCATGCTGCCGTTGGCCCGCGCGGAAATAGCGGGCACCGCGCCCACCTTCCTGAAGCGCCTGTTCGAGGGGAGGCTGGAAGGCGAGCGGCAGGCCGTCATCGGCGACGATCTCGTCCGGCTGGCGCTGCTCGGAGGTTTCCCCGAGGCCATCGAACGCGAGAGCGAGCGCCGGCGGCAGGCTTGGGCGCGGTCCTATCTGACCTCGGTGCTCACCCGCGATCTGAGAGACATTGCCGAGATCGAGAGGCTGGCCGAGCTGCCCAAGTTCGTGCGCCTGTTGGCGGAGTACTCGGGACGACTGGTCAACTACTCGCAGTTCGGCTCCGAAATCAACGTCAGCCACAAGACCGGGCAGCGCTATGTGGCTTTGCTGGAGCAGGTGTTCCTCGTCTCGACACTGCAGCCCTGGTACACGAACGCGCTGAAGCGCATCGCCAAGACGCCGAAACTGCACTTCCTCGATTCCGGCCTGCTCGCCGCGGTGCGTGGGTTGAGCTTCGATCGTGTCAGGGCCGACCGCAGCGAGCTCGGCCCGCTGCTCGAGAGCTTCGTGTTCTCGGAGGTGCTGAAGCTCATGACCGCGTCGGACCTGCAGCTGGCCGCCTACCATTTCCGCGACCGGGAGATGCGCGAAGTCGACATCGTGCTGGAACGCGACGACGGGACAATTGCGGGGATCGAGGTCAAGGCCGCCGCAACGGTGACCTCCAGGGATTTCGCTGGGCTGCGGACCCTGGCCGAAGCGTGCGAGGAGCGTTTCGCTTGCGGCGTCGTTCTCTATGACAGTGCCGATTTCGTGCCGTTCGGCGACAAGCTGGCAGCGGTGCCGCTGTCATGTCTTTGGGCGTGATGCAGTCGTCGAAATGGAGTGAATTCCCGACAGTCGGCACTCCGTCAGAGTCAGCGTTGAACGCTGGAATCCCATGGGAATCGCGGGAATTCTGCTTTCAGGGTGCTCAGGTGCGGCGAGAGGAGCGCATTGGCTTCGGCCAGCGCCCGGAGGGTGTTGACGCGGCGCCGACGGCGGTGTCGATTGACGGAACGGATCGGCGCGGAGAACGTTCGCGGCCCTGAAGGCACCGGAATAACGTCATGACCGAAGCCACCGGCATCATGCGCGGCGTCGTCAGGCGAACCGCGGAAATGGATTGGCAGCCGAGCCCGGTCGCCGGGGTGTGGCGCAAGCGGCTGGAACTGGCTGGCGCGGTCGAGGCGGGGCGGGTGACGTCGGTGGTGCGGTTCGATCCCGGTGCGCGCTTCCCGCGCCACGCCCACCCCGACGGCGAGGAGATCCTGGTTCTCGACGGCGTGTTCTCCGACGAAACCGGCGACTATCCGGCGGGCAGCCACTTTCTCAACCCGGACGGCACGAGCCACGCCCCGTGGTCCGGGCCGGGCTGCACCCTGTTCGTCAAGCTGCGGCAGTATCCGGGGGCGGGCCGGCCGCGGCTTGCGATCGACACAGCGTCGGCGGTCTGGCGGCCGGGCCCGGTGACGGGTTCGGAGCTGCTGGCGCTCTACCGCGACCCGGTGCCCGGCGAGGGGCACGCCGGGCTGACCCGGATGGCGCCGGGTTGCGTCTGGGGCGGGGATCCCCGCCCGGGCGGCGAGGAGGTGTTCGTCGTCGAGGGCGTGCTGGAGGACGGGCATGGCCGGCACGGGGCGGGCAGCTGGCTGCGCCACTGGCCGGGCGGTGGGCATCGCTGGCATTCGCCGGAGGGATGCCTGCTCTACGTGAAGCAGGGACATCTCGGCCGATACGGCGAAGGATGACGGGCTCCGGCGCCGGGCCGGAAGACGATCCCGGGACGGAGCGGGGAAGGAACCGGATGAAGGCGCGCCACGGGGAGGGCGATTCTGTTCGACCGGTTCACCGACGATTCGGCCTCGAATTTGCGCATGGTGACGAGGACACGACGGATCGCCCCGCTTAGGCAAGACAAACGTGTCAACGACGGTTCAATCGTTCTCCAGGCCAATGATGGCTGCAATGGCCCGTCCGACCCTCTCGGCGGCTTCCTCGACCTCGCGGTCCCCGAGATGGGCGTAGCGCAGGGTCATGCGGACATTGGAATGGCCGAGCATCCGCGAGACCACCGGCACCGGCACGCCGTTCATCACCGCGTGGCTGGCATGCGTATGGCGAAGATCGTGAAGCCTGACGTCCTCGATGCCGGCCTCTCTCCGGACCCGGTACCAGAGCCGGAGACGGTCGCCATGCGGCCGTGACGCATCGAGCGGCGAGGGAAACACGAACGGGCTCTGTCCGCGCGGCTGTCTGGCGAGAATGCAGCGCGCCTGCGAACTGAGAGGAACCTTTCTCGGCCCCGTCTTGCTGTCGACCAACTCGAGCGCGTCGCCCCGGACCTCCGACCAGCGGAGCCGAACGATCTCGCCCAGGCGGCATCCGGTGAGAAGCAGGAGCAGGACGATGTCGGCCTGCCTCAGGCTCTCGCCTCCGCGTTCCGCGTGCTGGTCGAGCACCCGGTGCAGACAACCGATCTCCTCGCGCGACAGGAAGCGCGTGAGCGGCGTGCGCCGGTTTTTCCTGACGCCCCGGGCCGGGTTGGTTTCAACGTGGCCGCATGCGATTGCGAAATTCATGATCTGCCGGAGAATGTCCAGGGTACGGTTCGCGCCGCCCGGCGACGTCCGACTGTAGGCATCGAACCACCGTCTGACGTGTGCCGGCGTGATGCGGTCCAGGGGCTTCGACCCGAAGGCCGGCAGGACCCAGCGCGAAAGCACGATCCGGGCCTTCCTCCTGGTCGATGGCTTGTAGCGATCGAAATGCGCCTCCTTCCAGGGCCCCTCGACGAAGTCGCGGAACAGCGGCATTTCCCGTTTCGGTCCGCCGGGCTCCTCCGGCTCCGGGAGCGCCTTGCGCGCATGGCATTCCCGGCGGACCTCGTCGATGCCTTTCGTCGAGACCGGCCCGAGAGAGACGCGCTTCGATCCGCGAGAGGATTGCCGCAGCAGGACATAGCTCTTGCCGCCGGTCGGTCTCACCCGGACACCAAGCCCGGGGACGGCGCTGTCCCACACCGTGTATTCCCGCTCGCGGGGACGGAGGCGGGCGATGGCGGCGTCGGTGAGCCGCCTGCGTTCCTTCCCGGCCATCGGTCAGTTTCCGAGGATGGCGCCGAGCGTCTCGGCGGCCTCCATCGCGGCGTCGTCGGTAGAATGTGTGTATTTGAGGGTGGTCTCCGGATCGGCGTGGCCGAGCAGCTTGCCGATCGCAAGCACGGTCTCGCCCTGCCTGAGCGCGATACTGGCGTGCGTGTGCCTGAGATCGTGAAGCCGCACCTCGTCCAGATCCGCCTCGGAGCGGACCCGCCACCAGAGGCCGTCCAGCCAGTGCTTGCTCACGGGCCGGTCGTCGCGCGGACCCGGAAACACCCAACTTCCCGTCCGCTCCAGCGAATCGAGTATCTTTCTGGCGGGGTCCGACAGCCATACGGTGCGGGGACCGGTCTTGGAGTCACGCAGGAAGAGATGGCCGTCCCGGTACTCGGACCAGCGGAGGGTGAGGATCTCGCTCTTGCGGCACCCCGTCAGCAGGAGGAGGCGGATGACGGCCACCTGCCGGGGATGCCGGCCGGACCATGCCGACAGCCTCCGGGACAGCCGGCGCAACTCCTCGTCCGACAGAAAGCGCTCGCGCCCGTTGCGGCGGTAACGCCGGATGCCCCGGCAGGGGTTGGAACCCTCCGGCCTGAGCCCCATCGCCTCGGCCTCCTTCATGATGACGGAGAGCACCGGCATCGAGCGGTCGGCGGCGACGGGCGTGGCGTGCAGGGCGGCGAACCATTTGCGGACTTCCCGCGGGTCGATGTCGTCGATCGGGCGTTCCCTGAAATGCGGCAGGATCTGGCTGCGGAGATACTTTCGATTCACATACAGCGTGCCCGGCTTCCAGAGCCGCCCGTACCGTTCGAACACGGTCTCGGCAACGGACTCGAAGAGGGTCTCGTCGGGCAGGGTCGGTACGGGTTCGCCCCGTCGGATCGAAGCCAGAGTGCCGGCCGCGCGGGACCGTGCCTCCTTGACGCTCACCGCCCCGGCGTCGCCCAACATCTTCCAGACCCGCTCGCCGCGATGCTGGCAGTGGACGAAGAAGCGCTTGCGGCCGGAGGGCAGCACCCGGACACCGAAGCCCTTGAGCTTGGCATCGCGGATGTCGTATGCGGTCCTGCGGGGTTTGAGGGCGATGACGCGAGCGTCGGTGAGGTTGGTTCTGGGCATTGGGTTCTCCCGGCTGCAGTTGCAAACGAGGGAACCGGGGGTTGACCGGTGCGGCCGAATGCAACAGTCTAGGGGAGAAAAAACGACCGTGTATCAAGTGGTTAGCACTGAAAGTGCGGCTGGGGTGTCCGGCGCGACGCGGCCGGGCTGAGAGCACACCCACGGAACCTGATCTGGATCATGCCAGCGAAGGGAGCAACCGTCCCGGGACTCGATCTGGAAGCGGCGCTCGCCGGGCTGCGGCGCGTGGACGGATTCGCCGGCGCCGCGCGGGACGCGCTGCAGCCGATGGCGGTCAAGGGCCTGTTTCACGACCATGTGCGCGTCGCCGGCACGCCGTGGCTGCTGCGCCTGCCGCGCGCGAGCCAGTTCGAGCTAGGCCCCGCCGACAACCTCGATTACCAGGAGGCGTGCTTCGCCCATGCGGCGCCGAGCGGCGCCACGCCGGCGCTCCGGGGCCGGATCGAGCCGCGCCCGGGGCTGCCCTGGGGCGGTCTGGTGGTGGCGGCGGTGGACGGCGGGCCGGCGCGCCTGCCGGACGACCTCGCCGCGATGGCCGTCTGCCTTGCCGGGATTCACGCGCTCCCCCTGCCGCCCGAAGGGGGACGCCGGCCGCTCGCCGTGCACGCCGATCCGATCGCCGGCATTCTCGGCTTCATCGAGCCCCAGGCGCTCTATTTCGACCGCGCCGGGATGGCGCCCTCCGCGCGCGCGCGGATCGCCGAGGAGCTCGCCTGGGCCCGGGGCTTCGCCGCGCGGTGCGCCGGCGCGCCCCAGCCTCTCACGCTCTGCGCCACCGACACCCATCCCGGCAACTTCCTGATCGAGAGAGGGGACGGCGGGACCCGCGCGGTCTTCGTCGACCTCGAGAAGGCGCTCTACGGCTCGCCCGCCATCGACGTGGCGCATTCCACCCTCTACACCTCGACGATGTGGGACGCCGATTGCGCCGCCGCGCTCTCGCACGACGACGTGCGCGGCTTCTACGCCGCCTGGCTCGACGCGATTCCCCCCGACCTCGCGGCGGCGCTGAGGCCGTGGCTGATGCCGATGCGGCGCCTGACCTGGCTCCGCACGATGACCTGGTTCGCCAAGTGGCGGGTCGAGGCGGAGGCCCGCCACGCCGGCGGCACCGGCGAGCCGGAGAGCGTCTGGTGGCGGGCCGCGGCCGGCGCGCCGGGTCTCGTCGCCGACATCGCGCGACGGATCGACGGCTTCTTCGAGCCCGATACCGTCGCCCGGGTGCGCGAGGAATGGCTGGGCTCGGGCGCGATCGACTTCGCGGCGTGATATTTCGGTCCCGGGTAGCGTCCCTCGATACGGCCTTTCGGGCCTACTCGGGATGAGGTTACGGAAAAGAATTCCTCACCCTGAGTAGCCGCGAAGCGGCGTATCGAAGGGCGGGCATCAGGCGAGGATGACGGCCCCCGTCTCCGCCATCGCCGCGATCTCGTCTCCGCCGTAGCCGTACTCCCGCAGGATCTCGGCGCTGTGCTCGCCGAGCACCGGGGCGCCGCGCCGCACGTTGGCGGGCGTGGCGCCGAGCTTGACCGGCGGGCCCAGCGTGCGGACCGGCCCGATCCGGCTGTGCTCGACCTCCGTGATCATGTCGCGCGCCACGGTTTGCGGATCCTCGGTCATCTGCCCGATGTCGAGCACCGGTCCGGCCGGGACGCCGAGCTCCTCCAGCGTCGCCAGCAACCCTTCCGAGCCATGCGCCTTGAACAGGGGCGCGAGCGCCTCGTTGAGCTCCGCCAGGTTGTTCATCCGGTCGTCGTTGGTGAGGAAGCGGGGGTCCTCGGTGAGCTCGGACGCGCCGAGGGCCCTGGCTAGCCTCGGCCAGTTCGCATTGTTGCCCGCGCCGACGGTGATCCAGCCGTCGGCGGTCTCGTAGGCCTGGTAGGGCGCGGCCAGCGGATGCGCCGAGCCGAGCGGCGGCGGGGGCTCGCCGGTGGCGAGGAACATCGCCGTCTGGTGGAAGGTCGCCGAGATCGCCGCCTCGAACAGCGAGGTTTCGAGATACTGGCCCTCGCCGGTCTTGAGGCGGTGCGTGTAGGCCGAGACGATGCCGAGCGCGGCCAGGATCCCCGCCGCGAAATCCGCGATCGGCGAGCCGACCTTGACCGGCGGGCGTCCCGGCGCCTCGCCGGTGATGCTCATCAGCCCCGACATGGCCTGGGCGACGAGGTCGTAGCCGCCGCGCCCGGCATAGGGGCCGGTCCGCCCGAAGCCTGAAATGGTCGCATAGACCAGCGCCGGGTTCTCCGCCTTGAGGTCGCCGTAGCCGAGCCCCATGCGTTCCATCGCGCCCGGGCGGTAGTTCTCGATCAGCACGTCCGCCGTCCGCACGAGCCGGAGGAACGCCTCCTTCGCCGAATCCTGCTTGAGGTCGAGCGCGATCGCGCGCTTGTTCCGGTTGAGCATCATGAAGGCCGCCGATTCGCCCTCGATGGAGGGCGGCGTCATGCGGCGCACGTCGTCGCCCATCGGCGCGCGCTCGACCTTGATCACGTCGGCGCCGAGATCGGCCAGCATGTAGCCGCAGGTCGGTCCCGCGACCACCTGCGCGCATTCGATGACCGTGACTCCGGCGAGGGGCCCGGTCGCGCCGTCCCGCTTTTCGGCCATCGTTCAGCGGCCCTTGAAGGCGGGCTTTTCCTTGGCGAGGAACGCCCGGTAGCCCTCGTGGTAGTCCTCGGTGTCGGCGTAGGAGAAGGACTCCGCGACTTCCGCCTCGGTCAGGGGGGCCGGGTCGGCGAGCCGGTGGACCGCCTTGCGGTGCCAGCGCGCGGCCAGCGGCGCGCCCTCGGCGATGCGGCGGGCCGACGCGTAGGCCTCGTCTTTGAGCGCGTCGTCGTCCGTGACCCGGTTGATCATTCCCTTGGCGAACGCTTCCTCGGCCGAATAGACGCGGCCTTCGAGCGCGATCTCGAGCGCATTGGCGCGTCCCACCGCGGCGATCATCGTGTCGAGCAGCCCGTAACCCAGATAGAGCCCCACCAGGCGCGCCGGCACCCCCATCCGGCTCGACCGCGCGGCAATCCGGATATCGCAGGCCGTCGCGATCTCGAACCCGCCGCCGAGGCAGTAGCCGTGGATCATCGCGACCACGGGATGGCGGCCCCGGGAAATCGCCTCGCAGGCGCGGTGGGTCTTTCCCATGTAGCTTCTGGCGAGTTCGGCATTCGAATGCTCGTCCATGAAGCCCGACATGTCGGCGCCCGCGGCGAACGCGTCGGGACCCGCGCCCCGCAGCACGATGCAGCGCAGATCGTCCTCTTCCGACAGGGCCTCGAACGCTTCCGAGAGCGCGTCCCAGCCCGCCGCGTTCAGCGCGTTGCGTTTCTCGGGCCGGTTGATCGTGACCGTCGCGATCCCGCCGTCGCGGTCGGTCAATACCGCCGCCATGACACCTGCTCCCGCTTGCCGATGTTGCGTCGCCGCCGGTTGCCGGCGGCTGGCGGAATATGGCGTTATGCGGCGCGGACTGCAACGGAGGGCCGGGTGAACGAGCTTTCGGAACGGCGCGGGGCGCTGCTGGCGGAACCGGACGGACTCCGCTGGGAGATCGATGCGGAAGCGGGGCAGGGGACCCTGATCTTCGACCGTCCGCCGCTCAACGTGGTGAGCTTCGCCGCGCGCGCGCAGTTCGCCGCGATCCTCGAGGAGCTCGACTCTCATCCCGACGTCCGGGTCATCGTGATCCGCGGCGCCAACGGGGTGTTCAGCTCCGGCGGCGACATCGCCGGGTTCCAGAAGGTGGCGGCGGACGGCATGGCCGACCTCGCCTGGGCGGTGGCCGCGCCCGAGCGTTGCCGCAAGCCGGTGATCGCCGCGATGGAGCGCTACGCGATGGGAGTGGCGTTCGAGATCGCGCTCGCCTGCGACTTCCGGATCGCCGAGGAGGGTACGGAATTCGCCCTTCCCGAGATCGGTCTCGGGGCGATACCGGGTTCCGGCGGAACCCAGCGCCTCGCCCGCATCGCGGGTCTGGGACGCGCGAAGGAGACGATCATGCGCGGCCGGCGGATCGGCGCGGCGGAGGCCGAGACCTGGGGGCTGGTCGCGGAGACCGTCCCCGCGGGCGGTCTGGACGAGGCGGTCGCGCGCTGGGTCGCCGACCTCTCGGCCCGGCCAAGCATCCCGCTCGCCACCCTCAAGCAGGTCCTCAACGAGACCTACGAGACGCCGCTCTCGGCCGGTCTCCGGACCGAAGGGCAGGCTTTCGAGAAGATCCGCTTCGGAGAGGCCTTCACGCGCGGAATCGAGGCCTTCCTGAACAAGAAAAAGCCCGATTTCTCGGATCTTTAGAGCGCATCCGTTTTCTTCCGTCATGGTCGGCGAAGGCCGACCATCCACGTTTTGTTTTTTTCCAGCGCCATAAAAACTCGTGGATGGTCGGCCTTCGCCGA
>JAPPIT010000089.1 GCA_028820505.1 Defluviicoccus sp.
CAGCTGCCGCCGCCGGCGGTGCGGCTGCTGGAGGACCTGCCGCGCCGGGCGGGCAGCCCGTGGGTGTTTCCCGGCAGGGACCGGAACGGGCGCTACAGCGCGGGCGGCCTCGACCATGCCTGGCACGCCGTGCGGGAGGCCGCGAAGCTGGAGGATGTGCGGATTCATGACCTCCGGCACAGCTTCGCTTCGCGCGCGCTGGCGCTCGGCGAGACGCTGCCGGTCATCGGCAAGCTGCTGGGCCACAACGATATCGAGACGACGGCGCGGTATGCCCATCTGGCGCAGGATTCCGTCCACGAGGCGGCGGAACGGATCGCTCGAAGCATCGCGGCGGATATCTTGTGATCCGGAACCGGAGAAATCCCGGAGACCCATATCAAGTTGGACGATCTCCGCCATACTTGTGCGGCATAGCCTCCTAAAGCACCATAGTCATTGATATTTTTTCTGATTCGAGATCCGTAATCGAATAGTCACCGGATTCAATCATATTCTAGGCGACGCATGCCGCATGCCGCGCCTGCTGAGCCCGACCTATCCCGAATCGTCTATCCAAGACCAACCCGTCATGCCGAACCATCCCCAGAGGGCGGCGGCGAGCACGCAAGCCGCCGAGAGTAGCGCACGGGAGACGCGGGCGGCAATACCTCACTAGGCGCCCTCGCCATATTGAGGTTCGAACCGATCTGTGGCACCATATATAGTGGTTTCCTCTCGAGGGTCGCTATGGAATAGTCCCCTGCACCTCATGCAGACCATCCTGAAGTCAGGCGGATGGCCGCTTCGGCTTGCTTCCACTGACACGACGGGGGGGATTTCGATGCGCCAGCCTCAGACGGCAGTCCCTCAGTTGAGACGAGCCGAATGACCTCTTGCCCTTAACACGGCAGTCGAGACCAGATTGCCACGACGCGGACAGACCGGTGTTCATGTAAGGACCAAGAGCGAGTGAAGTTTATCGATTTATATTCAGGCCTTGGTGGCTTCCATATTGCGCTAAAGCGTCTAGGCCATGAGTGCGTATTTGCATCGGAGCTCGATAGCGACCTAGCACTTCTTTATGAGAAGAATTTTGGTATCACTCCCGCAGGCGACATTCGCACAGTAAATCTAGCTGAAATTCCCCCTCACGATATTCTCTGCGCGGGCTTCCCCTGTCAGCCTTTTTCGAAGGCCGGGGATCAGCAAGGCCTAGATTGCCCACAATGGGGTGATTTGGTCGATTATGTTTTTCATATCCTGCGCCATCACAAGCCGACTTACTTCATTGTCGAGAATGTTCCAAACCTGGTGCGGCACAATGAGGGAGAGACTTGGAAGGAAATCAAGAGCGAGCTCTGCGACGCGGGATATGACGTTGCCGACCACAAGCTGTCTCCGCACCACTTCGGCGTTCCTCAAATTCGTGAGCGCGCCTTCATCGTCGGCCAGCGAGATGGCCTAGCGACCTTTCGCTGGCCCGCTCCAGCGCAGCCTGCCGAACTGTCAATCCGAACCGTACTGGAACAGGATCCGAGGGACGCGCGTCAACTTTCCGAGCAGGCCATCAGGTATCTAGAAGCTTGGCAGTGCTTCCTCGATGCCTTTCCGAGCGATGAGGAGCTTCCTTCGTTTCCAATTTGGGCGATGGAATTCGGCGCGAGTTACCCTTATGTCGGACGAACCCCTCACTCCACCGACTACAGAGGCCTCGATCGCTGGCGAGGGAGCTTCGGTCGACCGCTCAGAGGGCTGCCACCGGACGACGTCAAGGCCGTCCTCCCGCCCTATGCTCGCGACAGAGCCGATGTCTTCCCGGACTGGAAGATCGACTTCATTCGGAAGAATCGCACTTTCTATCGTCGGCACAAGAATGTCATCGACCCGTGGTTGCCGTCTATCCTTTCGTTTGCCCCCAGCTTCCAGAAGCTGGAATGGAACTGCAAGGGGTGTGAGCGGGACATCTGGAATCTCGTTATCCAGTTTCGAGCATCCGGTATTCGAGTGAAGCGCCCGACCACTGCGCCTTCCCTAGTCGCTATGACCACAAGCCAGGTCCCCGTCATCGCTTGGGAACGTCGCTACATGACCCCACGTGAGTGCAGCCACCTGCAGAGCATGGCTTCTCTGAAGCATCTTCCCGATGCCAAGGGTGCCGCCTTCAAGGCGCTCGGCAATGCTGTAAACGTTGATGTCGTGGAGGCAATCGCCCGCGCCTTGCTGCCAGCCAGCACTTCGGTGCCCATCGAGAAAGGTACCCGGCCCAAGATCTCGCACAACTGGTCTGCACTACAACCAGCGGACTCCTTGGCTCATGTCGGGTGAAGACAGGCTCGACTACCTCGATACTGTCAGCATCCGGCCAGGCGTCAGCGTCCTATCTGTTCTGCGGCATCTGAACTACAAGCCTTGGTTCGCTCTGGCGGAGTTTGTCGACAATGCTGTCCAAAGCTTCTTCGAGTGCCGAGACCTGCTTGAGCAACTTCACGGCAAGGGCTTCAAGGTCAAGGTTCGAATCAACATCGATTCCAGACGGCCGGGGCGAATCTCCGTCATAGACAATGCTGGCGGAATCGCTCGGGAGGACTTTCCTCGCGCCTTCAGGCCCGCAGCGGTGCCTACAAACACATCTGGTCTCTCAGAGTTCGGCATGGGAATGAAGAGTGCCGCATGCTGGTTCTCACCCAGATGGTATGTGCGTACCAAAGCTCTCCGGGAAGCGGTCGAGCGAACCGTAAGGTTCGATGTAGACAAGATCGTACACGACCAACTCGAGGAGTTGGGGATTACCCGAGCCTCAACTGACGAAGACCTGCATTTCACCGAGGTCGTGCTCGAAGATCTTCATCACGTTCCTGTCAAGAAGACCGTCAACAAGATCAAAGAGCATTTGACAGATATCTATCGGGTCTTCATCCGAGAAGGCCTACTCGAACTCTATTTCAACGATGAGCGCCTCACATATACGGAGCCCACCATCCTTACGACCCCCTATGTTCGGGACAAGGGCGGCGAGACACGAACGTGGCGCAAGGATATACACTTCGACTTTGGCGAAGGTCTTTGTGTTACAGGCTTCGCCGCCCTGCGTGACCCGGGGAACTTCGCTAGATGCGGTTTTGCCTTGTTTCGCCGCGGTCGGCTCATTCAAGGTAGCGGCGACGAGGGTTACCGCCCACCGCTTATCTACGGACAGCCGGGCAGCTTTCGCTCGCTGCGCCTGTTCGGCGAGTTGCATCTTGAGGGCTTCGAGGTCAGCCACACGAAGGACGGCTTCCGATGGGACGAGAATGAGCAGCCCTTCCTCGAACTCCTGAAGGATGATCTGGACTCCGACGACCTCCCCCTCCTCAGGCAGGCCGATGACTATCGGGCCCTCGCCTCGAAAAACGTCCGCAAGCAAGCCGCGCAGAAAGCCGTGGACCGAGCCGTCGAGACAATGCAGCAGACGTTGCCAGCGGCGCTTCCCGCGATAGCCGACGAGCCTCCTGCCGAGACACCTACCCAGTCGCTCTCGGCGCAGACGGTCCTGGCACGCCGGGAGCTGACGATCGACTTTCGGGGTAAGAAGTGGCTGATCAAGGTTGAGCTCACGGACGAGCCGGCGGAGAGCCAGTGGCTCTCTATCAGCGACCAGCTCGGCAGCGACACCGCGCCCAACGTGATCGAGATTCGGGTCGCCCTC
Source organism: Defluviicoccus sp. (assembly GCA_028820505.1). Lineage (GTDB taxonomy): Bacteria > Pseudomonadota > Alphaproteobacteria > MPNO01 > MPNO01 > MPNO01. The sequence goes on from JAPPIT010000089.1 coordinate 3,668, forward strand.
GCGCATCCATTCATGGTGAACTTTGCCCAGACAGACCCGGAGGATGTCGAAGCGCTCCTCCGAGTGGCAGCAGCTCTGGCCTTGGCCGAAAAGCTGGCCCGCCTTTCCGGTCAGAAATACACCGGTACGATCCGACGAAATCTAAACGACATTCTTCGTGAGGCACTCTCTCAGATATGAGCCGCACTCCCGAAAGTAACCAGGGAAGCAGTCATTGACCGTCGATCAGCCCACTACTGTTGTGACGCCAGTCCTGACGACACATGTGCCTGGTGCACGATGGCAACCCGTTGTGGGGCCGGAGGCGCGCGGTGTCGTTGAGAGGAAGCGGTTACCTAGAGAAGCTGGCAATGCAGTGATCGAAGCCGCTGCGTCCATTCTAGCGCGCGGAGCCCGCCCGAGCGAGTTGCAGGACTATCGGACAGGTCTTGTCGTGGGGTACGTACAGAGCGGGAAAACCCTCTCGTTTACCACTGTCATTGCTTTGGCTCGCGACAATGGCTATCGGCTTGTTGTTGCCGTAGCTGGCACTTCTACTTCCTTACTTGACCAGTCCACCCGGCGCTTACGCAACGATCTGTATGTCGACGATGTTGACGGTTACCTCAGATGGTCAACCTTTACAAACCCTGACGATACCGAAGGAAACTGGCGTCCGATAGAGCAAGTCCTCGACGAGTGGCGTGATCCTCTCGTTCCACAAAATGAACGTCCCACAGTGCTTATCACCGTAATGAAGAATCATCGGCACCTCGCAAATCTCTTTGCGCTACTAAACCGACTTAACCTAGGCGATGTTCCAACACTCATCATTGACGACGAAGCCGATCAAGCCAGCCTCAATACACTTGTTAACCGGGGCAGGGAAAGCACAACGTATAGGCGACTGCTCGAACTAAGGGATACCGTGCCGTGTCATACATTCCTTCAATATACGGCGACGCCTCAGGCACCACTGCTCATCAACATTATTGATTCTCTCTCTCCCGATTTCGTCGAAGTTCTGCAACCGGGCGAAGATTATGCCGGCGGACGCTCCTTTTTTTCCGAGACCCACGGATTGGTCGGCGTCATACCCTATGAGGACGTACCGACCGACGACAATCCGCTCGTGGATCCACCGGGCTCGCTGCTAGATGCGCTCCGCGTGTTTCTGGTCGGTGTTGCCTCCGGCCTGATCCAGGGCCGTAGCCGGAGCAACGCGAATCGATCGATGCTGGTCCATCCATCGAGAGAAACCGCACAGCACCAAGAGTACCGAATTTGGATTGGTCAGGTATTCGACGAGTGGAGACGAATTTTAGCACTGCCGGAAGCGGACCCCGATCGAGTTGACCTCTTGCAGGATTTTCTGGATGCCCGTTCAGACTTGGCGCTCACGATTCCCGACCTTCCTTCATTCGATGAACTTAAAGCTATGCTGCCCAGAGCTTTTCGCCTTACGAGCATTGAGGAGGTCAATACCAGAGCAGGGCGTGGAACTCCGTCGATTGATTGGAGTCGTTCCTACGGCTGGATCCTCGTTGGCGGCCAGGCGATGGATCGCGGCTTCACGGTAGAAGGCCTGACCGTGACTTACATGCCTCGCGGCCCCGGTGTCGGCAATGCCGATACCATACAGCAACGAGGTCGCTTCTTTGGCTACAAGCGCCCTTATCTCGGGTATTGCCGCACTTACCTGGAGCAGGACGTTCTCTCCGCATTCGAAGAATACGTCGAACACGAGGAAGAAATGAGGCGGCAGCTTCAACAAGTCCACGATGCTGGTAGTCCTCTGAGCGACTGGAAGCGCGCATTCGTCCTATCACCTGCTCTGCGACCCTGCAGAAGCAATGTCATTCAGTATGACTATGCTCGCGGTCGTTACGCTGATGCATGGTTTGCACCTCGCACAGTTCTCAGTGCGCCGAGTGTCATAGATGACAATCGACGAGCAATGCTGAGCTTCCTCAACGACCTAACGTTCAGTCCAAATGCAGGAAGCCCAAACCGAGAGCCTGCTCAGATGCATCATGTCTGCCGGGATGTACCGATGGTTGAAATAATTGATAGCCTCCTTGTCCCATACCGACTAACGGCTTCGCGCGATACTCGAGAGATAACTGGAGTTCTCTTGCAGCTATCCCACGCCCTAGAGCAAAATCCAGATGAGCGCTGCGTTATCTATCGCATAAGCCCTGATTTTGCGCGCCGACGTGCGGTCGATGCGAATGGACGTATACGAAACCTGTTCCAAGGTGCAGCGCCTGTCAGCCCGCCTTCACTACGCGGCTCCACTTATCCGGGCGACTTGGCAATCCACGAGCCCGAGGACGTCACCGTTCAGGTTCACTTTGTTGAGCTCTCTCAAGATGGAATGACTGTTGCCGAGAACGTTCCTGTTGTGGCGCTCTGGATACCTCGCCGCATGGACCTCGCTTGGCTGACGCAGGAACAGCCCTGAATGCGAGTCGATCTATCATCGCTACTTCAGGAAATTGATACCCCGGTCTCCGAGCAGGGAAGCGACCTTCGCTACATTGTCAAGTCTATCCCAGGTTTCGATCGGCACTACTTTGGTCGAAATAGCGCCGGGGCTCCGTCCCTTCTGTTGAGCGCCAACGATCGGTCACACAAGTCGCCAATTCGCCTTGCCGCCGTAGAAGTCCGTTTTTCCATCCCCTGCAATATTGCCATTGTAGGAGACAAGACGACATCCGAGACCTTGACGGCAATTTCATGCACGGCAAGCGACCGCACCTTGCAAGGCTACTTCGTCCATGTTTGCGAAACTCTTCTCCACATTGTGGGAGCCTACCCAAGTCTGGCGCAGATTGCAGACGCTGTCCAACGGCTGGTCGACCTCTTCCAGAAACTTTCCGGTCCACCGAGGCGAACCATAGTCGGTCTTTTCGGAGAGCTATTCGTCATCAACTCCGCCAAGTCTCCCGCTGTCGCTGTCCGGGCGTGGAGAAGTACTACGGACGACCGGTTTGACTTTTCTATCGCCGACGCAAGGCTCGAGGTTAAAGCCAGTAGCACCAGGCAGCGAGCCCATGACTTCTCTTTCGAGCAGTGCCACCCGCCGACCGATTCCGTCGGGGTTCTCGTCTCTCTCTTCGCTGAGGCCAGTGGCGGGGGGTTGTCTATGCTTGATCTCGTAGAACGTATCGAGCGGCAACTCGGCGGAGATGCCGACCTTCAACTCAAGCTCCAGGAAACCATAGCCGAGGCCCTTGGCCGAACCGCATCGGCCGCCTTCTCCATGCGCTTCGACGAGGACGTCGCCAGATCCTCGCTCCAGATCTATGAGCTTGGCTCCATCCCAGCGATTCGTGGAAGACTACCAAGTGAACTCAGCCAAGTACGCTTTCGCAGCGACCTCTCCCGTGTTGTTCCGGCAAGTAGAAGAAACTTGGTCAATGAGAGCACTCACCTCGACGACTTACTGCCGCCTAGGCGATGACCCGTATCGGACGACAGGCCCTGGTCCCACCAACGCCCACGAGTGAGGCCGCAAGCGCTGTGATGCGCGCTAATCGCGGTCTCAGCCAGAGCTCGCGGTTAGACGGCTTCTCTTCTTCCTAGGCTACCGTTTCCGTGTCCACCTGAAGACGTTGCCCGGCAGGCCAGATGTTGTCTTTACTCGGCGAAAGAAAGCGGTTTTTGTGAATGGGTGCTTCTGGCATCAGCACCCCAGCCCAACCTGCCCCTTGCGCTCTCGCCCAAAGTCGAACACGAGTTACTGGAATGCTAAGCTGCAGCGAAACGTTGAGAGAGATCGGATCAATGAAGGTCGCCTTCAGGACATTGGATGGAAAACCATCACAATCTGGGAGTGCGAAATACAGAACCTCGACTTACTATCGACACGCCTTATAAACTTTCTCGGCCATCCCTGTGCCACACCCTAGTGGCAACTACTCGCGACAGGCGGGCGTACGGTCTGTCAGACGTCTTAACCGGCCCTAGGCAGATCCTGCACTCTCGGTTCCATCCACCCAATTACCTGCTCCTGCAAATCGCGTTCTATTGCGACTTCAAATTCTTTCGCAGCACTTACTGCTCTAATTCTATCAAATACGATCACTTGCCCCATAAGTGCAGCTCGCCGCAACTCCCCATCAGTTATAACAAATGGCGCCACTATACCCGTGCTAGGCCTTACCGCCGAATTCAGGCATTTGTTCCACAACTCCGCGTTCGGCGTATCTATCTTATTCCTCCAATTTTTCCCGCTTGCGCATTGGAGAAAATACACAGGCATTGCCTCCCGTCCATCTCCAAAGTCTCTATAACACACCAAATCCAATCCTCCATCCTTATCCTCTGGCTTACTCCATTCACTCAAATCCGCCGCTCCCCGAACGTTTATCAGTTGCATCAGATCCGCGACTATCCCAGGAATCCTCTTTGTGTTATCTATGGACCAGCCTGCTCGATACGTATTCCAGCCTGGCAGCAACGCTGGGCAAATCTTTTCTACCACCTTTTCGAACAGATTCCCTTGGATCACGTATGACTGTCGTTCTCTTGACCATTCAGGGAATATCTTTTGTATAGCGAGCAGCACAAAAAAAGCTCGAATGACATCCTGCTGCCAGTCCCCGACGCCCACGATCTTGCTATTCGATACTTCGACAGTCTCTGGTAACCCTCCCCACCGCTGTCTCCTCTCTAACTCTCTCCAGGCTTCCTCAGCAATTTGGTGTGCCAGATCCTGGTTTCCATCGACGCAAATCTGCTCCTCTAGCAGCAAGTCGACTACGTCGCCCCGAGAGAGTTCCGGTCCATCAAACAGCACACTAGCTTCAAGCCAGTCGGCCGATGCGTTACAATCAACTCTAGATACGGCGACGGACTGACTAAAGCCCACTTCAGGAATGCTCAGCATGTCAGTCCAACTCAAGCGTTTTCTTGATTTGACCGGCATGGTCCAACATTAGCTTTGAAATATCCAGCACGCGCTGGTCTGTTCTATATAGATGAATGGTCGATAGTGCTTGTTGCAGGCTATAGGTCGCGGTAGACACAAGCTCATATACTTCCTCCTTATCTCCACCTGACGCAATAAAGGCCTGCTCAAGGTTCGGCTTGGTTACGTTCCTCAGATATCGCAGCCCAGCCTCTGATGCCAATACTCGCCCAAATTTGTCAACGTCTCGGGAGTCTGTAACGATCGCGTCCTTATCCCCCTGCCCGAACAGCCACAAAATGTACTCCCGGAGGTGTTCGACGTGTCTATCATCAATTGGTGGTGCTACGTCGCTGGGCTCAAGACCAAACTTCTCCGCTACTCCGATGAACCTCTGCACCGACTTATTGCGGAGAGACAAGAACAAAACACTGAATCGTTCTTCCACGACTTTAGTGTCAAAATCCTCGATTTCTTCAATCTGCCGCAATATGCAAAACGCTATGTAATTTCTCTCGACGGTATCGGTCCTGCTGCCTATTTTCCGCATTACCTCTCGGTAGCCAAGATTATTCTCTTCTATCAGCTTCGCGATGAATGCTGCCTTTTGTGGAGGGGCCCACTCCTTAATTCCTGTCACATGTCGAAAGCCAAGAAACGAATCAATCTCGCCTCGCGACTCGAGCAGGATATATGGAACACGTTCGAAGAGTTCGTTCGGCCTCTCGGTATCTTCGATCAGTTGTCGCCACCTGCGTGATGATTCGATCCCCTCATAAGTTCTCTCTAGCCGCGTCAGCGCGGCAATACGCCTATTCCCCTCTACGACGACCAGACGATCTTCACCGTCGACCTCTTCCGTTATGCAGAGAACAGCTTCATGTGGCCAAAACCCACTCTCCAGAAAGGACGTGGCCAACTCCTCCAGTGACCAGTCGCGCATGATCTCGTACACGTTCTCAGCGGACAATCCGCCTTCGCGATCAGCTCGGCCAAGTCTCGGGTTTTGCGCATCAAGCGCTATATCGGAGAGTGGGGCATATCTGATTTCCGCGTTCACTGGTCCCTCCTCTCACATGAGCGCGCTGAATGCAGGGTGCCCGATTTCAAAGCTGCAGTTTGACGCTTGCACTATAGGGAGTTCTTCCGCCCCATTGGACCAGCAAGCCCTTGTGGCCCCACCACTCGAAATTGGCATGTCCTTCGAAGTATCTCATCGGTGCCCCATTCCTCTGCGACCGCCTTGCCCTTTTAGGTTCCGAGTGCCCGGTAAGGAGACGGCCACCCTGATACACGCTGCCCCATTCCCTTACTCACTCATGTCTGGGAGCGGCGGCAATCCATTTGACTTCCGCCAGCACCTTACCTTTGTCCTCTGTGCCCTACGGGAACCTAGCCTTTGCTACCACGAATGAAGTCCCCTCGCCATCCAGCGCGACTCTCGTTCTCACTCGGACGGCGCTAGGTGACTCTCGGTTGCGGGCCGCGCACCACATTGAGTCGATGCACCTCCTGCCGACGCTCGGCGACCCGCTCGGGATCTGCGTCTCCCCCCCCCCTATCGCGGCGGCCATATGCTCCCGCAGGCGTTAGAAGCGAGGACCGCGGACCCATTTCCTCAAACCGCTCTCCCCAAGCAGAGCTTGCCGTGCGTCTAGGCCTGGCGTTGCGCCCGTGAGCCGCAGCCGGGCCGTTCCGCATATCGCCAGCATGACCCGCACCCGGTAAGGCGCGTCGTAGCGAAGCTCAGCTGCACGCTCGAAGACGATTCCCGCATGCCCGGCCCGACGTTCCCTGAACCTCGACTTCCTTATCCTCCGTGCGCTCCGTTCACAGATATCACACAGCAGCAGAGCTTGGCGCGGGCTCAGAAAGCCGGCACGTCAAGCTCAGTCGCTGCGGAAAGCATCACCTTTTGTTGCCCGTGAAAGGGAAATCTCGACGATCCGGTCTATCACCCGATCTGGCTTCTTCCATTTCATCACCAACTTTCCAGGGTCCATTCCATGCTGCGCAACAATATCGAGCAACTGATCAAGGCTAAGCGTAGCGAGACGGGCCCGCAGGACGTCCTCTCCCTCACGTGCTACTCCCACAGGGTCGAGCACGGCCGGTGTCCGCCGCCCTCCTTTTCGCGTTGGCTTGCTGACGCCAGATCCTTTTCCCAACTCAGTAGTATCCAGAACAAGCGCCCGCTCAACGCGGGCTCTGAAAAGCTCGTTACGCTCAGCTTCGTCCGCGACCGCTTTCGCGAGCGCCGAGAGTGTCTTTCTGAGGCTCATGTGTCGATGTCCAACTTGTCCAGGAGCTCCTTCGCCAAGTCGATATAACGCTCTGCCAAATCGCCGTAACCGTACTTTTGCTTGAGCGTCCGTCGACTGCTGTGGAACTCCGCTGCAGCCGCGATCTGGTTCGCCTGCCTAATAACGGTCTGGAAAACTGGCGGGTCACCGTCGTTCCGCAGATTCTTGGACACGTTCTTGTGGGTGGTCGAGTTCTCCTGATACTTTGTGATGACGATGCCGAGCGGTTCAACATCCTCGGCGATTTCACGAGAGAAACTGCTGACCCGCTTGATGATTTGCGGGATGCCATAAGTGGATAAAACGTCGGGAACCGTAGGAATGATATACCCCTCCGATATCCTGAGCCCGTTAAGCGTAATGATGCCAAGGTTGGGCGGGCAATCGACCAGAACAAGATCATAGTCGTCGAGCTTTGACTTCACGGCCAGCCGAAGGAGATCGATCGGCGTTACGGCATAGAATTGACCCGTTGGCGCACTGGCCAGACGATCTTGCACATCAATCAGGTCAAGGCTAGAAGGCAGTAGATCGACTTTCTCCGCACCCTGGACATCGGACACCTTGCTTCGAAGACTCTTATCGATATCGAAGCTCCCGTTTTGAGGTTCCAAGGCGTCCTTGAAGAGCGTCGCCAAAGTTCGTCCCTTCTTGTTGATCGCCTTCCAACGTGTCTCGCCAATCAACATGACCGTCGCGTTAGTCTGAGGGTCCAGATCGACAACCAAAATGCGCTTGCCGAAATGCGCAGCCAGAGTCTCCGCAAGAGCAACGGTCGTGGTTGTCTTCGCCACTCCGCCCTTCAGATTGATGAGAGAAATCACACGTGCCATAGGAACCTTTCTCCGTCTGAGCCACGCCCTGACTTGCCTTGCCCGAAAGACAGGACCCGCTCGAAGATCAGCAATGGGATCCGGGAAGTCGGGGAACCGAGACCGCCAGTTAGCCACGGCTTGACGCGATACTGCCGCGAACTGCGCGATCTCGTTGATTCCGACCAGGTCGTCTTCAGCAGCCAAAATCAAGGCCTGTGATCGTTGTTCACAACGTTTGTTTACAGCATTCACAGTTCCGTTGCAAGGCAAAAGTGCAGGAGGCGTTCAGAATTCTGCCTAGGCCCGCCCACCCCGGCAGGGTCAAGCTTTGCCGCCAGGTGCCACTAGAGCCGCTCTCACGATCTTCTTGCCTCATACGCCATTCGCCACCCTGGCCGGAAGCGACCGAGCCCTGAACCCGGCGGTAGCGTTGGGCTTTCCCCGGGGTTCTCGCCGCAGCGGCGAGCGACCGTCATCGAACAGGAACCGTCTGGTTTCTACATCCAGGCGGCGCCTGACGCCGTTCGTCGATGAAACCGGCCATCGGGCTCCGGACGCGCGATTTCACGCGTACCCGACACGCCGCGACTCGCTCCCCCGTCATGACGTCCATCCGCTCACTCGTGTCCTCGTAGCAGTTCCTCTTTCGCCAGAACCCTGTTGGTCCTCTCCCAGACATACTCCATGATGGGAATCGTCTCCGGCGCCCGGCCGTCCAGCACGGCCTTCGCCGCCGCCGCGAAGCTTTTCCAGTCGACCCTTCCGGCGCCCTTCAGCACATGCGCGCTGCGCAGCATCCGCAGCGCCCAGTCCTCGCGCCGCGGCTCCAGCCGGGCGAAGAAACGGGCCTTCACCCCGTCTGCGTCGCCGGCCTCCTCCATCGCTTCCTGCAGAACCGCCGTCCCTTCCGACCAGCCCTTCACCACAACGTACTCGTCCCGCCACGCCGCGCTGCCTCCGATCAGCTCCTCGCGCACCGGCTCGGGCAGTGCGGCGATTTCCTCCGTCGGGTCCAGTTCCGACAGCCAGTCTCCCGCCGACATGGCGCGCGGCCGCAACTCCCACATCCCGCAGGCGAGCGCTACATCGATCAGCCCCGCGGCCGGCGGCCGCTCTCCCGCCAGCCCCTCGGCCAGCGCCACGGCAACCTGCTCCTCGAAGGTTTCCCAGGAGGTCTCGATCAATGCGTCGAACGACGCCGACCCGGTGAGTTCCCCGATCGCCTCCATCCCCGATATCACGATGGCCTGCGCAATGCCCCGCCCCGGTTCGGTCACCACGGTCGCGACGGCCGGCTCCTCCCTGCCTTGCAGGACCACGCGCAGCATCTGCGTGCCCCACATGTCGGGGATCGAACCGTAGATTTCCGCCCGGCGCCATTCCGGGCGCGGTAGCGGCGAGACCAGTTCGCGCCGCCGCGCTTCGGCCAGGGCCTCGTCCAGCAGCGTCCTTCCGGCGTCGGCGGGCATCCAGTTGCGGATCAGCGGCACCATCGCGGCCGAGACCGGATCGACGATTCCCCCCAGCGCCCGTTCGCGGAAGCCGTCGGCCGCGCCCAGCCGCACCTCCGCGGATTCGTCCATGAGCCAGTACAAGGCGATCCGCCCGCACGCCGCTTCGTCCCGGCACGCAACCTCGTATGCGAAGGCTGCCCGCGCCTCCTCCGGGAAGACGCCGATCCGCTCGTCGAGCTTCCCGTGCAGGTAGTGCGGGTCGAGGTCCAACACCACGCTCATCCGCTCGATTTCGGAGTCGGGGTCGAGCGGCAGGGTCCCGGCCTTCCTCAGCTCGGCCATGTGCCGGGCCAGGCACTGGACCAGTTCCGGCGGCGCTTCGGCGCCGGCGCGGGCATAGGCCCGGGCCAGATCGTGGGTCGCCGGCGCGTCGAGCCGATCCGTGCCGGTCAGCAGGCGGACCGTTCTCGCCGCCTCGTCCAGAAACTGAGCGCCGAGGCGGCCGCCCGCCTTCTCGTCCTGAAGCGCCGCGCGGATCAGCGCCTCGAAGAGTTCCAGACTGCGGTCGCGGCCGGCGTCATGCGCACCGATCGCATGGCCTCCCAGGACCGCGGCGACGCCCTCCGTCCCGAGCAGCGCGGACCTGTACGTCTCGGCCACGTCACCGGCGGGGGCGATCGCCTCCGAATCCCGCATCGCGTCCAGGCAGACCCGGATCAGCTCCTCTGGCCCCATGGCGGCACCTTTCCCTGTCAGATCTCCAATGTCGCAAGACGGCAGCAGGCCGCAATTTCGCACGCCGGGCCGGGCGCTTGAAGCCCGTGCCCCGGCAATTGTCGCTTTGGCCGCAGCACCGGCGGGGCCGACGCCGCCCGGAGGCAGTGACCGGCCTCTCCCGGGGCGTAATCCGGGGCCGCAGAGAGGGCCCCGCGCCGTCAACCGGGAGACCCGTCCATGGCCAGCCGCATCGCAGACATTCCCGTGCCGCCCGACTGCCGGGAGACGATCTGCGCCGGAGCCCTGGTCGCCGTCAATCACTCGGGTGGCAAGGACTCACAAAGCATGACGATCCTGCTGTCGCGGATCGTGCCCCGAGAACAGCTCGTGGCGGTCCACGCGCCGCTCGGCGACGTCGAGTGGCCGGGCACGATCGAGCATATCGAGGCGACGCTGCCTGCGGGCGTGCCGCTGATATTCGCGCCCGTCGCGTCCGGCAAGACCCTGCTCGAACGGGTCGAGGAACGGGGCCTCTGGCCGTCGAGTACGGCCCGCTGGTGTACCTCGGATTTCAAGGCCGGACCGATCCAGCGGGAGCTGCGCCGGTATCTGAAGGCCCACCCGCGCTTCCGCGGACGGCTCGTCAACGCCATGGGCCTGCGCGCGGAGGAAAGCCCCGCGCGCGCGAGCAAGGCGCCGTGGCGGCGCAACGACCGGATGAGCGTCGCGGACCGGGAGGTCTTCGACTGGCTGCCGGTCTTCGATCTCTCGACCGCAGACGTATTCCGCGTCATCCGCGACGCCGGCCAGTCGCCACATTGGGCCTACGCCGCCGGCATGACCCGGCTCAGTTGCAGCTTCTGCATCCTGGCCTCCCGCGCCGATCTGCGCCGGGCGGCCGAGCTCCGTTCCGACCTCTACCGCGCCTACGCCGAGCTTGAGCGGCGCATCGGCCACACGCTGTCGCCGACGCGCCGGCCGCTTCCCGAAGTGACGGGCGTTCCCCTGGCCGCCCGCGACGGACGCGAAGACCTGGCCGGCCCGCTCGGCGCCTGACCGCACATGTCGGCCCGGCGCCGGCTCCCCACATGGCGCGTCGGCCGCAAGCCCCGCAACATGATGAGGAGAGGGCTGCGGAGTTTTTGGTGACGGCCGGCGTCCGAAGGAGGCGTCGGACCGCGCCACAGCCCCCGGAGCCTGCCGATGACCGACCCCGTGACGATTTCCGCCGACTACACGCTGCGCCCGAGCGAGCTCGTCGCGACCCTGGCGCTGCTGGTCGAGGCCCGCCAGCCGGTGCTGGTCACGGGTGCGCCCGGCTGCGCCAAGAGCGCGCTGGTGCGGCAGGTCGCCTCGGAAGCCCTACGCATCTATGTCGATGTCCGCGCGCTGCTGCTCGATCCCGTCGACCTGCACGGCATCCCCTGGCGCGACGCGGACGGCCGTACCCGCTGGGCGCCGCCGGCCTTCCTGCCGCCGAGCGACGATCCCGGCCGCTGGCTCATCAACCTTGAGGAGCTGCCCTCGGCCGTGCCGATGGTCCAGGCGGCTTTGTACCAGCTGGTGCTCGACCGCAAGGTCGGCGAATACGAACTGCCCGAGGGCGCCTCGCTGATCGCCTGCGGCAACCGCGAGAACGACCGTGGCGTGGTGCACCGCATGCCGACGCCGCTGGCGTCGCGCTTCGTGCATCTCGAGATCAGGGTCGACGCCGAGGACTGGCTCGCCTGGGGGGCGGAACACGGCATCGCGCCCGAAGTGCTGTTCTTCGTCTCCATGCGGCCGGAGCTGCTGCATGTCTTCGATCCGCAGTCGAACGAGAAGGCGTTCTGCTGTCCCCGCACCTGGGAGATGGTGTCCAACGTCGTCAACCGGCGCGCCAGCCTCGACGCGAGCGTCGAGCGGGCGCTGTTCCGGGGCACGGTCGGCGAGGCGGCGGCGGTCGAGTTCTCGGCCTTCCTCAAGGTCTGGCGCGAGCTGCCCCATCCGAGGGCCGTCATCGACGACCCCGCGAACGCGCTGGTCCCCGAGAACGCCAGCGCGCTGATCGCGCTCTGCGGCTCGCTCTACCGCATGGCCGACGACATCACGCTGGATGCCATCGTCACCTACGCGAGGCGCCTCCGGCGCGAGGTCGGCGAGTTCCTGGTCGGCTCCTGCATCCGCCGCGATCCGGACCTCCAGCGCTCGCCCGCCTTCATCCGCTGGGCCGCCGCGCGGACGCAATGACGGAGGGACGCAATGACGGAGGCACCGATGCACTGGCGACTCATCCACCGCCCCGCGGGAGACGCACCCTCGCGCGAATACGTCGTGCGGGCGGCGAGCCTGGAATCCGCCCGGCGCAAGCTCGCCGCCTTCCTGAACGTCCCCGTGTGGACGGTCCATTAGAACCGGCAAGGGAGATCAACCCCATGAACCTCACCCACGACGCCATGCTGGTCAGTCTCAGGATCACCGCCTGGTCGGGCCGGCTCTACGACCGCCAGGCCTCGACCCATGTCGCGGTCCATCACGAGGCCAGCACCGCCGCCGGCCGCTACAACAAGTGCCTGCTGCCCCGGACCGCGTTCGCCGCGATCAACTCGACCATGAGCGCGGCGCGCACGGCCCATTACGCCCAGTCCCTGCCCTGGGACGACCAGGGGAGCCGCCTTCTCCCCGTCGCCAACTACGAGCGCTACACCGAGCTGATGGACGGGCTCCGGGAGCGCATGATCCGCGAGCGCGCCCGCTTCATTGAGGACTACGAGGACAATATCGACAAGGCACGCCTCGACCTCGGGAAGCTGTTCCGGATCGCCGAGTATCCGTCGAAGGAGTCGCTCCGGGACCGGTTCGGCCTGCGCTACCGCATCATTCCGGTGCCGGATGCGGATCATTTCATAGCGAAGCTGGCGTCCGACGACACCGACCGGGTGAAGCGGGATATCGAGAGCCAGATCGAGGAACGGCTGCACGACGCGGTGGGCGACCTCTACCGCCGTCTCGGCGAGGCGGTCGAGCGGGTCTCGGAGCGCCTCCGGGAAGACGACGAGGGCAAGCCGCTGGTCTTCCGGGATTCGATGATTGGCAACATCCGCGAGCTGGTCGACATCGTGCCGCGCCTCAACATCTTCGGCGACGAGACCCTGGCGCAACTCTGCGGCCAAGTGAAGGAGAAGATCGCCGGCGTCGAGCCGGACGCGCTCAGGCCGTCCAAGAGCTTCGATCCGGCCGCCCGCGCCAGCGTCAAGCGCGAGGCCGACGCGCTGAAGGAGCGCTTCGCGGGGTATTTCGCGCCGGCGGCCGATCCCGACCCAGCACCGGAGCGGGAGGCGGCGTGATGGCGGGGCGTGCGCACAAGGAGTCCGCCGAACGGGTCAGCCGCTGCGTCACCGCGCTGCTGCGCGAGCAGCCCTTCTTCGGCTCGCTCGCGCTTCGGCTGCCGATCCGCGCAGATGCCGGCCGCGAGACCCTGGCGAGCGACGGGCGGGAGATCCGCTATGCGCCCGAGTGGGTCGCGGAGACGGACGCCCATGCCGTCGAGACCGCGATCGCCCGCGTAGTGCTGGCCTGCGCGCTCAAGCACCACACGCGGCGGGGGGACCGCGACCCCGAACGCTGGCAGCGCGCCTCGCAACTGGTCACCCACGGTCTGCTGCGGGACGCCGGATTCATCCTGCCGCCCGATGCCGAGGCCTGGGACGGGACCAGCGTCGAGCAGGCCTACGACCGGCTGCCCGAGCCTGAGCCCGACGGTGACGGCGATGACGGGAATCCTTCCCCCGGCGGCGGCGACGCCGGTGGCGCCGGTGCCGGTGAGGACGATCCTTCGCCCGACGGCGGCGACGGCAATGGCGATGGCGATTCTGCCGATCCCGGCGCTGGTTCGGAACCCGACGATCCAGGTCAGGATGGCGCCAGCGACACGCCGTCGAGCCGCGATCCCGCCGGCACTGGCGAGGTCATGGACGCCCCGGCCGGCGGCGCCGATGGCGAAGGCGCCGACGGCCCGTCCGCGCGCGACATCGCCGCCGAGGAGCAGGCCTGGGACGAGGCCATGCACCAGGCCGCGAGTCTCGCCAAGGCGGAGGGCCGGATGCCCGGCGCCGTCGAGGAGACCGTGCGCGGCGCCCATGCCTCGGCGGTCGACTGGAGGTCGCTGCTGCGCCGCTTCATGACCGACGCCGCCAAGCGCGACTATTCCTGGAGCGTGCCCAACCGGCGCTTCATCGACTCCGGCCTCTATTTGCCCTCGATCCGCTCCGAGGGGATCGACGCGATCGCGGTCATCGTCGACACCTCGGGCTCGCTCGATCCCGACACGCTCGCCGCCTTCTGGTCGGAGGTGCGCGAGGTCGCGGCGGAGATCGAGCCCGAGCGCGTTGTCCTGCTCCAGGTCGACACCGCGGTGCGCGACGCCGCCGAATACGCCGCCGGGGACCTGCCCGACGAGATCGTCGTCAAGGGACGGGGCGGGACGGACTTCCGGCCGGGTTTCGCCTGGCTTGAGGAGCACAACGTCCAGCCGGGCGTCTGCCTCTACCTCACCGACATGGAGTGCTCGCGCTACCCGGAGACGGAGCCGGATTTTCCGGTGATCTTCGTCAATCACGGGGACCCGCCCGGCGACTGGAACCGCGAGCCCTGGGGCGAGCGCATCGACATCGCCGCCTGACCTCCGGCGCGGCGGCGCGTCCGTCGTTTCACGCCGCTCGAGACCACGAAAGGAACCGCCGATGACCTACGACCGGCCCGTGACCTGCCGGGAATGCGGGTGGAAGGGGATCGTCGCCCACTGCGAGCCGATCGCGCCCCGCTATCTGCCCGAGCGCGTCGCGGCGGGCGACGTGATGCCCGCGGGCGAATGCCCCGAATGCGGCAACAACGCCATGCTCGATCCGGAACGGTCCGAGCCGTGCATCGAGATCGCCACCGTGCCGCTGCCGGAGCGCGCCACGCATTTCAGGGTCCGCTCCACGGCCCAGTCGCTCGCCAACGTCATGTCCATGGTCCGCAACACGTACCGCTACCGCGTGCAGGACATGAGCAACTCCGGCTTCCGCGTGGCGGTCTACCGGCCGTCTCCGTACCCGCCGATGATCCCGGACGGCTACCTGCGGATCGTGCGGGCGTGAGGCCGGGGAGGGCACGATGCATCTCGCCGTCATCCGCATCGACGACATCGTGAAGGTCGACGGCCTGCCCTCCCACGCGAGCGGCCGGGCGACCTTCACCAACGGCCGCACCTGCGCCTTCGACGCCAGTTTCGCGCACGGCCATGCGGAGGCCCGCATCGTCGTCCGGCGCCCCGCGGACGGCAGGGCCATGAACCCCGCCACCCGCACCGCGCAGGCGATCCACGACCGGCCCGGCTTCACCGGCATCGCCAGACGCGGGCGCGATGCCATCGCCGCCTTCGAATACGAGCGCGCCGCCGCCTGCCGGCAGCTCATGCGTCCCGGCGCGTCCTGAGTCACCCCGCGGCAAGCGGCAAGTCCGCCGCTCGGCCGCTCCCCCTCGACCCCGCATCCCACCGCCGGCCTGCCGTCGCGTTCCGCCGGAGGCGCAACGCCGCCCGGAGGCGGAGCGGGGGCGTGGGTTCCCGGCGGCACGAACGGGGTCGCGGGAGTCTTTCCCCGACCCCGCTTCCGCGCATTTCCACACACCATCGAGGGAGGTTCGCATGAACCACATCGCCCCCAGGGCCGAGCCGCTCATCCGGGAGATCCCGCTCTCCCGGCTTTCGCTCGCCCCCGAGAACGTCCGCAAGACCCCGCCCGATGCGCAGGCCGACGCCGAGCTCAAGGCCTCCATCGCCGCCCTCGGCCTGCTCGAGAACCTCGTCGTCCGCATGGACGACCCGAGTGAGGACGGCATCGAGCGCTATGCCGTGGTCGCCGGCGGCCGCCGCCTCAAGGCCATGCAGGCGCTGGTCGAAGACGGCGTGTTCGATGCCGGCCATCCCGTGCCCTGCCAGGTCAGGACCGGGGATGACGATCCCGCCGAGCTCTCGCTCGCCGAGAACGTCGTGCGCATCGCCATGCACCCGGCGGACCAGGTGACGGCCTTCACGAAGCTGGCCGAGGCCGGACAACCGGTCCCCGCCATCGCCGCGCGCTTCGGCCTGTCCGAGCGGCTGGTCGAGCAGCGGCTGCGGCTCGGCAACGCCGCGCCGGAGTTGCTGGACGCCTACCGGGCGAACGAGATCGACCTCGAAGTGCTCAAGGCCTTCGCCGTCACCACCGACCGCGGGCGCCAGATGGCGGTCTGGGAACAGGTCTCCGGCCAGGGCTATCGCCCTGCGTCGTGGCAGGTGAAGCGCCTCTTGACCGAGGAGCGCGTGCCGGGCACCTCGGCGGTCGCCCGGTTCGTCGGCGCGGATGCCTACGAGGCCGCCGGCGGCCAGGTATTGCGCGACTTGTTCGCACACGACGACGAGAGCGGCGTCTGGTTCGAGGATCCGGTGCTGCTCGAAAAACTCGCCATGGAGAGGCTCCAGGCGGCCGCCGACGAGCTGGCGACACGCTGGAAGTGGGCCATTCCCATGATCGAGACCGCGTGGAGCGACACCGCCTCCTACGGCCGCGTCCGGCCGCAGCCCGGCGTGCCGACCGACGAGGAGAAGGCCGAGATCGACCGGCTCAGCACCCGCCACGACGAACTCGTCAACATGGACGACGACGAATGGACCGAGGCGCTGGTCGAGGAGGCGGCCGGCATCGAGGCGCGGCTCGACGAGATCGAGGGCGCCGTCGAGTCCCGCGCCACCTTCCGGCGCGAGGACTTCTCGGTCGCCGGCTGCATCGCAACCGTCGGCCACGACGGCTCGCTCCAGGTCATCGCCGGGCTGGTCAAGCCCGAGGACATGCCGAAGGAGCCCGAATCCGCCGGCTCGGCAACCCCGGCCGGCAACGGCCACGATCCGGATTCCGCGGCCCATGGCACGCAGGCCGCCGTCCCGGCCGTCTCCCGGCCCATGGCGGGGCCGAGGGACCGCGAGGCCGAGGCGCGCAAGGAGGCCGGCGTCGGCATCGGGCTCGCCGACGACCTGCGCTCGATCCGCACCGCGCTGGTCAAGGCGCATCTCGCCGGCGACTTCGAGGCCGCCTTCGACCTCGCGCTGTTCCAGATGGGCCGCGCGGTGTTCGCACCGGGCTACCACGCCCACGCCCTCGACATCGCGGTCAAGGAGACCCCGGACCGGCCCAACACCCGGATGAACGACCCCGACTTCGCGGCCTGGTCGCCGGGCGAGGCGATGCTGGCGGACCGCTCCCACCTGTCGCTCGACTGGCTGACGATCGAGGACGGTGGCGAGTCCTTCGCTGCGTTGCGGGCGTTGCCCCGGGCCGAGAAGGAAGCGCTGTTCGCGGCCTGCGTCGCGCGCACGGTGAAGGGCCAGCTCGCCTTCGAGCCCCAGGCGCGGCCCGAGCTCGAGGCCACCGTCGCCCGGCTCGATATCGACTTCGCGAAGCATGTCCGCCCGACCGCCGACATGCTGTGGTCGCGGATCGCCAAGGCCCGCGTGCTCGACATCGCCCGCGCGGTGTTCGGCCTGGCCTGGGCGTCGGCCCGGTCGAAGTACAAGAAGCCCGCGTTGGCCGAGGCGATGGAAGCCGCCTTCGCCGCTGGCGATCCGCCGGTCGGGATCGGCGCCGACGCGCATGCGGCCGCGCTCGCCTGGGTCCCGCCCGGTTTCGCCGCCTTCGATACCGGCCGGTCGGATATCGACGCCGGGGATGCGGCGACCGCCGCCGCAGCGACCGCGCCAGCCGGCGAGGCGGAGTCGGCGGAACCCCCCGCCGATGTCGGAGCCGCGCGGCCGGACGCACCGCCTGCCGCCAGCCGCAACGGTCGCGCCCCGGCACCCGAAGCCGGACCGTCGGACACCGAGCGCGGTGACACCGACGAGACCGATCCCGACCCGGCCGTTGCGGGCGGACCGGACGGCATCGCCGCGACCGGACCGATCCCCCCGGTTCCCGCCAACGGTCACGACGCCAACCCGGACCCGATGGAGATCCCCGAGTTCCTCCGCCGCGTCCAGTAGCTGTCCTGCCTCGAGGAAGCGCCCCGTCCGGCATCTCAATGCCGGACGGGGCGTTTCCGTTGCCGCATCCCTCAGGAGGTCCGCCCATGAACCGCACGATCCGCGCCCGCATCCACGAGAGCGCCGTGAAGCGCGTCACCCGCATCTACGCCGCCACCCTGGCCGACATCTTCGCCGAGACCCTCCAGAACAGCCGCCGCGCCGGCGCCGCCCGCGTCCGCATCGCGGTCTCCGGGAGCGGCGGCGCGCCGGATGGCGGCGAGCCGTATTTCACCGTCACCGTGGCCGACGACGGCGCCGGCATCGCCGATCCCGCCGTCCTGCTGAGCTTCGGCGAGAACGGCTGGGACGACGCCCTGGTCCGGCGCGAGGACGCCGCCGGCTTCGGCTTCGCCAGCCTCGCGCGCCGCGACTGCGCCGTCTCGTCCCGGCGGCGCTCGACCGGCGGTGAGCTGGCGCCCGGCTGGCGCGTCGAACTCGCACCGGAGCACTTTCTCGGCGAGGCGGCCGCCGAGGTTCGGGCCGACGAGCAAGCCCCGTATCCGCACGGAACGGCGGTTTCGTTCCGGGCGACGGAACATGCCGCCGCGATCCGCAACGCGGCGGAGAACGCCGCCCGGCACTACCCGCTGCCGGTCGTCTTCGAGGATCGCACCGAGGACGATACCGCCGGCCCGGAAGAGCTGCCGCGCCGCGCCTTCCTCGACGGCGCGGTCCACGCCGAGCAATGGCGCGGACTGGTGTTCGGCGTCTTCAGGAACCGCCATGCCGGCTACAACCCTCCCGACCTCAACTTCCATGGCCTGACCCTGGCGCTCCGCCTGCCCACGGTCGAGACCGTTCACGGCGCCACCTGGACGGTCCTGGCGGACGTGGACGACTGCCCGGACCTGGAGTTGGTCCTGCCGGCCCGCAAGGAAGCGGTCGAGAACGCCTTCCTCAAGGAGATGCGCGCGGCCGCCCGGCTCGCGGTGTACCGCGCCATGGCGGGCGATCCGAACCCGCGTCCCGCATTCGAGGACTGGACGCGGGCGCGCGCGGCCGGCATCGAGATCGCGCCGCCGCCGGCCGTGCTGCGCCCCTGGCGGCCTGCCACCGCCCATGTCGACGACTGGCGCGATCCGCCGAAGCTCGCCGCCGTGGGCCGCGACACCCTGGTCATGGATTGCCATCCCGAGCCCCACGAGGCCCAGGCGCTGTGGCGTGCCGCCGAGCGCAACGGTGTCGCGCCGCGGCTGTTCGAGGCCGACCTCAGGCTGGAGGGCTACGGCTGGTACGACCGGCTCGACCGGGTGTCCGGCATGGCCGTCGAAGTCACGCTGGACGGCAAGCCGTATGCGCTGGACGACGCCCCGTTGCCGGAACGGTCGGGGCCGTGCGCCGCGGACCTGCCGCCCAGGCCGGACGCGGTCCGCATCGAACTCGCCGTGCGGGCGGCGGAGGGTCCGGCGGATGTCCTCTTCCTGCCGGCCGATGTCGCTTTCGCCGGCGAGGCCTGGTCCCACGTCGACGACGCCCTGCCGCTGGTCACCGCGGACAGCACGCTCCAGCCCCACCAGCTCGCCGCGCTGCTCCGCAACGGCTTCTTCTCGCCGTCGGACGAGTTCGACGCGGACAGCTACGAGACCCAGAGCGACCGCTTCGACGAGGAAGCGCTGCACCTGGCGACCCGGCTGCTGCTGTCGGACGACGAGGCCTGCCGGCAGTCCATCGCCGAGGCGGTGAGGCGCCAGCTCATGTGGCTCGTTCCCGGCGACCGCGCCGTCGACATCCGCATCCGCCGGCCCGACATCACGGTGACGCTCGCCGCCGCCGGGGAGGCCGCGCGATGAGCCGGCGGTTCACGGTGCAGTGCGGGTATGCCACGCATTACGCGAACACCGTCACCGTCGAGGCCGACACGCTCGAGGAAGCGCTGAAGAAGGCCGTCGCGACGGCCAACGAGGACGCCGAGGGGTGGCGCCCGACCGATCATTGTTCCGACACCTTCGTCGATGCCGTCTGCGAGGGCGCCGGGGGAGATCCCTGGGGCGACGACGCGCTTCCGGTCCCCGGCCGGTTCTCCGAGCGCGGCGAGCCGCCCGTCGTCACCCTCACCGGCCCGGTCCCGCCCGGCGCCGTCGAGGTCTCGGGCGGCCGGGCGCTGGTCCGGATCGTCCGCGCGGCCGGCACGGTGACGACGGAACTCCGCGACCCGCCGCACCCGCCAGCGAACAAGCCCCTGGTGACGGTTTCGGTCGATCCGGGCGGCAGGCCCGACGTCCGGGTCGAGGGCGGTGCCGCAAGGGTGCGCATTCTCGACGGCTGATCCGGTCCGCGAGGCCGCCGGTCCATTCTTCCCCGATCCCGGCCCGCGCCGCCCGGAGGGGAGGCCGGCCGCCCTTCGGTCGCGAAGCGCCGGGGCGCGGGAGCGTCCCGGGTCCGCCCCGACCCCCAACCGCCAACGGGAGACCCGTCAATGACGCCCGAATTCGTCGATTCCGCGCGGTCCATCGCCGCGGCCGCGCCGCCGCCCGCCCCGAACGCCGAATCGTGTCTGGAGATCGCCGACGAGGCGCAGAAGCGCGCCATCGCCCGCGCCGTCTGGACCGACCTGCTGTGGCTCATGCCGCCCGACCGCACCGTCACCGTCACGGTGCGCGACGGCAGGGTCGCGGTCGAGCTCGGCCCGGCCGAGGCGACCCCGGCAGCGCCCGCCCACGCCTGACCGCGCTCCATGCCTCGATCTGCGCTCCGCCCCGTCCGGCGCCGGGCGGGGCGTTTTTCCATCCACCCATCCGGGGAGGTTGCCATGCCCGACGCACCGGGCTTCGACGACATGCCGCTCTTCGACATGCCCGCGGCGCGGCGCCGCCTTCAGGACCGCTTCCTGCGCGCCGGACCCGAAGCGGTCGACGACCGCGAACTGCTCGAACTGCTGCTCTCCGGGCGCCATGCCGCGGACGACGCCGGGGATCCGGCCGGCGCTCTCCTGGACACCTTCGGCGCCGCCCCGCGCGCGCTGGCGGCCCGCCCCGACCGGCTGCGCACCGTGCCCGGGCTCTCCGAGGACGCCATCGCCGCGCTGAAGGCCGCCGAGGCGCTCGGCATCCGCATGGCCCGGGAGGAGGTGCCGGAGACCGTGCGCCCGTCCCTCGGCAGCTACGACAAGGTCATCGAATACTGCCGAACGCTGGCCGGCCATCGCGAGGTCGAGGAGTTCCGGATTCTCTATCTGGACCGAAAGAACCGTCTCATCGCCGACGAGTGCATCCAGAAGGGCTCCGTCTGCCACGCGCCGGTCTATCCCCGGGAAGTCTGTGTCCGCTGCCTGGAGCTTCAGGCGAGCGCGATTGTCGCCGTCCACAATCATCCCAGCCACTGTCCCGAGCCGTCCAGGGCCGACATCGAGATGACGAAGCGCATCGAGGACGCGCTCAGGACCATCGAGGTCACGCTGCTCGACCATCTGATCGTCACGCCGACCGGCTCGGTCAGCTTTCAGGCCCGAGGGCTGCTCTGACGCCCCGGCCGGAGCGACCGCCTCCGCCTCTTCCCCGAACAGGAGCCCGACCATGCCCGAACCCGGCAACGCCGCCGCATTCGATCCCGTGCTTTCCGTCTACACCCGCGCCCAGGCGATCGAGGACGGCATCCTCGTCGACGTCTCCGAAACCGCGCGCGAGGCGGGTTTCAAGATCCCCGTCGCGCTCTCCCGCTCCGTGTGGGAGAGACTCGTCGCCCTGCCCGAGGGGTATCGCGGCTTCCAGGACGAAGCCGGCCGGCTCTGGGACGTGCTGTGGATGGCGCGCCACTATGCGCTCGGCGCACCCAACAGCGACCGCGTGAGGATGTGCGTGCTGGTGCGCGACATCCGCAAGGACCTCCGCGACAGCAACCGGCCGCCCCGCAGGCATTTCCCCATCGTGGCGATCGGCGCCGGCGACCGGGGTGAGCCGGTGGTGACCGTGATGTACCCCGAGGACGACTGAGCATGCAGACCCCCAGCCCCGAGCAGATGCTCGAGATCGCCCGCCGCGTCCACGAGACCTTCGACCGCCCCAGACGCTGGCACCAGGGCGGATGGGGCCGCGACGACGACGGCGACGTCATCGAGTTCGACGGCGGCTTCCACGTCGTCGACAACGACGAGGTTCGCCACCCGCCGGCCTTCCGCCTCGCCACGCCCGAGAGCCCCCGCTGCTTCTGCCTCGGCGCGGCCATCCGCATCCACACCGGTTCGGTGCTCCGCCACGACGCGTCCAATACCGGCGAGGCCACCGAGTCCCTATGCGCCGTCTACACCGGGCTCGCCGGCATCGACACCGGCGACCGCGAACGGGACGCGGCGGATTTCGAGCCCCACCTCAACAGCCTCATCGAATGGAACGACTCCGAGGAGCGTTCCTTCGGCGACATCCGCGACCTCGCCGCCGCCGTGCTGCGCCACCTCGACGCGCAGCGCCGGTGATCCCGGCCTCCCAAGGCCGCGCCTTGCCCGCTTCGTCCCTCCGTGCCGTGCCCCCGCGCGCCGGACGCCCAAGGTCTTCCAGCCCGGAGACTGCCCATGCTCCACAGGATCACCGGCCGCGCCACCAAGTGCGGCCCGTCCGCGATTTCAGCGATCGCCGGCGTGCCGACCCACGAGGCCGCCGCCGTCATCCGCCGCCTGTTCGACCGGCCCTCGGTCAACGGCGTCTACACCGACGAACTCGCCGCGGCCCTCGAAGCGTTCGGCTTCGTTCCCGATTTCGCGCTGCGTCATCCGAAGTACCGCGAACGCCGCCACGCGCGCCGCGAGGAGGTCTGGGAGCGCATCTTCGCGGACGTGCCGTTCGAGGTCCGCGCCGTCTCACTCGGCACGTTCCTCGATCCCGCGCCCGCGGGAACGTGGGCGATTTCGGCCAGCAATCACTTCGTCGTCTACAGCGACGGCTTCGTTGCGGATTCCGCCTGGCTTTCCCGCAAGCAGCGGCCCTGGCGCCGCGCCGATCCCGACTGCAACCGCGTCGCGCTCAGGCGCATCCGCGAGGCCGTCCGGTTCGTCCGCCTTTCGCGGCACGAGCGCCGCCGCAGCCCCGTTTCGGAGGAGCGCTGAGCCATGCCCCGGATCATCGAGACCGTCGTCTACGGCATCGACGAGCTGTCGGACGCCGCGAAGGAGAACGCCCGCATCTGGTATCGCGACCAGGGCCTCCACGACGAATGGTACGACTTCGTCTACGAGGATTTCGGGACGATCTGCGAAATCCTCGGCGTCACGCTTGCCACCAGTCCGGTGCGGCTCTACGGAGGCGGCACACGGGGGAAGCCCCGGATTTTCCACAGTGGTTTCTCCAGCCAGGGGGACGGGGCCAGCTTCTCCGGAGCGTGGAGCCATGCCCGTGGATCGCGCAGGGCCATCCGCGAACATGCGCCCAGGGATCAGGAGTTGCACCGGATCGCCGATGTCCTGCAGGAGGTCCAGCGAAGGAACTTCTTTCAGCTTGGAGCCACCATCCGCCAACAGGGGCGGTATTGCCACGAGCACACCATGACGATCGAGGTCGAGCGCGACAGCCCGACCTGGCAGCCTCCGACCGACGGCACCGAGGATACGGTGACCGAGGCGCTGCGCGACCTGGCGCGCTGGCTCTACCGCCAGCTTGAGCGCGAATACGAGCACGAGACCTCCGACGAAACCGTCGACGAGATCATCGCGATCAACGAGTGGTCGTTCCTGGAAAACGGCAGGCGATTCGGCTGATCCGTCCCGCCCGACCCCGCCTCCACCTTCACGAACGCACTCTCCCTCCTCCGCGCTCCGCGCCGAAAGGAGGCAGGCCAGCCGGCCCGGGGCGGTCCGGCGGGCGGGGCGGGAGTCGAATTCCACGTCATGCCAACGCCGGTCCGACGCCCTTCAGCACGGAGACCGGCCCATGCTCGACGCCCGTCCGGCGCCGGACGCCCCCGCGCGTCCGCCCCTTACCGCGCTCGCCACCGACCCGCCCGCATCGCCGGCCCGTCCTTCGCTCGGAGACGCCCTCTTCGCCGCGGCCCATGTCCTACTGCCCGTGCTGGAAGCCGGCCGGCCTCTCGACGCCGCGACCCTCCGCGACGCCATGACGGAGGCCTTCGGCGCGTCGGATGCCAAGGGCGGCTGGATCTGGAAGGACGCGTACGAGGCCGCCGAGGCGACCTGCGTACTGTTCCTGCAACGCTACGGCCGGGGCATGCGCCGCACCTGCGGCGCCGGTGCGGACGGCCCGCGCCGCATGCTGGCGATGCTGGAGGCGGTCGCGGCGCTGGAGCCCTCCCACACCAGGCGCTCGGAGGAGCAGGTCCGGCTCCAGCAATTCTCGACTCCGCTGCCGCTCGCCTACGCCGCCCTCCAGGCCGCCGCGGTCCGGCCGGCCGACGTCGTGCTGGAGCCCTCGGCCGGCACCGGCATGCTGGCGGTGATGGCGGAATGCGC
>JAPPIT010000071.1 GCA_028820505.1 Defluviicoccus sp.
AGGCGCTGAAAACAAAAACAAAACGTGGATGGTCGGCCTTCGCCGACCATGACGGGAGAGAACGGATGAAGCGGTTCCAACTAAAACGGATCCGCTCTAGATCGCCCTGTACCCCCCGTCCGCCATCACGATCCCGCCGGTGACGTAGCCGGCGAGGTCGGAGGCGAGGAAGATCGCCGGCCCGACGATGTCCTCGGGCTTGCCGGTACGCCCGAGCGGCGTGTGGCCGAGGAAAAGATCGACGAGTTCGGGATTGCGCGCCCTCGCGGCGGCATTCAGCGGGGTCTCGATCAGGCCGGGGCCGATGGCGTTGACCCGGACCCCGTCCCTGCCGAGCTCGGCGGCGAGCGCACGGGTGAAGCCGAGCACGCCGTGCTTCGAGGTGGTGTAGGCGATGCTGTTCGGCGTCCTGACATGCAGGAAGGACTGGATCGAGCCGATATTGACCACGCGCCCCTTGTTGGCGCGGAGCTGGCCGAGGAAGGCGCGGGTGACGTTGAACACGCCGTCGAGGTTGACCCGCATGATGTCGTCCCAGTCGCCCGCGACGGCCGCCGCGTCGCCGGTCACCGGGTTGCGGCGGTTGATGCCGGCGTTGTTGACCAGGATCGAGACGGGGCCGACGGAACTCTCGATGTCCGCCGCGGCCTTCGCGCAGGCGGCGCGGTCGCGCACGTCGAGCGTCACCGCGTGCGCCGCGTGTCCGGCGTCCGCGATCTCGCCCCGCACCGCCTCCGCCGCCGCGCCGTCGATGTCGATGACGATCGCCTCGGCGCCCTGTTCGGCGTAGCCCAGCGCGATCGCGCGCCCGATCCCCGACCCGCCGCCGGTGACCGCGGCGCGGTGTCCTTCGAGCAACCCCATCTTCCTGTCTCCCCTGAACTCGCCTTGCTATGCGGGACGGTAGCGTTCGACGTCGATCTCGTCGGCGCGACGCCGCATCGCATGGCTGTCGTACCAGGCTCCCATGCGGAGCATCGAATCCATGGAAACCCCGAAGGCCTTCTCGATCCTGAGCGCCATCTCCGGCGACAGCCCCGCCTTCTCGTTGACGAGATCGGACAGCGTCGCCCGCCGCACACCCAGGACGGCGGCGGCGCGCGAGACGGACAGGCCCAGCTCTTCCAGAATCTCGGTGCGGACGAAGCTGCCGGGGTGCGGCGGCGACATGCCGACCTTCACATGCTCATCGCTCATGGTCGAAATCCCTTAACTCCCGTTGCCGGCGCACATCCGCTTCGATCGAAACCGTCCAACCTGTCGTTTCCCTCCGCCGACCATGACGGGAAGGAAGGAACGGCGGCGCTGCCGGATGGGGAAACGGAGCGGGTTGCCCCTACCAGAACCCCTCATGCGCCTTCGCCGATTCCTCCGCCAGCAGCGGGCCTATGACCTCGACCTCGCGCTGGCCGGCGGCGAACACTGCGCGGCAGGGGAGGTCGAGGGTGAGGTTCTCGGGGTGCGGGCCGATCAGCGCCTTGAGCGCCTTCTCGCTCATCCCGTGGACCACGCGCCCGATCCCCGCCCAGTAGGCGGCGCCGGCGCACATCGCGCAGGGCTCGGCGTTGGCGTACAGGGTGCAGCGGGACAGGTATTCGGCCCCGTAGGCGATCGAGGCCCGCGTCATCAGCACCCGTTCGGCGTGGCCGGTGGAATCGCCCTCGATGCCGAACGCGTTCATCGCCTCCATCAGGATCTCGCCGTCCGGCCCGACCAGGATCGCGGCGAAGGGATGGTTGCCCTCGCCGCGCGACTTCTCGGCGAGCGCGAAGGTCAGGCGCAGGAAACGCTCGTGGTCGAGATCCGGGAGGCCCCCGGTCACGCCCGCTGCTCTTCGCCGTAGAGCCGGCGGATCGTGCGCCGCATCCGGAGCAGCGCGTCGTCGGCCGGGATGGTGCCGCGCGGGTTCACGTCCTCGCCCTTCATCTCGGGATCGAGGTCGATCGCCCGCTGCTGCGCCTCGTAGACCGCGAGGTCCTCGGCGATCACTTCCCTCATCTGCTCGGTGAACGTCGCCTCCGTGCCCGCCGGCACCATCGAGCGGGCGGTGGCGATCGCCCAGAATTGATGGGTGGTGGTCTCGGTCTCGGGCGTCAGCGCGTGGTAGACCACGAACCCCCAGCGCCCCAGGCTCGACGGGCGCTCCTCCTGCGGCAGCCCCTCGCCGGCGGCGGTCGAGCCGTTGCAGATGTCGATATAGGAGGGCGGGATGTATTTCGAGACCTGCCAGCGGTCGATCGGGGTGTCGTAGCCGCCGTAATCGGCATAGGCCGGCGCCGGCGGGATGCCCTCCATCCAGCGGGTGACGCGGACGAAATCGTCGCCGCCCTCGACGATCAGCTCCGCCTCCTCGGCGAGCGCACGGTTGCCGGTGGTCGAGGCGTGGACATAGGTGAGGTGCGAGAGGTCGAGCAGATTGTCGAGCACCAGCCGGTAGCCGCCCCTGACCAGCGTCTGGCCGGAGACCGCGTACCAGTCGGGATCGACGAGCCTGGTGTGGTAGTCCGGCACCAGGTCCGGATCGGCCTCGTCCGGGTCGCCCATCCAGACGAACACCCAGCGGTCGCGCTCGGCGACGGGATAGGATTTCACCCGCGCCCAGCCCGGCACCTCCTCCTGGCCGGGCACGTGGGTGCAGACCCCGTCGCGGCCGAACACCAGCCCGTGATAGCCGCACTCGACCTCGTCGCCGATCAGCCTGCCTTCGGAGAGCGGCAGGTTGCGGTGCGCGCACCGGTTCTCCAGCGCGACCGGGGCGCCGTCGAGCCCGCGGAACAGCATGACGTATTCGTTCAGCAGCACGCGGCCGAGCGGCACCCGGCCGACATCCTCCGACCACGCCGCGACGTACCAGTGGTTCTTCAGCAGCACCGCGCCCTCCCCCGTGCCGATGGGCGCGAAAACCCTAGGGGCGGCGCGTCGGGGGTGTCAACAAGCCGGCCTCGGAACCGTCATTTCGACCTCGCGCGGAAATGGGCTAGTCTCGCTGCGGGAAACGCCAGGAGGAGAGGGCCATGTCGCTGGTCGCGCTTGCCACCAAGGGGAACTACTTCCACGTCTACGATTTCCGGGTGAAGCCGGGCACCGGGGACGAGTTCATCGAGAAGTTCGACGAGTTCGACTATTCCGACGGCAACCCGATGCACAAGTCGCCGGCCCAGGTGAAGGACGGCGTGCTGTGCCGCGACACCGAGGATCCGGATCATTTCTACCTGATCGGCGAATGGTCCGACATCGAGGTGCACGCGAAGATCCGCCAGCAGCTCGCCGCCATGAACCTCGAATTCGTCACGCTCATCGAGGATCTCGACAAGGGCGCGTTCGTGCCGACCTATGCCGAGATCGTCTCCTCGACGCCGCAGAGCGTGCTGGATTCGGCGGCGGAGTAGTCAACGGGACGCGCGCCTGTTCACGCGGTGCGGCGTCCCCTACACTCCGGCCGACCGATAAATCCAGGGAGAACGATCATGCGTTTCGGCCATATCGGGACGGCCGCGCTCGCGGGCGCGGCGCTGGCCCTCCTGCTCGCGGCGCCCGCGGCGCAGGCCCAGAAGACGATTTCGCTCACCGCCGTCGACGGCTACCCGCCGCGCGCGCTCCAGGTGAGGACGTTCCTCGCCTACCTCATTCCGGAGGTCGACAAGCGGCTGGCCGCGAAGGGCGAGTATAAGATCGACTGGAACAAGGCCTTCGCCGGGCAGATCGTCAAGGTCCGCCACGTCATGACCGGCATGCAGAAGGGGCTGGGCGACATCGGCGTGGTGACCAGCGTGTTCCATCAGGACAAGGTGCCGATGCAGGCCGTCGCCTACGTGACGCCCTTCGTGACCGCCGACCCGGTGCTGCTGTCGCGCACCGTCGACGAGCTCGCCGAGCAGTTCCCGGCGATGAAGGAGGCCTGGATGAAATACAACCAGGTGCTGCTCTCGAGCTTCTCGGTGATCGACACCTATCAGATGTTCTTCCGCAACCGGATCACCAAGCTGGAGCAGTTCAAGGGGCTCAAGATCGCGGGCGCCGGGATCAACATGCGCTACCTGACCGGTACCGGCGCGACGCCGGTGATCGGCTCGATGGTGCATTACTACAACAAGTTCAAGACCGGCGCGATCGACGGCTCGATGCTGTGGACCGACGCGGCGGTGGCCTTCAAGCTGGTCGAGGGCGCGAAGTTCATGCTCAAGGCCGATATCGGCACCGCCAACTCCAAGGCGCTGACCATGAACGCCAAGTCCTACAAGCGGCTGCCCATGGCGGTGCGCGACGTGATCCACGCGGTGTCCGCCGATTACCGCGACCACACCGCGCAGCAGGCGATCGACGACGCCGACAAGGCCTACGCGAACTACAAGGCCAAGGGCGGCGAGATCATCCAGATGTCGCAGGCCGCGCGCGAGAACTGGGCGAAGACGATGCCCAACATCGCCAAGGACTGGGCCGGCAAGCTCGACAAGCAGGGCCTGCCCGGCACCAAGCTGATGTCCGCCTACATGGACAAGATGAGGGCGGCCGAGCAGCCGATCATCCGGCACTGGGACAAGGAGTAGCGTTTGAACGATAGCGCGCCGCGCGCCGGGGAGGACCGTCCCCGGGGCGCGGCGGTCCGCGCCTTCTCCTCGCTGGTCGGCGGCATGAACGCCGCCGGCTCGTGCTGGATCGTCGTGCTGATGCTGCTGATCAACGCCGAGGCGATCAGCCGTTCGGCGTTCAACGCCCCGATCATCGGCGTCATCGAGATGATCGAGATCTCGATCATCGGCATCGTCTTCATGCAGCTCGCGGATTCGCTGCGCCGGGGCGTGCTGACCCGCTCGGACGGGCTGTTCAACCAGGTGATGCGCCGCAGCCCGAGGGCGGGTCACGGCATGGCCGTCGTCACCTTCCTGCTCGGCACCGTCTTCATGGGGCTGATCATCTGGGGCAGCGTGCCGTTCTTCTTCGAGTCGTGGGAGAACGACTACTATATCGGCGTCGAGGGCATGTTCACCGCGCCGGTCTGGCCGGTCGCGCTGATCATCGTCATCGCCGTGGTCGTCACCATGGTGCAGTTCGCGATCATGCTTTCCGACCACTGGCGTTCGATGACCGGCCGGGCGCGGGGCTGACCGGCGGTGGGCGTCGAAGTCGGGATCGCGTCGGTCGTCGCCATCCTCGTCCTGATCTACGCGGGCATCCACGTCGCCGTCGCGCTCGGCCTGGTTTCCTTCATCGGGGTGTGGATCTACCGCGGTTCCATCGACGTCGCGATCAACCTGCTGGCCGCGGCCACCCACGACACCATCGCGCACGCGGTGTTCGCCAACATCCCGCTCTTCGCCCTGATGGGAATCGTCGCCGCCGAAATCGGGCTGGGCGCCGACGTCTACCGGGTGGCCGACCAGATGTTCCGCCGGGTCCGCGGCGGGCTCGGCATGGCGACGGTGGCGGCGAACGCTTTGTTCGCCTCGATCACCGGATCGTCGATCGCCTCGGCCTCGGTGTTCACCCGCATCGCGGTGCCGGAGATGCGCCGCTTCGGCTACACGCGGCAGTTCTCGGTCGGCGTGGTCGCGGGCTCGTCGGTGCTCGGCATGCTGATCCCGCCGTCCTCGATGCTGATCATCTACGCCATCGTCGCCGAGGTGTCGGTCGGCCACATGTTCATCGCGGGCTTCATCCCCGGCGTCATCCTCTCGATCGCCTTCATCCTCGGCATCGTGCTGATGGCCCGGGTCCTTCCCAAGTTCATCTCCGAGGAGGAACTCACCGGGGTCGTCGACGAAGGCGAGACGATGAGCCTCCTGGCGATGGGCTGGCTGCTGTTGCCGGTCGCCTTCCTGGTCGTCCTCGTGCTGGGCGGCATCTACACCGGCTGGTTCTCGCCCGAGGAGGCGGGCGCGGCGGGCTCGGCCGGGGCGCTCGCCATCGGGGTGCTCAAGCGGCGGCTGACCTGGCGCGGGCTGTGGCGGGTCCTCGTCGAGACCGGCCAGATCACGGCGGCGATCCTGTTCCTGATCATCGCGGCCTCGATGTACAGCCGCATGCTCGGCGTCGCCGCGCTGCCGACCCAGTTCAGCGACTGGCTCGCCAGCATGAATTTCGACATGGTCGGGCTGATGGTGATCTACGTGATCCTGATGGTGCTGCTGGGCACCATCATCGAGACCGCCTCGATCATCCTCATCGTGGTGCCGCTGTTCCTGACCTCGGTCGAGGCGCTCGGCGGCAACATCGTCTGGTTCGGCATCGTCACCGTGATCGGCGCCGAGATCGGGTTGCTGACCCCGCCGCTCGGCATCTCATGCTTCACCATCAAGAGCACGATTCAGGACAAGTCGATCACGCTCGCGCACATCTTCACCGGCGCGTTTCCCTTCGCCTTCATCATGCTGCTGGTGCTGATCCTGATCATCGCCTACCCGGTGCTCAGCCTGGCGCTGCTGTAGGGAGGGCGTTTCGGCGGAGCGCAGAAATTTCTCCGCCACTGCCACACACCGTCATGCCCGGACTTGTTCCGGGCATCCACATCTTGCGGCATCGTGGTGCGGGCCAAGAGCGGGCGCACCATTGGAGGGACGTGGATGCCCGGAACAAGTCCGGGCATGACGGAGGGAAGGCGGTAGCGGGGAAGGCGAAGCGCGGGGCGGAGGCCGCCGCCTCACGCCAGCGCGTAGTCGTTCTCGTAGTGCAGGAAGATTCCGTCGAAATAGAACCAGCGCATGACGGCGCTCTCGCGCGCCCAGTGGATCGCCTCGTCCTTCATTTCGCGCGTCGTGCAGTGGCGTTCCAGCGCCTCGAAGCCGCGGTCGCCGTGCTCGATGTCGACCTCGGCGTGGAGCCAGAAATGCTCGATCGCGGGCTCGGGGTACTTGTAGACCTCCCTGAGCGCCGGCAGGACCTTCGAATAAAGCATCGGCGACTGCGACTCGGTGCCGATGCGGATCGCCGCCACCGCGCAATACCAGGGCTGCTCCTTGGCGACCCATTTCAGCCAGGCCACCCACGAGCGCGTCGTCGGCAGGCCGCGCCCGGCCCTGACCGCGTCGAGGTCGGCGCCGTTGGCCTCGGCGAAGCGGAGCACGATGTCGAGATGAGAATGCTCGGGGTCGGTCTCCTCGTGGAAGTTTTCCAGCTCCAGCTCGACCACGTCGGGCGGCGCCTTGGCGCAGATGTTGAACGAGGCCTCCTGCACCATGTTGGAGATCCAGTGCCAGTGCTCGACCGCCCAGCCCATGCGGGCGCGGCGCCCGAGCTCGCCCTTGGCCCATTTCTCGGTCATCGGGTGGTTGGCGCAGTGGCGCTCCAGCACCGCCGCCTCAAGTTCCTTCCGGAACGGGGTCTTGTCGGCCATCTCTCAGTCTCCCTCGTCGTCCACCACGGCGATGCCCTGGATCTCGACCATCATCTCGGGCTGGGCGAAGCCGGCGCAGGTGATCAGCGCGCTCGCCGGGTAGCCGCCGGTGAAGAATTCCTTGCGGATCTCGGTGAACTCGGTGCCGTAGCGCGAGTCGATCACGAAGACGGTCATCGTCACCATGTCGTCGAGCGTGGCGCCGGCGCGCTCCAGCGTCTCGGCCAGCAGGCGGAAGGATTCGCGGGTCTGCGCCGCGAAATCCCCGGCGAGCGAGTTGCCGTCGGCGTCGGCCGGCGCGCCGTGCCCGGCGGCCCACACCATGCGCCCGCCTTTGGTGGTCACGACGGGAGAGAAGGACCGGTTCTCCTGCCAGGTCCCCCTGTGGCGGGTGCGCTCCATCGCCGGCCTCCTATTCCGCCGCCTCGGCGGACTCGATCCGCTGCATGTGCGCCCAGATGTCGTCGTACATCAGGTGCATCACGTCGACCGTCGTCTGCACGGTGTCGATGACCAGCTCCAGATCCTCCCGGGTGGTCGCGAACTGGTCCAAGAGCTTCTTGCCGACGCCCGAATGCTCCTCGTCGGCGGTGTCGTGGACCCGCCAGTAGGCGACCCCCTTCTCGTCGAGCCCGAAGCGCGCCTTGAGCCGTTCCGCGATGCGCCCGTAGGTGCCGGGGATCGGCGCCTCGCCGCCCAGCATGTGCGACGCCACCCCCTCCAGGAAGGTCTTGCCGCAGATATAGGAGAAATAGGCGAAGAAGGCGGTGGTGCCGGCGCAGTACTTGGTCGCGTACATCTCCTCTTTGGAGAGGCCGATCGCGGCGGCGTAATTGAGATAGAGCTTGTGGTGCGAGACGCCGTCCGCATGCAGCCGGCCGGTCGCCTCCTCGTAGGTCACCTCGGCGATCTCCTCGCGCCACGCGGGGTCGGGGCAGATCACATAGAGCCGGCCGTGATAGTTGTGGTTGTTGAGCGGCAGGATGCCGTGCTGCTTGCAGAAATAGCGGATCTGCTCCAGCGAATGGCTGTCGTCCAGCATCCCCGCCCACAGCGGATGACCGTAGATCGGCTTCGCCTTGTGGATCCGGTCGATCTCTTCCAGCACCTTTTCCGCAGTCAGCGCCATGTCGCTTTCTCCTGTCCTGCCACCGGAGGATGATCGTCCACGGCGCGGCGCCTGTCCAGACGGGCGGCCATTGTCCCCCGTCGTCATGCCCGGACTTGTTCCGGGCATTCACGTCTTGCGGCATCGCGGTGCGAGCCGGGAGCGGGCGTGGCGGTGGAGGGACGTGGATGCCCGGAACAAGTCCGGGCATGACGGTGGGGGGCAGCGACGAGGGAGACGCGGGGCGCGCATCGACACCCGTGCCTGTCCGGACGCGCCCCCAAGGTCTCGACCGTGGGCGCACGCGCGGCTAGTTTCGCGCGGCCCTTCCCACCCCCTGAGCTGAACGATGAAACCGGAAAACCTTTCCCAGGTCGTGGCGATCGTGACCGGCGCGGCCGGCGGCCTCGGCTCTGCCATGACCGAAGCGCTCGTCGAAGGCGGCGCGCGC
Organism: Defluviicoccus sp.; assembly: GCA_028820505.1. Lineage (GTDB taxonomy): Bacteria > Pseudomonadota > Alphaproteobacteria > MPNO01 > MPNO01 > MPNO01. The sequence continues at coordinate 8,890 of JAPPIT010000071.1, forward strand.
GTGCTCGCGGTCGATGTCGACGAGGGCGCGCTCGCCGCCCTCGCGGAGCGGGTGCCGGAAGGGCGGGTCGCGGTGCATCCCGCCGACATCCGCGATCCCGAGGCCTGCGCACGCATCGTCGCGCGCGCCGTCGCCGCGTTCGGTGCGGTCCACGCGCTGGTCAACAACGCCGGCATCGGCCAGTCGAGCATCCGGGCGAGCTACTACGTCGACCGGGTGAAGTTCTGGGAGGTCACGGACGAGCGTTGGCGGACCATCGTGGAAACCAACGCGATGGCGCCCTTCATGCTCGCCAAGGCCGTCCTTCCGCATCTGAGGGAAGCCGGCTGGGGCAGGATCGTCAACGTCACCACCAGCCTGGATACGATGACCCGGCCGGGCTGGACGCCCTACGGGCCGTCCAAGGCGGCGCTCGAGGCGTGCACGGCGATCTGGGCCGGCGACCTCGAAGGGACCGGGATCGCGGTGAACGTGCTGATCCCGGGCGGGCCCGCCAACACCGCGATGGTGCCGCCCGACTCCTCGCCCGACCGGGACGCGATGATCCAGCCCGCCGTCATGGCCGCGCCGATCCGCTGGCTGCTCGACCGCGGCTCGGACGGGGTGACGGGCAGGCGCTTCCTCGGCGTCCGCTGGGATCCCTCGCTGCCGCCGGAAGAAGCGGCCGAGGCGGCCTCGGCGCCCGCCGCGTGGTCCGGACTCGGACAAGAGGCTCGATGGCCCGGACAAGACCGGGGTGAGTGACGCCTCCGCCCCGCCGCGCGGCGTCACGGCGCGGGACATCCGAGTCGGCATCGTCCTGATGCTGTGCGGGACCGCGCTGTTCGGCTGCGGCGAGAGCGTGGTCAAGCTGCTGACGCGGCATTACGACACGGTGCAGATCGTCTGGGGCCGGTACGTCTTCCACGCCATCGTGTTCCTCGCGATCTTCGCCCGGTCGGGCATCGCCGCCCAGATGCGCACCGCGCGCCCGTGGCTGCAATTCTCCCGCTCGGCGATCCTGCTCCTGGGCACGCTGCTCTTCTTCGGCGCGCTCCGCTACCTCCCACTGGCGGATGCGGTGGCGATCAACTTCTTCGCGCCGCTGCTGGTGACCGCCTTCTCGATCCCGATCCTCGGGGAACGGGTCGGCGTCCGCCGCTGGATCGCCATCCTGGTGGGCTTCGCGGGCGTCATGGTGATCATCCGGCCCGGGCTCGGGGTGATGCACTGGGCCGCGATCCTGCCGCTCGGCACCGCGGTCTGCTACGCGCTCTACCAGGTGCTGACCCGGATCGCCGGGCGCACCGACCACGCGCGGACCAGCCTGTTCTGGTCGGCCGCCGTCGGCACGGTGGCGATGTCGCTGATCGTCCCGTTCGACTGGACCGCGCCCGACGCGCTGGGCTGGGTCATGATGGCGGCGACGGGGTGCCTGTTCGGGCTCGGGCACTACCTCCTGATAAAGGGGCTCGAGCGCGCGCCCGCCTCGGTGCTCGCGCCCTTCATCTACAGCCAGCTGATCTGGGCGACCGCGCTGGGCTTCCTGGTGTTCGGCGACTTCCCGGACGGGTTCAGCATCCTCGGCGCCTTGATCGTGACCGGCAGCGGGCTCTATGTCTGGCACCGCGAAACGCGGAGGACGAGATGAGCGAGCGCTTCCCGGCCGGCGAGCTCGAACGCTTCATCGCGCATGTGATGACGGCGGAGGGCCTGCCCGGGGCCGACGCGGCCGACGTGGCCCGGCTGATGGTCGCCGCCGACCGCACCGGGTTCGACGCGCACGGGATCTTCCGCCTGCCGGACTACCTGAAGCGCATCCGGAGCGGCGGCATCAACCGGACCCCGAAGATCGGGATCCTGCGCGAAACGGCCTCGGTCGCGCTCGTCGACGGCGACAACGGGATGGGGCACCTCGCGGTCGAATACGCCGTCAGGACCGCGATCGCCAAGGCGTCGGAGACCGGCATCGGCTGGGCCGGCACGCGCAACGGCAACCATGCCGGCGCGGCCTCGGTCTATGCCGCGATGCCGCTCGCGCACGGCATGATCGGCATCTACGGCGCGGTCGGCGGCGGCAACCAGATGCCGCCCTGGGGCGGCACCGACCTGCTGCTCAGCACCAACCCGCTGGCGGTCGCGATCCCGGCGGGAGACGGAACCCCGGTGGTGATGGATTTCGCGACCACCGTCGCATCGATGGGCAAGATCAGGGCGACCGCGCAGCGCGGCGAGGCCATGCCCGAGGGCTGGATGGTCGCCCGCGACGGCGCCCCGCTCACCGATCCGGCGCGCGCCTCGGAAGGGCTGCTCTTGCCGATGGGCGGCTACAAGGGCTACGCGCTGGCGCTGGTCATCGGGCTGCTCGCGGGCACGCTCAACGGCGCCGCGATGGGCGAGGACCTGCTCGACTACGCCGCCGATGTCGACCGCGCCGCCAATACGGGGCAGTTCATCTGCGCCCTCGACCCGGCGGCGTTCGGCGATGCCGGGGCGATCGGACAAGCGGTCGACCGGGTGGCCGGACAGATGCGGGGCTCGGAGATCATGCCGGGCTTCGATACGGTCCGGGTACCCGGAGACGGCCGCGCCGCGCGGCTGGCGGACCGCGAGGAGAACGGCGTCCCGATCCCCGACGCGCTGCGCGCGACGCTCGACGGGATCGCGCGGGAGACCGGAGTCGCGCCGCTCTCGAACCGATGACAACTTCAAGCGAAGGAGCATGACGATGGCGGGCGAGGCGTTCGCACTGGACGGAAAGACGATCGCGATCACCGGCGGCGGGCGGGGGCTGGGCCAGGCCTATGCGCTCGCCGCGGCGGAGCTCGGCGCGAAGGTGGTGGCGGCCGACGTGATCCCGACCGACGAGACGGTGGCCGCGGTGGCGGAGAAGGGCGGCGAATGCATCGGCGTCCCGCTCGACGTGCGCGAGGAGGAGTCGGCCCGCGCGATGGCAAAGGCGGCGACCGACGCCTTCGGCCGGATCGACGGGCTGATCAACAACGCCGCGCTCTACGGCGCGCTGACCGGCGGGCGGTTCGACGCCATCGACCCCGGTGAGTGGGACGAGGCCATGGCGGTCAACGTCAAGGGGATCTGGAACTGCTGCAAGGCCGTCGTGCCGGTCATGCGCGAGGGCGGCGGCGGATCGGTGATCAACATCGCCTCGCTCGCCGCGCGGTTCGGCATGCCCTATGCGCTTCACTACACCACGTCCAAGGCGGCGGTGGTCGGGCTCACCCGCGGCCTCGCGCGCGAGATCGGCCGCGACAACATCCGGGTCAACGCGATGGCGCCGAGCGCGATCATCACCGAGGGCACGCGCGAGTTCTTCGCCGCCAAGCTCGACAACGCGCTCGACGTGATCAAGAACGGCCAGATCATCCGCCGCAGCATGACCCCCGACGACGTGATCGGCACCGCGATGTGGCTGCTGTCCGACGCCAGCGCCTTCGTGACGGGCCAGACGATATCGGTCGACGGGGGGACGGTGCTGGCGTGAACACTTTGCGACACTGAGGCAGATTGGGAAAGCTTTGCAATGAACAAACGGTGCAATTCCGTCCGACTTGGCCGCTGTAGAGCGAAACGAGGGTTCGGAGGCACGATGCATAGCCGCTTAATCATGGCCGGTTTCGCGCTGGTTGGGGCGATCTTGTCCACCACTGCCTATGGCAAGTCGGCAAAGGAAGTCTTTTCCGAGGTATCCGACGCAATCGTGGCCGTGATCGTCATGAATGAACGCGGCAAGGAGATCACACGAGGAAGCGGCGTTGTCGTGAGCAAGAAAAACGTGGCGACGAACTGCCAAATTATTTCCGGAGCCAAGCAAATCGCCGTGCGGAAACCGCAACAATCAGGTGCACGTGAAACATACCGGATGGTGGCTCAGTTGATCGCCAGGAGTTCAGAACGCGATCTGTGCCTGCTGTTCGTGGCAGCGCTCTCCGAAGCGTCAACAGCGGCGCCTGTTTCTCTTGGCAGTGCCCGCAGTGCATCGATTGGCGATGAGGTATACGCGATCGGTGCTCCGCATGACTCGGGGCTCTCATTGTCTCGCGGCATCATTTCTCAGTTGCGCAGTGACGGCGGCAAGAATGTCACCCCCGTCATCCAGACAGACGCGGCCGTCTCGCCGAGAACTTCGGGTGGCGGCCTTTTCGACCAGCAGGGAAAGTTGATCGGAATTACAACGCTAAAGGCCTTGACCGTTGCTGTTGTAGGCTTTTCCTTCGCGATACCCGTGGAACGGGTCATTCGATTGATCAAGGTGGTGGAGGCACCGGAAACACGTCTTGCAGAATTGCACGCGCGCGCAACCCGGGCCGAGGAAGCGCTCCAAGTATCCGAGAAGAAGGCGAAGGAACAGAACGTCCAGATCGTCAACCTGTCCAAGCGCCTCAACGCCGCCCTCGCCAGCAAGGTGCAGGAACTTGCGAATTTCCGCTCCGAGTTCTTCGGACGGCTCAGGAAAGCGCTGGGCAACCGGAGCGACGTCCGGATCGTGGGCGACCGCTTTGTCTTCCAGTCAGAGGTGCTGTTCCCCTCGGGCGGGGCGACGCTTCAGCCAGGCGGGCGCGTGCAGATCGACAAGCTGGCCAGCACGATCACGGAGATCGCCGGGAAAATCCCCAGCGACATCAACTGGGTGCTCAGGGTCGACGGCCACACCGACCGCATCCCGATCTTCACACCCGCTTTTCCGTCGAACTGGGAGCTCTCCACGGCGCGCGCGATCGCGGTGGTCAAGTACCTGATCGAGCGCGGCGTTCCGGCGACCCGGCTCGCCGCGACCGGGTTCGGCGAGTTTCAGCCGATCGACAGGGGCAGCACGATCGCAGCCTTCAAGCGCAACCGGCGCATTGAGTTCAAGCTGACTCTGCGCTGACGTTGGCGTTGCTGCGCAACAACAATAGGTCGAACCCCTCACGCCTCGGGCTGGTCGCGGTCGGCCTGCCGTCGACGACGAGGCACTCGCCGGTGACGCAGGCGTCGTCGCTGGCGAGGAAGAAGGCCGACCTGGCGACGTCCCAGGCATCGCCCATGCGGCGCACCGGAACGGTTACACCTCACATCATTCGGAAAACTCTTGACCGCCGGCCATGGGAACGGGTCATGCTGCGGGTATGAAGACAGCCGTATCCATTCCCGACGACATTTTCGAACGCGCCGAACGACTGGCCTCGCAGGGACGGCGGTCCCGAAGCGAAGTCTACGCGGCGGCGCTCGGCGAATATCTCGCGCGCCACGCGCAAGACGAGGTTACCGACGCAATGAACCGGGTATGCGGCGAGGTCGACGGGAACGACGACGCCTTCCTCACCGCCGCCGGCAGGCGGGCGCTCACCGACACCGAATGGTGATCTCCCGGGGCGATGCGCTGAACCGGAGCCGGCCGGCCCGTCCCCTCACGCCCCCGGGCTGGTGGCCGTCAGGCCGCCGTCGACGACGAGACACTGGCCGGTGATGTAGGCGGCATCGTCGCTGGCGAGGAAGAGGGCGGCCTTGGCGACGTCCCAGGCATCGCCCATGCGGCGCATCGGCACGGTCGCGGCGCGGGAGGCGTGGTATTCCTCGGGCGTCGCGTAGCCCTTGCGGATGTGGTTGGGGACGCCGTCCTTCTCGCGCAGGATGAAGGGCGTCTTCATCAGGCCGGGCGCGACGCAGTTGGCGCGGATGTTCTGCGCCGCGTACTGGATGGCGATGTTCTTCGTGAGCTCGTTGAGCGCGCCCTTGGCCGCCGAGTAGCTGGTCGAGGGCACGCCGATATGAGTGAGGCCGGCGATCGAGGAGATGTTGACGATCGCCCCGCCGCCCTGCGCCTCCATATGCGGGATCGCCGCCTTCATGGCGAGGAAGGCGCCGGTGACGTTGCGCGCGAGCGTGTCGTTCCAGTCGTCGAGCGCCACGTCCATCAGCGCCGCGCCGGGGCCCGATCCGCCGACATTGTTGTGCAATATGTCGATCCGCCCGAACGCGTCGATGCAGGCCGCGATCATGGCGGCGATGTCGCCCTCGTCGGTCACGTCCGCGCGGTCCGCGACGGCAACCCCGCCTTCGCCCACGACGATGTCGCGGGTCTCTTCGGCGGCGGCGAAGCGGTTGTCGACGCAGAGCACCTTCGCCCCCTCGCGCGCGTAAAGTACCGCCGCCGCCTTGCCGTTGCCCCAGCCCGGCCCGATCGAGCCCGCGCCGGTGACCAGCACCGCCTTGCCGGCGACGCGGCCGCGCGCTTCCTCCGTCATGCGGCGGCGGCGAGCTCGGGAAGGAGCGGCGAGTCGGCGTCGTAGCGAACGCCGTCCTTGAGCGCGAAGCGGGGCACGATGGCCTCCTTCGCGATTACCGTCTCGCCCGAATTGTCGCGCAGCGCCCACGGCCCGGGCACCAGGTCGACCACCGTGATTTCGGCCGCGCGCCCCTTCGCCAGCGAGCCGATCTCGTCCGCCATGCCGATGGCCTCGGCGGCGTTCGAGGTGACCGTCGCAACCACGTCCTCAAGCTCCATGCCGAGCGCGAGGAGCTCGGTCATCGCGTGGCACAGCCCGAACGGCGCCCGGTCGTTGGCGGGCAGCCCGATCTCTTCGGACCGGTCCTCGGGCACCGCGATCGAGTAGCCGTGCAGGTCGGCGCCGAGGGTGAACGGCCGGATGCCCTGGCCGAGCGCGGCGCGCGCCAGTCTGAAGCTGAAATGGGAGCCGTGCCCGACATCGACCCGCACCCCGCGCGCGATCGCCTTCTTCACGACCGGGTGGAGCCTGCCGGTCTTCTCCGAGACGAAGCCGCCGGGATGGCGGGTGAACGGATGCGCGAGGATGTCGCCCTTCCGCATCAGGGGCACCATCTTGCGCACCACCGCGTCGGGGTCCACGTCGGTGCCTTCGGTGGGCCAGAGCTGGCCGAGATGGACGTAGACCGGGAGCTTCGCCTGGCTGGCGATCTCGCACGCGCGCTCGAGCACCTGGCAGCCCCAGCGCGAGGCGCCGCCCACCTCCGCATGCGCCTTGATGCCCTTGACGATGTCGCGGTTGGCGGCGGCGACCCGGGCGGTGCGCTTCACGTCGACCTGCTCGGGTCCGTAGAGCGAGGGGTAGCGGTGGCCTTCCAGCCCGCCCACCGTGTAGGTCGAGAGGAAGCACAGCACCCGGGTCTTCGCCGGCTCGACGATGAACTTGCGGAACCCGGGGAGCGTCATCAGGCTCGGCCCGCCCTGGTCGACCACCGTGGTGACGCCCGACCGCACGCCGCAGAGATCGGCGTCGAGCCCGAACTCCCCGGTGACGTGGCGGTAGACATGCGCGTGGGTGTCGATCAGCCCGGGCAGCACGAGGCCGCCGCTCACGTCGATCACCCGCTTCGCCCCCTTGATCCCGGCCTTGACCGCGGCGATGCGCCCGCCCGCGATCCCGACATCGGCCTTGCGGTTGCGCCCCGACGCGGGGTCGATCACCCGCCCGCCCCGGAGGATCAGATCGTAGCGCCTGGTCCGGCCCGCCATCGTCGCCTCCCGTTCAGCGCCGCGCGTAGTGGGACTCCACGTACTCGTCGACCAGCTTCTGGAATTCCCGCGCGATCCCCTTGCCGCGCAGCGTAACCGCCTTCCTGCCGTCGATGAAGACCGGCGCTGCGGGCTCCTCGCCGGTGCCGGGCAGGCTGATGCCGATATTGGCGTGCTTGCTCTCGCCGGGTCCGTTGACGATGCAGCCCATCACCGCGACGTTCATCGTCTCGACGCCGACGTAGGATTTGCTCCATTCCGGCATGCGCCCGCGCACATAGCCCTGGATCTCCTCGGCGAGCTCCTGGAACACGGTGCTGGTGGTGCGCCCGCAGCCCGGACACGCCGCCACCAGCGGCACGAAGGCGCGGAGGCCCATGGTTTGCAGGATTTCCTGCGCGACCACGACCTCCCGCGTCCGGTCGCCGCCGGGCTCGGGCGTCAGCGAGATGCGGATGGTGTCGCCGATCCCCTCCTGCAGGAGGACCGCAAGCGCGGCGGTGGAGGCGACGATCCCCTTAGAGCCCATCCCCGCCTCGGTCAGGCCGAGATGGAGCGCGTAGTCGCATTGCCGGGCGAGCTCGCGGTAGACCGCGATCAGGTCCTGCACCGCCGAGACCTTGCAGGAGAGCACGATCCTGTCGGCCCCGAGGCCGAGCTCGCGCGCCCGTTCGGCGCTGCCGATCGCCGACGCGACGAGGGCCTCCCGGGTGACGCCGGCCGCGTCACTGGGTTCCTCGCGCCGCGCGTTCGCATCCATCATCTCCGCCAGCAGCTCCTGGTCGAGGCTGCCCCAGTTGACCCCGATGCGGACCGGGCGGTCGTATTTCAGCGCGACCTCGATCATGGTCGCGAACTGGGTGTCGCGCTTGGCGCGGAAGCCGACATTGCCGGGGTTGATGCGGTACTTGGCGAGCGCCTCCGCGCAGGCCGGGTGCTCGGTCAGCAGCTTGTGGCCGATATAGTGGAAGTCGCCCACCAGCGGGACGCCGACGCCCTGCCGGTCGAGCGCGTCCCGGATGCGCGGCACCGCGGCGGCAGCCTCGGCGCGGTCGACCGTGATGCGGACGATCTCGGATCCCGCGCGGGCGAGCGCCGCTACCTGGGCCGCCGTGCTTTCGACGTCGGCGGTGTCGGTGTTGGTCATCGACTGCACGACGATCGGATGGTCGCCGCCCATCGGCACGTCGCCCACGGTTACGGGAACCGACCTGCGGCGCGGCGCCGGCGCGTCGTCTCGGGACATCGGCTAGCCTCTCCGGTGTTCAGCGGCACGTCTAAGGTTGTCGCCGCGCGTTCCCCGGTCAAGCGCCGAAGAGTCCGTTGCGGGGTGGGCGCCGTGGGGCGTCTGGTCTACGAATGTCCTGCGACTTGAGGAAAATCCATCGCATGTCCGACCGACAGCCCCCCGTTGCCGCCCGGCGGCCCGTCACCGCCACCCTGCACGGCATTACCCGTCAGGACGAATACGCCTGGCTTAGGGACCCCGACTGGCAGCGCGTGATGCGCGACCCGGCCGTCCTCGACCCTGAGATCCGCGCCTACCTGGAGGCTGAGAACGAGTACAAGGATGCGTTCCTCGCGCCGTGGGCCGATCTGCGCGCCGCGCTCTACGACGAGATGCGCGGGCGCATCGAGGAGGACGACAGCACCGTCCCGGCGCCCGACGGGGACTGGCTCTACTACGTCCGCCACGTCGAAGGCGGCGAACATCCGGTCCATTGCCGCGCGCCGCGGGACGGCGAGGGCGCCGAGAAGGTGCTGCTCGACGGCAACCGGGAGGCCGAAGGCGAGAGCTATTTCCGCATCGCCGCCTGCCGGCACAGCCCCGACCACCGCCGCCTCGCCTACGCCACCGACGTGAACGGCTCCGAGCGCTACCGCATCTTCGTTCGTGACATCGCGTCGGGGGAAACCGTCGACGGGCCGGTGGAGGACGCGCGCGGCGACGTCGTCTGGGCCAATGACGGGGCGACCGTTTTCTACACCGTCATCGACGACAATCACCGGCCCTGGCAGGTCCGCCGCCACCGCATCGGAGACCGCGGCGGGGACGCGGTCGTCTACGAGGAATCCGATCCCGGCTTCTTCGTCGGGATCGGGAAGTCGGAGAGCGGGCGGTTCGTCACCGTCTCGGCGCACGATCACACCACGTCCGAGGTCCGGCTGATCGACGCGGACGCGCCGGAAGAGGCGCCGCGTCTGGTCGCGCCGCGCGATCCCGGGGTCGAATACGACGTCGCCCATCGCGGCGACCGGCTGTTCGTCCGGACCAATGCCGGCGGGGCGGTCGACTTCAGGATCGCCACCGCGCCGCTCGACGCGCCGGGACGCGCCAACTGGACGGGCTGGCTGGCGCACGAGGAGGGCGTCTATGTGCGCTCGCAGCGCCTCTTCGCGGGCCATCACGTCCGGCTCGAGCGCGCGGACGGCCTCCCGCGCATCGTCGTGACCGACCTCGCGAGCGGGAAGGCGCACGAGATCGCCTTCGACGAGGAAGCCTACGATCTCTCGCTCCTGCCGGGCTACGAGTTCGAGACGACGACGCTCCGCTTCGTCTACAGCTCGATGACGACGCCCGACCGGACCTTCGACTACGACATGGCGGGCCGGGAGCGGACGCTGCGCAAGACCCGGGCGGTGCCGAGCGGACACGACCCGGACGACTATGTCACGCGCCGGCTGACCGCGACCGGACATGACGGCGCCCTGATACCGGTCTCGGTCCTGCACCGCCGGACCGCGCCGCTCGACGGCACCGCGCCGCTTCTGCTCTACGGCTACGGCGCCTACGGAATGGCCATGCCCGCGTCGTTCTCGACCAACCGGCTCAGCCTGGTCGACCGCGGCTTCGTCTACGCGATCGCGCATATCAGGGGCGGGGCGGACCGCGGCTATCGCTGGTATCTCGACGGCAAGCGCGACAGGAAGCCCAACACGTTCTCCGATTTCATCGCCGCCGGCGAACGCCTGATCGCGGAGGGTTACACGGCGAAGGGCCGGATCGCCGCCCATGGCGGGAGCGCGGGCGGGATGCTGATGGGGGCGGTCGCGAACCTGAGGCCGGACCTCTTCGCCGCGATCCTCGCCGAGGTGCCGTTCGTCGACGTGCTCAACACGATGTGCGACGCCGACCTGCCGCTCACCCCGCCCGAGTGGCCGGAATGGGGCAACCCGATCGAGGACGAGGCGGCCTACCGGCTGATCGCGTCCTATTCGCCCTACGACAACGTGGCCGCCCGGGACTATCCGGCGGTCTTCGCGACGGGCGGGCTCACCGATCCGCGCGTCACCTACTGGGAGCCCGCCAAGTGGGCGGCGCGGCTCCGCCGGCTGAAGACAGGGGACAACCCGGTCCTCCTGCACACCAACATGGAAGCCGGCCATGGCGGCGCCTCGGGCCGCTTCGATCGGCTCAAGGAGGTCGCGATGGTCTATGCGTTCGCCATCGCCGTCACCACGACGCGATGACGGCGAGGAGGACGAGGATTTCGGCGAGCGCGAGCACCGCCGGCAGCGCGCGACCCGAGGCGGCGGTGCCGGGGCGCCGCGCGGCGAAGACGATCGCGCCGGTGGCGGCGCCGGCGACGATCACGGCCGCGAGCCACCCCTGGGGCAAGACCAGGAGCGAGATCGCCGCCGCTATGGCGAGCGCAACAGCGACGCCTCCGATGGGCGGCCGGACGGCCGCCGCGGCCTCGTCGTCGGGCGCGCCGTGGAGCGCCGCCAGCTGGCAGGCATAGGCGATCGCGGCCGCGCCGATCAGCACGCCGCCCACCGCCCCGGTGCCCGCCGCCGCGGCGATGGCGGTGGCGCGGAACAGGATCACCAGGGCGAGCGCGATCAGGGTCCGTTCGGCCCCCGGCGCGCCGTCCTCGCCGCGTGGCGCGACGAGCGATCCCGCGGCCCGCGCCAGCGCGCGCTCCGGCCCCGCTCCGGTGACGGCCACCGAGGCGGCGAGCGCGACGACCGCCGCGACCCCATGCGCGAGGCCGAGCGCCTGAGCCGCGAGCCAGGCGACGGCCGCAATCCCGCCGATCGCCGCGCCGACCAGCGGATAGGCCCAGCACGCCTCCTCGAACGTCCGTTCGTCTTCCGCCGGATCGGCCGGCAGCGGCAGCCAGGTCAAACGCCGCAGGCAGACCGCGATGTCGATGAGGTAATGCGCGAACGGCATGTCGGCCCGGTTCCCGTTGGCACGGCGCGATGATAGTTCGATTGCGGCGCGCGGGACAGAATCATGACCCGGCCAGTTCGTCCGGGGCGCCGAAATCGACTAGCCTCCTTCCGTGACCCGGAACGTAGCACTGACGCTCGACGGCGCCGTGGCGACGATCTCCCTGGATCGGCCGTCCCGCTTCAACGCGCTCGCGCGCGAGGACTGGGAGGCGCTCGAGGCACGCGTCGCCGAGATCGAGGCGGCGTCGGGAATCGGCTGCGTTGTCGTGCGGGGCGCGGGCGGGCGCGCCTTCTCGACCGGGCTCGACATGTCGCGCTTCGCGGAAGAACGCCGCGACCCCGCCTCGGCGCGGGCCTACAGCGAAGCGACCGAGCGGGCGGCGGGCCGGCTGGAGGCGCTTCCGATGCCCACGGTCGCGATGATCGAGGGCTATTGCATGGGGAGCGGCGTCGATATCGCGTGCCGCTGCGACTTGCGCGTTGCCGCGGAGGACGCCCTCTTCCGGGTGTCGCCGAGGACCGTCGGCCTGTTCCTCGATACCGGCTTCGTCGCCGCCATGCTCAACGTCGTCGGCCGCGCGCGCACGCTCGAGCTCGTGCTCGAAGGGCGCACCTACGATGCGCCCGCCGCCGAGGCGATGGGGCTGGTCGGGCGGGTGGTGCCGGCGGCGGCGCTGGAGAGCGAAACCCGCGCGCTCGCCGCCCGGCTGGCGGAAACCTACGCCGCGATCAGCTCGAACCGGTCGACGTCGACCAGCCCGTAATCGGTGATCTTGAGATGCGGGATGACCGGCAGCGGCAGGAACGCGAGCTGCAGCAGGGGCTCGTCGAGCGGACAGCCGAGCGCCTTCACCCCGCGCCGTAGCGCGCGCAACCCGTCGCGCACCTCCTCGAAGGGCCGGTCGCTCATCAGCCCGGCCACCGGCAGCGGGAGTTCCGCAACCGGCCGGCCGTCGGCGACGGCGACGAAGCCGCCCTGGATCTCGATCAGACGGTTGACCGCGGCCGCCATGTCGGCGTCGTTGCAGCCGACCGCGATCACGTTGTGGCTGTCATGGCCGACGCTGGAGGCGAGCGCGCCGCGCCTGAGCCCGAACCCCTTGACGAAGCCGCGCCCGACATTGCGGTTCTTGCCGTGGCGCGAGAACACGCAGACCTTGAGCACGTCGGCGTCGGGGTCGCGCTCCCTGAGCCCGCCGGCATAGGGAAGGGTGAGCGTCAGGTGTTCGGTCAGCACGGTCCCCGGGACCAGGCCGATCACCGGGCCGGTGGGGCCGCTCGACGGGACGGCGAACGCGGCTTCGTCCACAGGATCGAGCTTCACCGATCCGTAGCCGACGGGCCGGCGCGCCTCGGCGCGACCGGGGAACGAGGCGTCGGTTACCGGCGCGCCCGAGCGGATGACGCTCCGCACCGCGCACGTCTCCAGATCGTCGAGCAGGACCAGATCGGCGCGGTAGCCCGGCGCGACCAACCCGCGGTCGTTGAGCCCGAACCCCTTCGCCGCCGACCAGGTCGCGGAACGATACGCAGCCGCGACTGGCGCGCCGGCGGCGATCGCGGTCCGGATCACGTGGTCGAGATGGCCCTCCTCGGCGATGTCGAGCGGGTTGCGGTCGTCGGTGCAGAACGCTATGAAGGGCGCGCTCGCGTCGGTGAGCAGCGGCGCCAGCGTGGCCACGTCCTTGCAGGCGCTGCCGTCGCGGATCAGCACCTGGAACCCCTTCTTCAGCTTTTCCGCGGCCTCGGCGACGTTGGTGCTCTCGTGGCAGTTATGGATTCCGCAGGCGGCATAGGCGTTGAGCCGATGGCCCGAGAGCAGCGGGGCGTGGCCGTCGATGTGGGCGCCTTCGAAGGCGATCAGCTTGTCCAGCGTCGGGCCGTCATGGGCGAAGATGTCGCCGAAGCTCATGAACTCGGCGAGGCCGATGACCGGTTCGCGGTCGCGGTAGCGCAGGAGATCGCCGGCCTCCAGCCGGGCGCCGGCGGTCTCCAGCGAGGTCGAGGGCACGCAGCTCGAAAGCTGGACCCTGAGATCCATGGCGAGGTCGCCGGCGGAATCGAGGAAATATTCCAGCCCCTCCGCGCCCAGTACGTTGACGATCTCGTGCGGATCGCAGACGGCCGTCGTCGTTCCCCTGGGAAGGACGCAGCGGTCGAACTCGGCCGGGGTGACGACGCTGCTCTCGACATGGACGTGGGTGTCGATGAAGCCCGGCACGACGACGGCGCCGCTTCCGTCGACGGTGACCTTGCCGTCGTAGGAATCGTGCGTTCCGACGACGAGCTCGCCGGCGATCGCTACGTCGCCCTCCTCCAGCGCGCCGGTCGCGAGATTGAGGATGCGGGCGTGCTTGATCACCAGGTCGGCGGGCCGGCGGCCGAGCGCCTGGTCGATGCGTGCCGAGAGCGCCGCCCTGGTGAGCGTCATGCGCGATCCCCGTTCAGTACGGCACCTTGTCCGGTTTTTCTTCCCATTCGCGAAACGCATCCGCCGCCTCGTCCGCGAGCATCCGGCTCATCGGAACCGCCCGGCGTTCGGGAGGAAGCGGGATCTCCCGGTAGATGTGGTCGTCGTCGAACCCGATACGCGCCGCGTCCTCGCGGGTATTGGCGTAGAAGATCCGGTCGAGCCGGGCCCAGTAGATCGCCGCGAGGCACATCGGACAGGGCTCGCAGGAGGTGTAGATCTCGCAGCCTTCGAGCGAGAAGGTGCCGAGCGCGGCGCAGGCGGCGCGGATCGCGACGATCTCCGCGTGGGCGGTCGGATCGTTGTCCGACGTGACCCTGTTGAAGCCCTCGGCGATCACCGCCCCGTCGCGAACGATCACCGCGCCGAACGGGCCGCCGCGGTCGGCGCGCATCATGGCGACGGAGAGCGCTATCGCCCGCCGCATGTGCCGTTCGCCCTCCATCGCCCCGCCCGGCACCGGCGCCGGGCGCGCCCTAGCGCGGCTGCGGCACGATCCGGAGATAAGGCCTCGGCGCGTCCCAGCCGTCGGGGAACATCTCCTTTGCGGCCTCGTTGGACACCGCCGGCAGGATGATGCAGTCGTCGCCGTCCTTCCAGTTGACCGGCGTCGCCACCGAGTGCTGCGCCGTGAGCTGGATCGAGTCGAGCAGGCGCATCACCTCGTCGAAATTGCGGCCGGTGCTCATCGGATAGGTGAGCATCGCCTTGATCTTCTTGTCGGGCCCGATCACGAACACGGAGCGGACGGTCGCGTTGTCGGCGGCGGTGCGGCCTTCCGAGGTGTCGCCCGCGCCCTCGGGCAGCATGTCGTAGAGCTTGGCGACGTTGAGCTCGGGATCGCCGACCAGCGGATAGGTCACGGCGTGGCCCTGGGTCTCCTCGATGTCCTTGAACCACTCCCTGTGGCTGCCGACCGGATCGACGCTGAGGCCGAGGATCTTGGTGTTGCGCTTGGCGAACTCGGACGCCAGACCGGCCATGTAGCCGAGCTCGGTGGTGCAGACGGGGGTGAAGTCCTTGGGGTGCGAGAACAGGATCGCCCAACCGTCGCCGATCCAGTCGTGGAAGTCGATCGTCCCTTCGGTGGTCTCGGCGGTGAAATTGGGGGCTTCCGCATTGATTCTCAGCGTCATCTATTCCTCCTTCGATCCGGTCGGCCCGGCGCGGCTTCCTTGCCGCCCGTCCCGCATTGCGAACGCTGGTGCTCTACTTAGTACGCCGGGGCGCCCCCGGCCATATCACATTCGATCACGAAATATTGGCTATCGCGGCGGGGGAGCGTCCGTTATACGATCCTGTTCCTTTCGGGAAGAGCCCAAGCCGCATGAGGGTAGAACCCGCCTCGATCGAGGCTGCCGCGCCGCGCGGCATCAAGTTTCGCCACCCGGACGTCACGGCGGACGGCGACCGGCGCGCCTCGGTCGCGCTCGACGAGCTCCGCACCCTTTGGTTCAACACCGGCACGCTGTGCAACCTCACCTGCCGCAACTGCTATATCGAATCGAGCCCGACCAACGACCGCCTCGCCTACCTGTCGCTCGCCGACGTCGTCGGCTTTCTCGACGAGATCGCCGAGACGGGCCTGCCGACGCGGGAGATCGGGCTGACCGGCGGCGAGCCCTTCATGAACCCCGACATCGCGCCGATCGTCGAGACCTGCCTGGAGCGCGGGTTCTCGGTCCTGGTGCTGACCAACGCGATGCGCCCGATGATGAAGCGCGCCCCGGACCTGCTCCGGCTCAGGGAGGCCCACGGCGACCGGCTGACGATCCGCGTCTCGCTCGACCATTACGGCCAGGCGCTGCACGAGATGGAGCGGGGCGAACGGTCCTGGAAGCCCTCCATCGCGGGCTTCGCCTGGCTGGTCGATAACGGCTTCAATGTCCATGTCTGCGGCCGCACCTGCTGGGACGAGAGCGAGGAGTCGCTCCGCGCCGGGTTCGCGCGGCTGTTCGCCGGTCACGGGATCGCGTTCGACGCCGGCGACCCGGTCAGGCTCACCCTGCTGCCCGAGATGGACGAGGCCGTCGACGTGCCGGAGATCACCGAGCAGTGCTGGGACATTCTCGGCGTCTCGCCCGATGCGATGATGTGCGCAAGCCAGCGCATGGTGGTCAAGCGCAAGGGCGAGCCGGCGAGCGTGGTCTCCTGCACGCTCCTGCCCTACGACCGGGCGTTCGACCTCGGCCGCAGCCTTGCCGAGGCAGCGGGCGAGGTGAAGCTCAACCATCCCCACTGCGCCCGGTTCTGCGTCCTCGGCGGAGGCGCCTGCAGCCGGGGCTGAGGCGTTGCGGCCCCGCGCGGGGCGTGGTTTGCTTGGGCCTTCGCCCCCTGAAGCGAGGCCGCCATGCCCATCGCCGATGTCGACCGAACCCTGCCGTCGAACCGCCTGATCTTCGAGGTTCGCCGCGACATGCGGCTGTTCCGGCGCTTCCGGCAGGACATGGAGACCGTGTTCGACGAGTACGGCTTGAGCGAGACGGAGAAGGAAGCGTTCCGGAAGGTGGACATCCGCCGGCTCGCCGAGCTCGGCGTCCACCCCTATTTCCTGCCCCAGGTGAGCCGCTTCTTCCACGGCGGCGCCTACAACCACAACGACAGCGACGCCGCCCGGACCTACGCCCGCAACATGGTGCCGGGCACGGAAGACGCCTGACCCGGCCGACGCGGATGCCGACCGACTATTCGATCTGGGCGTTCGCCTATACGCGCTCGAACATGCCGCGGGATTTCTTCGGCGGGACCCTGCTCGAAAGCAACCAGGGCACGGTCCGCAACCCGATGATCTACACCGCCCTCCACGGCGGACCCGCGGGCGGGAAGAAGCGGCTGGCCCTGGTCGACACCGGGATGAAGGGCGGCTGGTCGCCGAGCGGCAAGAAATACGAAGGGGTCGAGCACCCCGAAACCACGCTCGCCAAGATCGGCTTCGCGCCGGAAGACGTGGAAGACGTCATCCTCACTCACCTTCATTTCGACCACGCCGGCAATCTCGACCGGTTCCCGAACGCCCGCTTTCATGTCCAGCGCACGGAATACGAGGGCTGGCAAGGCGTGTTCGCCCTGCCTGATGGGCTGGGCTCCGACACTCGCAAATGGCCGCTCTCGTCCATCAACCCCGACGATTTCGCGGTGCTGGACGGGCTGATCGCCGACGGCCGGGTCGCGTTCCTCGAAGGGGACGGCGAAGTCCTTCCCGGCGTGTTCGCCCGCCTCGCGCGGGACTCGCACACCTTCGGCTCGCAGTGGCTGGAGGTCTCGACCGGATCGGGGCCCTATGTCGTCGCCGGCGATTGCGTCTACTGGTATTCCAACGTCGAGCGCATGTGGCCGCCCGCCTATATCCAGGGCGACGCGTGGAACCTGATCGACTGCTACTGCCGGATCCGGGACGTGGTGGGCGACGCGACCGAGCGCATCGTGCCGGGACACGATCCCCTCCTGTTCGAACGCCACCCGAGCTGGACCGACGGGATCAACCCGACGGCCGAGATCCATGTCGCCGAGGGCGATCGTTCGCGCGTGGGCGGGGACCCGTGCTGAGGGCGGCCGACGGCATTCGCGGGATGGTGGTCGCGCCGCACGGGCTCGCGGCGTCGGCCGGGCTCGCGGTCCTGCGCGAAGGCGGCAACGCGATCGAGGCGATGGTGGCCGCCGCCGCGGCGATCGCGGTCGTCTACCCCCACATGAACGGGCTCGGCGGCGACGGGTTCTGGCTGATCGCCGCCCCGGACGCCGCGCCGGTCGGGATCGATGCCTGCGGCGCGACCGGGGCGGCGGCGGCGCCCGAGCTCTATCGGGGCCTGACGGAAATCCCGGCGCGCGGCCCGCTCGCCGCCAACACGGTCGCCGGCACGGTCTCGGGATGGGCGGCCGCGCTCGAGATCGCCGCGGCGTGGGGCGGGCGGATGCCGCTGGAACGGCTGCTGGAAGACGCCGTCTGGCTCGCGGGGAACGGTTTTCCGGCGAGCGACAACCAGGCCGCGACCACGGCGCTCAAGGCGGCCGAGCTGGCGCCGGTTCCGGGCTTCGCGCAAACGTTTCTGGTCGATGGCGCGGCGCCGGCGCCCGGCAGCGGGTTCCGCAACCCGGCGCTCGCCGAAACGCTGCGCTCGCTGGCCCGCAACGGGCTCGACGATTTCTACCGGGGCCGGCTCGCGCGGCGTATCGCCGCCGACCTCGCGGCGCTGGGAGCCCCGGTGGATGCCGACGACCTGGCCCGCCATCGCGCCCTGCGCCGCACCCCGCTCTCAGTCGATCTCGCCAGCGGCAGGGTCTATAACATGCCGCCGCCGACCCAGGGCGCGACCGCGCTGATGATCCTCGGGCTGATCGACCGGCTCGGTCTGGAGGACGAGGAGCCGGACGGTTTCGCGCATGTCCACCTCATCGTCGAGGCGACCAAGCGCGCCTTTCTCCTGCGCAACGCGCATCTCGGCGACCCGGCGACGATGGAGATCGACGCGGCGGACTGGCTCGCGCCCGAAACCCTCGACGAGACGGCGCGGGGAATCGACCGGAGCGCCGCCGCGCCATGGCCGCAGGCAGGGCCGGACGGCGACACCATCTGGATGGGCGCGATCGATCAGGCCGGCCGGGCGGTCAGCTTCATCCAGAGCCTCTACTGGGAGTTCGGCTCGGGCCTCGTGCTACCGGAGACCGGGCTGGTCTGGCAGAACCGCGGCTCGGGCATGAGCCTCGCGGACGGCGGGCCGAACCGGCTGGCGCCGGGCCGCAAGCCGTTCCATACCCTCAACCCGCCCCTCGCGCGTCTCGCCGACGGGCGCACGATGGTCTTCGGCACCATGGGCGGCGAGGGCCAGCCGCAGACCCAGGCCGCGCTCTACAGCCGCATCGTGACCTTCGGCCAGGACCCGCAGGCGGCGGTCGCCGCGCCGCGCTGGCTGCTCGGGCGCGCGTGGGGCGAGGAGACCACGTCGCTCCGCATCGAAGAAGGGTTCGGCGGGGAGACCGTGGATGCGCTCGCCGCGGCCGGTCACGAGGTCGAGGAGGTCCCCGCCCACAGCGACGTGATGGGCCACGCGGGGGTAGCGATCCGCCACGCGGACGGCCGCCTTGCCGGGGCGAGCGACCCGCGCAGCAACGGGGCCGTCGCCGCCTGGTAAGGCGTCCCTCGATACGGCCCTTCGGGCCTACTCGGGATGAGGGAGATTATCCGGCGCCCACACCGCATCCCTCACCCTGAGTAGGCGCGACAGCGCCGTATCGAAGGGGGATTATAAAGACTACT